>JAKOWJ010000055.1 GCA_029781595.1 Pseudomonadota bacterium | reverse complement strand
TGATGGCCTGCTCCCAGGAGATCTTGCGGTACTTGCCGTCGACGAGCTTCATCGGCGACTTCAGGCGGTGCGAGTGCTCCGTCATCCCGTGCTCGCGCACCGACGCGCCCTTGGCGCAGTGCGAGCCCATGTTGAGGGGGGAGTCGAACACCGGTTCCTGGCGCACCCACACGCCGTCCTGCACCACGGCGTCGACGGCGCAGCCCACGGAGCAGTGCGTGCACACCGTGCGACGCACCACGGTCTTGCCCGCGCCCTCGGCGGCCTTCGCCTCGCCGATCATGTTCAGCGGCAGCTGGCTCGCGAAGGCGGCCGCGCCTGCGGTGATGCCCGTGCCCTTCAGGAAGGCGCGCCGGTCGACGGTCTTCGCCCCGAGGGCGCTCATGGCGCGGGCGAGCGGGTTGGCGCGCTCTGCCCGGCCTTCGGACTTGCGGTTGAGCAACATGGTCGGCCTCCTCAGACGAGCGTGGTCTTGTAGTACTTCTTGACGTGTTCGGAGACGTGGTACCCGCGCGCCTCCTTGGTGACGGTGGGGGCGGCCCCGGTCAGCGCCTGGCGGCCGGCGACCACGGCCGCGGCCGCGCCGGCTCCGCCCAGGCCTGCGTTGAGCAGGAACTTGCGGCGGCTGCTGGGTTTGCTCTGGTTGTTCATTTCACGCCTCCTGTGGGTGACTTCGGGTTTCAGCCCAGGTTGAACGACTCGATCTCGATGCGGACGAACGCCTGCGCGAGCGCCGCGACCTTCCGGTAGTAGTTGGATTCGGGCGCCTCCGCGACGGCGGCGAGGAACCGGCCGATGCCGGGCGCGATGTGCGTCTCGAAGAACGCGCGCTGCTGCGGGAGCCCGGCGGGCCCTCGGCCCGCGCCGCCGGCCACGAGCACGCGCATGGTGTCGAGCAGGCCGGCGTAGTGGTCCTCGGGCAGGGTCCGTCCGGCGGGGAACGCGAGCCCGAGCGCCGCGAGGTCCTCGATGAGGCGCACGCGCTGGGGCTGTGCGCCGCCGGCGCCGCCGTGGAAGCCCGCATAGATCGAGACCTTGGCCTTGCCCACGCCCACGAACAGCGACTCGTACTCGGCGGCGGCGGCCTCGGGGTCCATTGCCGCGGAGGCCTCGCAGAGCGAGGACCAGGCCGCGGCGAGCGCCGGATCGCCCCCGTCGAGCGGCTCGGCGATCGCGAGCGTGCCGAGCAGGCGGGCATCCGGGCCATGGTGGAAGAGCGCGGCAAGCAGCGCGTAGAAGTCCGCGCGACCCGCCTCCTCCGGCGGCAGCGGGCGGGGGACGTCGACGCGGGAGACGGTGGCTTCCATGGCTAGAGCTTGAGCACCGACACTTCCGACTTGGACGACATCATGTCGACGATCCGGCAGTCGCCGCACATCTGCAGGCGGCGCTTCGCGGCCGGGTCCGAGAACATCGCGTGGCCCGCGAGCCGGCCGAGCATCGCGTCGACCATCTGGCGGGTGCCGAACGCCTTGCCGCACGACACGCAGTGGAAGGGCTGGGCCTCGTTCAGCACGCGCGCCTCGCGGGCGGCCGGGCCGAGGAGCAGGCCGGGCGCGAGCGAGATGGCGTCCTCGGGACAGGTGCGCTCGCAGAGCCCGCACTGGACGCAGTTGCGCTCCAGGAAGCGAAGCCGGGGCACGTCACCGCCATCCATCAGCGCCGACTCGGGGCAGGCGCCGGCGCACGCGAGGCACAGCGTGCACTTGCCCTGGTCCACGATGACCTCGCCGTAGGGGGCGCCGGCCGGCAGCGCGATTCGCGTGACCGGCGACGGCGCGTGCCGCGCCAGGTGCTCGACCGCGAATTCCACGCTCGTGCGCTTGTCGTCCGAGAGGGCGAAAATCCCGGGCGCGTCCGGTCCCCGGGCCGGCGAGAGGGCCTCCAGGGCCGCGCCGAGGACCGCCGGCGAGCCTGCCTCCACCAGCGCGAAGTGCTTGCCCTCGTAGCCGAGCCCCGAGACGATGGCCTGCGCCAGGGCGACCTGCTCGCGAAGGGCCGCGCCGTACTCGGGCGCTTCGGATCCTGCCGACAGGATCGCCACCTGGCTGGCCCCCAGCGCGACGGCCCCCAGCATCAGGTCGATGCCGATGCTGGCCACGTGCCAGGATTCCAGCGGGACGACGCGGGCGGGCAGCCCACCGCCGCCGGCGGCCAGCCCGCGCAGCAACTCGCGACCGTCGGTGCCGTTGTGGAAGAGCAGGCACGCGTCGCGCCCGCCCGCGCCGCGGTAGGCGCCCAGCAGCGCCCGCAGCTGCGCCCCGCGATCGGCCACGCCCGGGAAGCGGAAACCCATCGCGCCCGAGGGGCAAACGCTCGCGCACGCGCCGCAGCCCATGCACAGGTGCGGATCGACCTTCACGTGGTCGCCGTCTGCGGCGATGGCCTCCGTCGAGCAGACCTCGATGCAACGCTCGCAGCCGGCGATGCCGGAGCGCGAGTGCGCGCAGAGATTCGCGCGATAGTCGAAGAAACGGGGCTTGTCGAACTCCCCGACCGCACCCGCCGCCTCCTCGAGCGCGCTCTCGAGCGAAGCCTCGTCGCCGATGCGCCAGTATCCCTGCGGCGGCTGGTGGTGGCCGAAGAGCGGCGGATCGGAGAAATCCAGCACGAGGTCGAACACGGCGACGGCGCCGGCGGGCAGCGCCGCTCCCTCCCGCACCGCGGCGAGGTCGGCCAGCGTCGCGGTGAAGTCGCCGAGGTGGCCCCGCAGGGAAGTGACCTTCCCGCCCCAGATGGGAAAGGTGCCGCTGCCGAGATCGGCGCTCGCCAGCGCCGCGGCTTGCGCCGACGGGCGCGACGTGAGCAGCAGGGTGACGGGCAGCGTGGTCGCGAGGCGCGCGGCGGCGGCCACCGCCCGCTCGTCGCCGCCGATCACGAGCGTGTTTCCGCGGGAGACGTATTGGACGGAAGGCAGTTGCGTCGGCTGGATCACCTGCGCGAGGGCTTCCAGCGCCACGCGCTTGGCCTGCGCACCGGCGGCCGGGAGGCTGTAGCCCCAGCGTTCGAGATCCGCCGCGACGGGCAGCTGGGCCGAAGCTGCAGCGGGCGCCGGGTCGATCGCGATTTCCTCCGCGTTTTGCTCCACCGTCATTCGCTCTTCGTCGACCGGGTTCGTGCCGGCCGGCGCTCCTCGTACTCGGTCTTTCTATCCCTGCGGATTCTTGTTGTGGAGTACCCCGTCCTGGCCGGGCGGGTGTGCGTCGAAGAATATGAACGCGAGTATACATCGCTCGCCGTCGTTGGGCAGCGACTAGACGATTTCGCAATGATTCGCGAGCGCAAGCCCCTGAATGTCCTGGGGTCTTTTGACACCCGCCCTCCGCCGGCGGACCGGAATCCGGCCGGATCGGCCCTCAGGCGCGGTCCGGTCCGCGGCGATCCGGCGCGGGGAGCCCGCCGATTTCCGGTCCGCCCCCGGAGTCCTCGTCCTCCGCAGGCGCCGAGGCCACGCCTGGGGCCGTCGTGGGCTCGCCGGTGCCGCCGGATGCCGCTGCCTGCGAGGATTCCTCGGCGTCTCGGGCCGCCTGGCGCGCGCGCTCGGCTTCTTCGCGGTCGCGCCCGGCCTTGTCTCCGAGCCCGGAGACCTGGTCCAGCTTCGCGAGCCAGGAGGCCGGCAGCGGGTCGGGCTTGCCGAAGTCCTCCATGTAGACGTCGAGCATGTCGACCACGCCGAGGCGCGGGTCCGTGAAGAGCTTGCGCAGCGCCTGGCGGCGCACCGAATCGTCGACGTCGCGTGCCATGAACGGCGAGTAGTCGGAGTCGGGCGTGAGCGATTCCACCGGCGGCAGCTCGGGGCGAGCCACCGCCGCCTCGGCGGTCGCGGCCGGGGCCACCGGCGGCGCCGGCGAAGCCTGCGCGGGCGCCTCGGAAGGCGCAGCGGGTTCCGCCGGCTTGGCCGCCCTCGCCTCCACCTTGCGGCGCGACCAGCGCGACAGGAAGTTCTCGTCGCCCGACATCTTCAGGTCGGGTCCTTCTGGTCGAACGAGCGCGGGCGGATGCGCCGCTTCGGCTCGGGGCGGTAGTTGTCCTCGACCCACGACCCCAGCCAGGCCGCGAATTCCGGGCCGGCCAGGGCGCGATCCACGCGCTCGCCGCCGTCCATCCAGCGCGAGGCCTCGTTGTAGGAGGCGGTGACCTGGAACGGGTAGGGGTCGGCGCCTTCCTCGTCGCACCGGATCGACACGAAGACGCACGGCTGGCCCGACGAAGCGTTGAGGTAGTAGCCCTCGGCCTCGTCCGCGTAGAGGGCCACCTCGAAGCCGGGAAACACGACCTGTCGAATGCCGTCGCGGTCGACCAGCACCCGCGGCATGCCGCCCACGTCGGGCAGCACGCTCGCGGCCTGCCACTCGTGGGTGGCCCACCGGCTGTCGAGCTCGCGGCGCTCGAGCACCACCGCGACGGCGATCGAAGGTCCCTTGGGCATGGCGGGACTATAGCGCAGCCGATGACCCACCGATCGTGGGGATTTGGCCCTCGCGGCGCGTGCTATCCTCGCAGGCCCCTAGCCCGACCCGATGCCGATGTCCCGGAAAGTGATCCCCGTCGCGGCCGCTGCGCGCGGGCTCGCCCTCCCTCCCACCGACGGCGTCCGCGCCGGGGAACCCGTGGCCGACACCCTCGGGCGCCGCGTGCGCGACCTGCGGATCTCCGTCACCGACCGGTGCAACTTCCGGTGCCGGTACTGCATGCCGCGGGAGGTGTTCGGCGAGGACTACCCCTTCCTGCCGCACGGCGAGATCCTCACCTTCGAGGAGATCGTCCGCGTGGCGCGGCTGTTCCGCGGACACGGGGTCGCCAAGATCCGCCTCACGGGCGGCGAGCCCCTGCTTCGCCGCGGCGTGGAGGACCTCGTCGCGATGCTCTCGCGGGAGCTTCCCGGCGCGGACCTCACGCTCACCACCAACGGCTCGGCCCTGCGCGCGAAGGCGGCGGCCCTGCGCGCGGCGGGGCTCCACCGCATCACGGTCTCGCTGGACTCGCTGGACGACGCCACCTTCCGGGCCATGAACGACGCGGACTTCCCGGTGGCTCGCGTGCTCGAGGCGATCGACGCCGCGGCGGCCGAGGGCCTCGCGCCGGTGAAGGTGAACATGGTGGTCAAGCGCGGCGTGAACGACCACGAGGTGGTCGCGATGGCGGGCCGGTTCCGGGGCACGGGGCACATCCTTCGCTTCATCGAATACATGGACGTGGGCGCCACCAACGGCTGGCGGATGGACGACGTGGTGCCCAGCGCCGAGATCGTCCGGCGCGTGAACGAGGCCTTCGCCTGCGAGCCGGTCAACCCCAACCACTTCGGCGAGGTCGCCAAGCGCTGGCGCTACAAGGACGGGCAGGGCGAGTTCGGCATCATCTCCAGCGTCACGCAGGCGTTCTGCGCCACCTGCAACCGCGCGCGCCTGTCCACCGACGGCATGCTCTACACGTGCCTGTTCGCCGACCAGGGCCACGACCTGCGCGCCCTGCTGCGCGGCGGCGCCAGCGACGAGGACCTCGCCAGTGCCCTGGCGGCGGTGTGGCGCCACCGCGGCGACCGGTACTCGGAGATCCGCACGGCCGAGACGGCACGCGCCCGCAAGGTCGAGATGTCGTACATCGGCGGCTAGCGCGATGGCCCACCGTCCGCAGCTCTCGAGCGCGGCACGCCCGGCGACCTTCACCGTGGAGGCGCGGGACGAGTCCGGCGCGATTCGCCCGACGCCCATCGCGGGCGAGCACCCCCTCACCCTCTACGTCGACAAGCGCGAAGTGGTGACCCTGATGACGCTGGGCGCGGCGCCCGAGGCGCTCGCCATCGGCTTCCTGCGCAACCAGCGCCTGGTCTCCTCCCTGGAGGAGATCGTCGCCGTCCACGTCGACTGGGACGTGGGCGCGGTGGCGGTCACCACGCGCGACGGGCTGCAGGACCTGGAGGCGCGCACGCGCAAGCGCACGGCGACCACCGGCTGCGGCCAGGGCACGGTCTTCGGGGACCTCATGGAGGACATCGGCTCCATCCGGCTGCCGGAGACGGCGCGCCTGGACGAGCAGACGCTCTTCGGCCTGCTCAACAGCGTGCGGCTGCACGAATCCATCTACAAGGAGGCCGGCGCCGTGCACGGCTGCGCCCTCGCCCGAGGCAGCGAGATCCTGGTCTTCGTCGAGGACGTCGGCCGCCACAATGCCGTGGACGCCATCGCCGGCTGGATGTGGCTGGAGGGCGTGGACGGCGGCGACAAGGTCTTCTACACCACCGGCCGGCTCACCTCGGAGATGGTCATCAAGGCCGCGCAGATGGGCATCCCCTTCCTGGTGTCGCGCTCGGGACTCACGAAGATGGGGCACGAGATCGCCTCGCAGGTGGGCATCACGATGATCGGTCGCGCGGCCAACCGCCGCTACCTGCTGTTCACGGACCGCGGGCGCTTCGTCCGCGGGAGCGAAGCTTGAGCGCGGACGACCCGGCCGCCGCCGGCTTCGCCGTCGCCCGGTGCCACTGCCGGGGGGTGGAGATCGAGGCGCGCTTCCCCTCCCGCTTCTGCGCGCACTGCTACTGCGCCAGCTGCCGGACGACGCACGCCGCGGGCGTGGTGACCTGGATCGGCTTCCCCCGCGGCCAGGTGAGGTTCACGCGGGGCGAGGACCTGCTGAAGGCCTACGAGTCCTCGCGCGGCACGGTCCGGCGCTTCTGCGGCCGGTGCGGCACGCGCCTCACGTTCGAGTCCTCGCACGGCCGCTGGGCCGAGGAGATCCACCTGCCGCTCGCGCTCTTCGTCACGGCCGCGGACCGGGAGCCCGCGGCCAATTCGTTCGCCGCCGAGCGCCCGGCCTGGGCGCCGTTCCACGACTTCGGCCCATGACCCGCATCACCGGACTGGTGCTCGCGGGCGGGCAGGGCAGCCGGATGGGCGGCGTGGACAAGGGGCTCGCCCTCTTTCGCGACCGGCCGATGGTCGCGCACGTGATCGAGCGGCTGCGTCCGCAGGTCGACGAGATTCTCGTGAACGCGAACCGCAACCCGGGCGACTACGCGCGCTTCGGCCACCGCGTGATCGCCGACGAGATCCCCGGCTTCGCCGGGCCCCTGGCCGGCTTCGAGCGCGGCCTCGCCCACGCGTCCTGCCCTCTCGTGGCGACCGTGCCCTGCGACTCGCCCTTCCTGCCCGCCGACCTGGTGGCGCGCCTGCTGGCCGCCCTCGAGGCACAGGGAGCCGATCTCGCGATGGCCCGCACGGGCGGGCAGGTCCACCCGGTGTTCTGCCTCCTGCGCCGCGCGGTGCACGCCTCCCTCGTCGACTTCCTCGCGGGCGGGCAGCGCAAGATCGACCGCTGGACCGCGACGCTGCGCACGGTCGAGGTCGCCTTCGACGACGAGGCCGGTGCCTTCGCCAACATCAACACCCGCGACGAGCTCGCGGACCTCGAGAAGCCCACATGAAACCCGCCACGATCACCGAAGCCTCCTGCGCCGACGACTACGACCCGAATTCGATGCCGGTCGACAAGGCGCGCGCGTTCATCCACCGCTTCCTGGACCCGGTCACGGCCACGCTGCGCGTGCCCATCCGCACGGCCCTCGGTCGCGTGCTGGCCGAGGACGTCGTCTCGCCGGTGAACGTGCCGGCGCACCGGAACTCGGCGATGGATGGATGGGCGCTGCGCGCGGCCGACCTCGCGCCGCAGGGCGAAACGACGCTCGAGGAGGTGGGCGCCTCGTTCGCCGGCCGCCCCTTCGCGGGCGCCATCGGGCCCGGCCAGTGCGTGCGCATCATGACCGGCGGAGTCGTGCCCGAGGGGGCCGACGCCGTGGTGATGCAGGAGCGCGTGCGCGCCGACGGCCGGCGCATCGCCATCCCGGCCGGGCAACGGGCCGGGCAGAACGTGCGCGAGGCCGGCGAGGACCTGGGGAAGGGGGCGGTGGCCCTCGCCCGCGGCCGCATCGTCCGTCCGGCGGAGCTGGGCCTCGTCGCCTCGCTGGGCATCGGCGAGGTCGCCGTCTTCCGGCCGCTGCGCGTGGCTTTCTTCTCCACGGGCGACGAGCTCAAGTCCGTGGGCTCGCTCCTCGGCGAGGGCGAGATCTACGACTCCAACCGCTACACGCTGCACGGCATGCTCACCCGGCTCGGCTGCGAGGTGCTCGACATGGGCGTCGTGCGCGACGACCCGGCGCTGCTCGAAGCCGCGTTCCGCACGGCCGGCGCCAGCGCGGACGTGGTCATCACCAGCGGCGGCGTGTCGGTCGGCGAGGCCGATTTCGTGAAGTCGATGCTCGAGCGCCTCGGCGAGGTCGTCTTCTGGAAGATCGCGATGAAGCCCGGCCGCCCCCTCGCCTACGGGCGCATCGGCGCGGCCCACTTCTTCGGCCTGCCCGGCAATCCCGTCTCGGTCATGGTCACGTTCTACCAGTTCGTGCGCGACGCGCTGCTCACCCTCATGGGCGCCGACCCGGTGGCGCCCGTGCCGACCTTCCCGGCCACGCTGGCGGCCCGCGTGAAAAAGGCGCCGGGACGCACGGAGTTCCAGCGGGGCGTGCTCGTGCGTGGCGGCGACGGCGAGTGGACCGTGCGGCCCACGGGGGACCAGGGCTCGGGAATCCTCAAGTCCATGAGCGAGGCCAACTGCTTCATCGTGCTGGGCGAGTCGGTGGGAAACGTCGAGCCTGGCGCGCGGGTGGAGGTGCAACTGCTGGAAGGGCTCGTCTGAGCCGGCTTCGCGCGCGGCCCGCCCCGGGGGGCACCGCGTGTCGGCCGCTGGCCACCGGCCGTCGGCCGCACTTGTCGCCTCCCCCCGACTTCCTGTAGAAACCGGGTTCTGAATCCAAGCAGCAGGCCTGACACGGCGGCG
>JAKOWJ010000147.1 GCA_029781595.1 Pseudomonadota bacterium | reverse complement strand
ACATCGAGCACGGCCACATCGTCTCCGACGAGGAGTTGAAGCGCGACCTCGCCGCCGACCGCCCCTACCAGGACTGGCTGGACCGCACGCAGCTGCGCCTCGAGGACCTGCCCTCGCCCGGCGCGGTGCCGGTGCCGGACACCGACAAGCTCCTCGACCGCCAGCAGGCCTTCGGCTACACGCAGGAGGACCTGAAAATGCTCCTCACGCCCATGGCCGTCGCCGGCGAGGAGCCCGTGGGCTCGATGGGCGACGACACGCCCGTGGCCGTGCTCTCCAACCGGCCGAAGCCGCTGTACTCGTACTTCCGCCAGCTCTTCGCGCAGGTCACGAACCCGCCCATCGACCCCATCCGCGAGCAGCTGGTGATGTCGCTCGTGTCGTTCATCGGCCCGCGCCCCACCCCGCTCTCGCCCGACTCCACCGAGCCCGTGATGCGGCTCGAGGTCGCGCAGCCCATCCTCACCTTCGAGGACATGGAGAAGCTGCGCCGCGCCGCCGAGAGCACCAACGGCCACTTCGTGAGCGAGATCCTCTCGATGTGCTACCCGGCCGAGTGGGGCGCGGAGGGCATGGAGCCCGCGCTCGCGCAGCTGTGCGCCGACGCCGAGGACGCCGTGAGGAAGGGCGTGAACATCATCATCCTCACCGACCGCGACACCTCGGCCGCGCTGGTGCCGATCCCGGCGCTGCTCGCCACCGCCGCGGTGCACCACCACCTGGTGCGCGCGGGGCTGCGCACGCGCTCGGGCCTCGTGGTCGAGACCGGCAGCGCGCGCGAGGTGCACCACTTCGCGTGCCTCGCGGGCTTCGGGGCGGAGGCGATCCACCCCAACCTCGCCTTCGCCACGCTGCTCGACATCAAGGACGGCCTGCCGCAGAAGGTCGACGACAAGGAGCTGGTCAAGCGCTCCACGAAGGCGGTCGGCAAGGGGCTGCTCAAGGTGATGTCCAAGATGGGCATCTCCACCTACCAGTCCTACTGCGGCGCGCAGATCTTCGAGGCCGTGGGCCTCAACACGCCGTTCGTGGAGAAGTACTTCACCGGCACGTCGTCCGCGATCGAGGGCATCGGGCTCGCCCAGGTGGCCGAGGAGGCCGTGCGCCTGCACCGCCAGGCCTACTCCGACGCGCCGCTCTACCGCGACCGGCTGGACCCGGGCGGGGACTACGCCTACCGCATCCGCGGCGAGGCGCACGTGTGGACGCCGGACACGATCGCGAAGCTCCAGCACTCCACGCGCTCCGGCAGCTACGCGACCTACAAGGAATACGCGAAGCTCGTGAACGAGCAGAGCGAGCGCCTGATGACGCTGCGCGGGCTCTTCGAGAT
>JAKOWJ010000030.1 GCA_029781595.1 Pseudomonadota bacterium | reverse complement strand
GTAGTCATGGGGGGGGCTGCGGTAGGGGGGCGCGCGCAAGGGCGCCCGGGAGCGGCATTATCCCACCATGCCGGACCTTGAGGACAAGCAATTGACAGCAAAGACCTTTTGGCTATAGTCCCTACCTATGACCGCCCCGCCCCGCAAATCCGCCGTCGGCGAACGCACCCAGGCGCTGAAGGCCGTCCCCTTCTTCACCCAGATGAACGACCAGGAGCTGGACGTGGTCCGCTCCGTCGCGGTGGAGAAGTCCTACCCGAAGCACGCCGTCGTCCTCACCGAGGGCGAGATCGGCGACTCGCTCTACATGATCGAGTCGGGCCGCGTGAAGGTGTTCATCGGCGACGAGGAGGGGCGCGAGATCATCCTCAAGCTCCTGGGCGCCGGGCACTTCTTCGGCGAGATAGCGATGATCGACCAGCAGCCCCGCTCGGCGTCGGTCACCACCCTGGAGCCTTCGACCTTCCTCATCCTCTCGCACGCGGCCTTCGAGCACTGCCTCGAGCGCGCGCCGCGCATCGCCAACATGGTGCTGCGCGTGCTGGCCCAGCGGGTGCGCGAGGCCGACCGCAAGATCGGCACGCTCGCGCTCATGGACGTCTACGGGCGCGTGGCGAGCACGCTGCTCGAGCTCGCCGTGAACACCAACGGCAAGCTGGTGGTGGGCGAGAAGCTCTCGCAGCAGGACCTCGCCAACATGGTGGGCGCCTCCCGCGAGATGGTGAACCGCATCCTGAAGGACCTCTCGGAGCGCGGCTTCATCGCGGTGGAATCCAAGTCCATCACGATAATCAACAGGGAACTTCCCCCGTCCCTGTAGTTCCCGCAGGCCGCCCGTCTTCGCCGGCGAAGGGCGGCGGGCACCGGCGCACCCTATAATCCGCCATCGAGAGCCCCCGACCGATGGCCGCCAGCCCCGCGAAGACCGCCGCCCCCAACCCCCGCCTCGCCCGTGTCCTGCGCGAGGCGGGGTGGATCCTCCTCCTGGCCGCCGGGGCCTACCTCGCGCTCGCCCTCGGCAGCTACGACCGCGGCGACCCCGGCCCCTTCTTCAGCGGCTCGGGACAGCCGGTGGCCAACCGCGCAGGCGCCCTGGGCGCGTGGCTCGCGGACCTGCTGCTCAACCTCTTCGGGTTCTCGGCGTGGTGGTGGGTGGCCCTGGCCGCCTGGGGCGTGCTGCGGCTCTACTCGCGGGTGGAGGAGTGGTCGCTGGTCTGCCGCCGCTCCCTCGCCGTCGCGCTCGCCGGCTTCGCGGTCCTCCTCGCCGCGAGCACCGCGCTCGAGTGCCTGCGCCTGTACACGCTGCGCGCGACGCTGCCCCAGGCGCCGGGGGGGATCGTCGGCGAGCTCCTGGCGGGGCCGGCGGCCGCGGGGCTCGGATTCACGGGCGCCACGCTCGTTCTCGTGGCGCTCGTCGCCGCCGCCTTCAGCCTCTTCTCGGGCCTGTCCTGGATCCGCCTGGCCGAGCGCGTGGGCGCGGCGATCGAGGCGGCCGTCGCGGCCGTCCGCGCGCGGCTCGAGGCGAGGCGCGACCGCGAGGCGGGGCTCGCCGCCGCCCAGCGGCGCGAGGTGGTGGTGGAGGAGGCCAAGAAGATCTTCGAGGACCACGAGCCCATCCGCATCGCCACGCCCGAGCCGGTCATCCCCCGCAGCGAGCGGGTGACGAAGGAGAAGCAGGTCCCGCTCTTCGCCGACCTGCCCGACTCGCCCCTGCCGCCCGTCGCGCTGCTGGACCCGGCCGACGCCCACGTCGAGCGCCCGACGCCCGAGACGCTCGAGTACACCTCGCGCCTCATCGAGCGAAAGCTCCTCGACTTCAACGTGCAGGTGAAGGTGGTGGCGGCCTACCCGGGCCCGGTGATCACGCGCTACGAGGTCGAGCCCGCGGTGGGGGTGAAGGGCGCGCAGGTGGTCAACCTCGCGCGCGACCTCGCGCGGGCCATGTCCGTCACGGCCATCCGCGTGGTGGAGACGATTCCCGGCACTTCCTGCATGGGCCTGGAGATCCCCAATGCCAAGCGCGAGATCGTGCGCCTGTCGGAGATCGTGGGCTCGCAGGCCTACGCCGACATGCACTCGCGCCTGACCATCGCCATGGGCAAGGACATCACCGGCCGGCCGGTGGTGGCCGACCTCGCGCGCATGCCTCACCTGCTGGTGGCCGGCACCACGGGCTCGGGCAAGTCCGTGGCCATCAACGCCATGATCCTGTCGCTCGTCTACAAGTCGCCGGCCTCGGACGTGCGCCTCATCCTGGTGGACCCGAAGATGCTCGAGCTCTCGGTCTACGAGGGCATCCCGCACCTGCTCGCGCCCGTGGTGACGGACATGCGCCAGGCCGCCGCCGCGCTGCACTGGTGCGTGACGGAGATGGACCGTCGCTATCGCCTGATGTCGGCCGTGTCCGTGCGAAACCTCGCCGGCTACAACCACAAGGTGCGCGAGGCCGCGGAGCGCAAGCAGCCGCTCAAGCACCCGTTCAGCCTGACCCCGGAATCGCCCGAGGACCTCGAGGAGCTGCCCTTCATCGTCGTGGTGATCGACGAGCTGGCGGACCTCATGATGGTGGCGGGCAAGAAGGTCGAGGAGCTCATCGCGCGCCTGGCGCAGAAGTCGCGCGCCTCCGGCATCCACCTCGTGCTCGCCACCCAGCGCCCGTCGGTGGACGTGATCACGGGCCTCATCAAGGCCAACGTGCCCACGCGCGTGGCCTTCCAGGTCTCCTCCAAGGTGGACTCGCGCACCATCCTCGACCAGCAGGGCGCCGAGAGCCTGCTGGGACAGGGCGACATGCTGTACCTGCCGCCGGGCACGGGCCTGCCGCAGCGCGTGCACGGCGCCTACGTGGCCGACGCGGAGGTGCAGCGCGTGGTCGAGCACCTCAAGCGGCAGGGCGAGGCGCAGTACATCGACGGCATCCTGGACGACCCGGAGGCCGCGGACTCGGAGGCCGGCGGCGAGGCCCCCGGCGGCGAGTCGGACCCGCTCTACGACCAGGCCGTGCAGGTGGTGCTGCAGAACCGCCGCGCCTCCATCTCGCTGGTGCAGCGGCACCTTCGCATCGGCTACAACCGGGCCGCCCGGCTCATCGAGGACATGGAGCGCGCGGGCCTGGTCTCGCCCATGGCCACCAACGGCAACCGCGAGATCCTCTCCCCGGCGAGGGCCGAAAAGTGAGGCTGGCGGCCCTCGTGCTCGCGGCCGCGCTCGCGCCGCAGCCGGCCACCGCGGGCGCGGTGGACGCCTTCCTCGCCTTCTCCGCAGGCGCCCGGACGGCGACCGCGCGCTTCGAGCAATCGGTGGTCGACCGCGACGGCCGGACGGTCGAGCGCTCCACGGGCAGTTTCGCCTTCTCCCGCCCGGGCCGGTTCCGCTGGGCCTACGACAAGCCCGCGGCGACCCTCATCGTGGCCGACGGCGAGCGCCTCTGGCTCTACGACGAGGACCTGAACCAGGTCACCGTGCGGGCGATGGATCGCGCGCTCGGGGCGACGCCGGCGGCCCTGCTCGCGGGGCAGGGCGACGTGACGGCGGCCTTCACGCTGCGCGAGGCGGGCAGGGCCGGCGGGCTCGACTGGCTCGAGGCCACTCCGCGGGCGCCCGACACGGGCTTCGACCGCGTGCGGATCGGCATGAAGGGCGAGGTGCCCGCGGCCATGGAGCTGCACGACGCCCTGGGCGGGCGCACCGAGCTGCGCTTCGAGTCGTTCCGCGTCGGGGCCCGGCCGGCGCCCGGGACGTTCCGGTTCGAGCCGCCGAAGGGCGCGGACGTCCTCGACGAGACGGCCCCTCAGCCGGGCCAGGGCAGTCCCAGGAAGCCGTAGGCCTCCTCGGGCACGCTGGTCGTGCGCACGGGCACGCCGCGGTTGCTGGCGGAGTCCTCCAGCGTCTTGCTCACCATGAGGGCGTCGGCGACCAGCACGGCGAGCCGCACCTGGTCCCGGGCGCGGTCGGCCAGGGCCCGGGCGAGGTCGAAGCGGTCCGAGATGCTCACCTGCGGATCGAGGCCGCGGGCGTCGACGAGCACGAGCCGGAACCCCGACGCCTCGCAGGCGGCGAAGATGTCCTCCACGGCGCGCCGTGCCACCTCCCCGTCGAATGGCCCGCCGACCTCCACGTGCAGGTGCGTCCCGCTTGCCCGGACCTCGTAGCGCATCCCGTCCCCTCCCTCGCCGAGGCATATCATAGGGGCGGACCCGCCGCCCGGTTTGGTCCGCGTCAATTCCGGCCCCGATGACCGCCTCCGCCGACCTCTTCTCGCCCTCGGGCGAGGTCCACGTGCCGCTCGCCGAGCGCCTGCGTCCCCGGCGGGTGGAGGACGTGGTCGGCCAGCGCCACCTGCTGGGCGAAGGCCGTCCCCTCGCGGTCGCCCTCGCGTCCCATCGCCCCCACTCGATGATCCTCTGGGGGCCGCCGGGCGTGGGCAAGACGACGCTGGCGCGCCTGCTGGCCGGCGCGTTCGGCGCGGAGTTCATCGCGATATCGGCCGTCCTCGCCGGCGTGAAGGAGATCCGCGACGCCGTGGACCGCGCCCGGCTCGCCCGCGACGCCCACGGCCGGGCCACCATCCTCTTCGTCGACGAGGTGCACCGCTTCAACAAGGCGCAGCAGGACGCCTTCCTGCCGCACGTGGAGAGCGGGCTCTTCACCTTCATCGGCGCGACCACCGAGAACCCCTCCTTCGAGGTGAACGGGGCGCTGCTCTCGCGCGCCCAGGTGTACGTCCTGGAGAGCCTGGGCGAGGAGGACCTGGACACCCTGGTCGCGCGCGGCTTCGAGGCCGAGGGACTGGACGCCACGGCGGAGGCGCGAAAGCGCATCGCCCAGTACGCCGACGGCGACGGCCGGCGCGCGCTCAACCTCGTCGAGCAGGTGTCCGGCGCGGCGCGCACGGCCGCGCGCCGCGGCGCCGACGCCGACTTCGTGGAGTCGGTGGCCACGCGCTCGGGACGGCGCTTCGACAAGGGCGGCGAGAACTTCTACGACCAGATCTCGGCCCTGCACAAGTCGGTGCGCGGCAGCGACCCGGACGCGGCGCTCTACTGGATGGTGCGCATGCTCGACGGCGGCGCCGACCCGCGCTACCTCTCACGCCGAATGATCCGCATGGCCACCGAGGACGTGGGCCTCGCCGACCCGCGCGCGCTCGAGATCGCCGTGCGCGCCGCCGAGGTGTACGAGCGGCTGGGCACGCCGGAGGGCGAGCTGGCGCTGGCCGAATGCGTCGTGTACCTCGCGGTCGCGCCCAAGTCCAATGCCGTGTACCGGGCCTACGGCGCGGCCCGGGAGTTCGTCTCGAAGGACGCGAGCCGCCCGGTGCCCCTGCACCTGCGCAACGCGCCCACGCGCCTCATGAAGGACCTGGGCTACGGCAAGGGCTACCGCTACGCGCACGACGAGGCCGGGGGGTACGCGGCCGGCGAGTCCTACCTGCCGGAGGGAATGGACCCGCCCGGCTGGTACGAGCCGACGGACCGGGGCCTGGAAGCGAAGATCCGCGAGAAGCTCGCCTGGCTGCGCCGCCGCGACGAGGAGTCGGGGGGCGGCTGAGCGGCAGGGCGGGGCGGTCGGGACCGACCGACTATAATTCCGGTTTTCCCGGACGAGCCCCGCTTCCCCATGCTGGACATCCAACTGCTTCGCAAGGACCTGCCCGCCGTCGTGGCCGGCCTCGCCCGCCGCGGCGTGACATTCGACGAGGCGGCCTTCCGCGCCCTCGAGGACGAGCGCAAGGTGCTGCAGACGCGCACCGAGGAACTTCAGGCGAAGCGCAATGCCCTCAACAAGCAGGTGGGCATGCTGAAGTCGAAGGGCGAGGATGCCAGCGAGGTGCTCGCGCAGGCCGGCGGCCTCGGCGACGAGGTCAAGGCCAATGAGGCGGCGCTCGCGGCCCTGCAGGAGCGCCTGAACGCCTTCCTGCGCGTCATCCCCAACATCCCGCGTCCGGAAGTGGCCGCCGGCGCCTCGAGCGACGACAACGTGGAGGTGCGCCGCTGGGGCGAGCCGCGGGCCTTCGACTTCCCGGTGAAGGACCACGTGGACCTGGGCGCCGCGCTGGGCGGCCTGGACTTCGACACCGCGGCCAAGCTCTCCGGCGCCCGCTTCTCGGTCCTGCGGGGCGGCGTGGCGCGCCTGCACCGCGCGCTCGCGCAGTTCATGCTGGACGTGCACACGCGCGAGCACGGCTACACCGAGGTCTACGTGCCCTACATGGTCACGGGAGAGTGCGCCGACGGCGTCTCGAGCCTGGCCAAGTTCAGGGACGACCTCTTCAAGCTTGAGGGGCGCGACCTCTACCTCATCCCCACGGCCGAGTACCCCGTGACCAACTTCGTGCGCGACACCCTGCTCGAGGCGAAGGACCTGCCCCTGAAGTTCGTGTGCCACAGCCCGTGCTTCCGCTCGGAGGCCGGCAGCTACGGCAAGGACACGCGCGGCATGATCCGCCAGCACCAGTTCGACAAGGTGGAGATCCTGCAGGTGGTGCACCCGGAGAAGTCCGCCGAGGCGCACGAGGCGCTCACGGGCCACGCGCAGGCGATCCTCGAGCGGCTGGGCCTGCCGTACCGCACGATGATGCTGTGCACGGGCGACCTGGGCTTCTCCAGCGCGAAGACCTATGACCTCGAGGTGTGGCTTCCGGGCCAGCAGGCCTACCGCGAGATCTCCTCGTGCTCCAACTTCGAGGCCTTCCAGGCGCGGCGCATGCAGGCGCGGTTCAAGGGGGGCGACAAGGGCCGCCCGGAACCCGTGCACACCCTCAACGGCTCGGGGCTCGCGGTCGGACGCACGCTCGTCGCGGTGCTCGAGAACGGCCAGCAGGCGGACGGCTCGGTGACGGTGCCGCCCGCGCTCGTGCCGTACATGGGCGGCGTCGAGCGGATCGCGCGCGCTTGACGACGCGCTTCATCGTCGTGCGCCACGGCGAGACGGAGTGGAACGCCGCCTCCCGCATCCAGGGACACGCCGACAGCCCGCTCACCGCCGCCGGGATCGCGCAGGCCGAGGCCATCGGCAAGAGGCTCGCGGCCGAGCGCTTCGACCGCCTGGTGTCGAGCGACCTCGGGCGGGCCCTCGCCACCGCCAGCGCCATCGCCGCGCGCACCGGCCACGCCGTCGTCCCCGACCCGCGCCTGCGCGAGCGCAACTACGGCGTGGCCGAGGGCCTCACCTACGGCGAGATCGGCGTGCACTACCCGGAGATCTTCTCGCGCGTGCGCGACACGGACCCGGACTACGTCGTGCCCGGCGGCGAGAGCCGGCGCCAGCTCCTGGAGCGCGTGCGCGCCGCCTTCGAGGCGCTCGCCCTCGAGGCCTCCGGCGAGCGGCTGGCCGTCGTGTGCCACGGCGGCGTGCTGGCGGCGCTGTACCGCCACGTGAACGGCATCCCGGCCGGAGAGGGCCGCGCCATCCCCATCCCCAACGCCTCGTTCAACGAACTCTCCTACGAGGCGGGCCGCTGGAGCGTGCTCGTCTGGGCCGACACCGCTCACCTGGAGGCGGCCGCTTCCCCGGGCGAGCCCTGAGGCGGGGCCGGTGAGCCGGCCTGTGCCGGCGGCGGCGCGGGGGCGGCGGGCGGCTGGGGCCGGGGAGGCAGGGGCGCCTCGCGCGGCTGCACGCGCGAGAGGATGTCCACGTAGTTGCGCACGTTGTCGACGAACTGCATGGCCTCCGTGCCGCGCGCGAATCCCAGCTTGAGGGTGGGGAAGACGGCCGGGTTCGCGAGGCCCGGCAGTGCGAGCTTCACGTCCTGCCACGCGTCGGGCGAAAGCCCGCGCCGCTGCGCGAGGATGCGCGCGTCCTCGAGGTGGCCCGTGCCCAGGTTGTAGGCGGCGAGCGCGAGCCAGGTGCGGTCGGGTTCCCCGATGCGCGGCGGCAGGCTGTCGGCGATGAGCCCGAGGTAGCGCGCGCCGCCGAGGATGCTCTCGCGCGCGTCCAGGCGGTCCTTCACCCCGAGCCGGTCCGCCGTCTCCTCCGTGAGCATCATGAGGCCGCGCACGCCCGTGGGCGAGGTGGCGAGCGGGTCCCAGTGCGACTCCTGGTAGCCGATGGCGGCGATGAGGCGCCAGTCGAACCCGGTCACCCGCTCGGCCTCCTGGAACCAGGGCTTCAGGCGCGGCAGCACGGTGTTGACGCGCTCGAGCAGCGTGCCGGCGTCGATGGCCGAGATGCGCGCGGCGTGCCCGAAGTAGAGGTCCGCGAGGCGCCTGAGGGTGCCGTCCTTCTCGATGCGCGCGAAGAAGACCTTCATGCGGTCGAGCAGCAGCTTCTGGTCCACCGGGCCCACGCGCCAGGCGTAGTGCGCGGGCTTGCCCACGTCGAAGGCCGCCTCGAGCTGCGGGAAGTGCTTGCGCTCGACCAGGAAGCGCGCCGAGTCGATGAGCGCGCCGTCGAGCCGGCCGTCGGCCACGCGCTGCAGCAGCTCCTCGGGCGGGGTGTCGGCGGGCAGGCGCTCCATCGTGGCCGACGGCACGCTCACGTCGTCCACCTGCGCGTCGGCGATGAGGCCCACGCGCCGCCCGGCGAGATCCGCGAGGGAGCGCGGCCGCGGGAAGGCCACGCGCCAGACGAGCTGCGTCTGCGCCATGCGGTACGACGGGCCCCACGCGAGGCCCCCGGGCAGGTCGAAGCGCTTGGGGATGAGGGCGGCGGCCAGGTGCGCGCGGCGCTCGGCCAGCGCGCGCTCGGCCTCCTCGCGGCTCTCGACGTAGTCGTAGGCGACCTCCACGCCCATCTGGCGGGCGAAGAGCATCACCAGGTCGTGCTCGAAGCCGGCGGGGTGCCCCTGCGAATCCTCGTACCACGTGCCCGGCCCGTTCACCGTCACCACGACGAGCTTGCCGCCCTCGGCGAGCGAGGCGACGGGCTTGGCGCGGAACTCGCAGCCGGCCGCGAGCGCCGCGAGGACGGCGAGTAGGATCCACCGGGCCATGGCGCAGTGTGACCGGGCCGCGCCGGCCGTTCAACCCGCCCGCCTTTCGTGGGGTGGCGCGCAAAATCGGCGATAATCGGCCTCGATGCCGAACACGCCCAGGATCTTCGCGATCATTCCCGCCGCGGGGCAGGGCACCCGCATGGGAGATGCGCTGCCCAAGCAGTACCTGCCGCTCGCGGGCCGCCCGATGATGTTCCACTCGCTGGAGGCGCTGGCGGCCGTGGGCCGCATCGACCACGTGATCGCCGTGCTCTCGCCCCTGGACCGCCACTGGGGCGCGCACGACTGGAGCGCGTTTCCCGAGAAGATCGAGGCGCTCTTCGCCGGCGGGGCGACGCGCGGGCGCAGCGTGGCCAACGCCCTCGAGCTCCTGGAGACGCGCGCGCAGCCCGACGACTGGGTGCTCGTGCACGACGCCGCGCGCCCCTGCATCGCCAAGGCGCTCGTGGAGCAGTTCCTCGACGAGATCGACGACGACCCGGTGGGGGGGCTGCTCGCGATGCCGCTCGCGGATACCCTCAAGCGCGCCGAACCCGCGCTCATGCGCGTGGCCGAGACCATTCCGCGCGACGGGCTCTGGCGCGCGCAGACGCCGCAGATGTTCCGCTACGCGGTGCTGCGCCGCGCGCTCGAGCGCCTGCCCGACGCCACCGACGAGGCCCAGGCCGTGGAGGCGCTGGGCCAGATGCCGCGCGTGGTGCAGGGCGAGAACGCCAACATCAAGGTGACCTTCGCCGAGGACCTTCCCATCGCCGAGATGATCCTCGCGCGCAAGGGAGGCGTGCCGCTGTGAGCGCGCCGC
>JAKOWJ010000310.1 GCA_029781595.1 Pseudomonadota bacterium | reverse complement strand
CTCGGGCGCCACCAGACCGGCGGCCGCGAGCGGGCCCGGCTGTCGGTAGTTCGGCGAGAAGAAGTTGAAGACGCTGGGCGCGAGCAGCGGGCTCTGGTTCAGGCCCTCGTCGGCGCTGTCCAGGTACCAGATGTGGTTGCGCCCGCTCGGGCTCGTGGCCTTCAGGCCGCGCAGGAAGTTCGCGAAGCGGATCACGGGCTCGCGCTGCTTGCCCCAGGTGGCCCCGGCGGCGAGCGCGAGGTCGCGGGCTTCCGGGTCGAGGAGCACGGCCCGGATCACGGCGCGAAGGTCGCCGCGCACGCCCTGGCCGTTGTTGGCGAACGCGGCCGCCACGCGCCCGATGTAGGCCGGGCTCGGGTTCGAGGTGACGAACCGCTGGATGAGCTGCCGGCCGACGAAGGGCCCGACGTTGGGGTGGTTGAAGAGGGCGTCGAGCGCCGCCTTCAGGTCCTGGCGCGCGCCCTGGCCGGCGGGCAGCGTGATGCCGTCGAACAGGGTCTTGGCGTTGGTGTCGTGCCAAGCCTCCCAGGGCTGCAGCGGGTCGGTCCAGTTCTCCTTGGCCGGGTCGAAGACCGAGGGCTTGCTCGTGTCGTTGCCGGCGAAGTTCCAGCCGGTGAAGGCGGCGGCCATGCCCTTGACGACGGACTCGTCGTAGGTCGGAACGGGCTGGCCCTGCCCGTCGAGCACCGGGGTGCCGTCGGCATTGAGCTTCACGAGGCCGATCGAGAAGAGCTGCATCACCTCCCGGGCGAAGTTCTCGTTGGGGTGCGTGCCCCTGGCCGGATCCTCCTTCTTGCTGCCGATCATGTTCAGGTAGTAGCCCATGGCCGGGTGCAGCGTCACGTCCTCCAGCAGCTGGCGGTAGCTGCCGAAGGCGTTCCGGTTGAGCATGTCCATGTACGACGCCATCGCGTAGGTGTCCAGGTCCGGCGCGATGTTCGAGATCACGAAGATCTCCGACAGGGCGAACGCCATCCGGGCGCGCAGCTGGCCCGGCTCGGTGAGCCACTGCTGCCAGACGGCCTCGTAGGCTCTCTCCTCGTATGCCTTCTCGCCGGCCGCCACGCGGTCCTTCACGTACTGGACGTGGGAGGCGGCGCCCATCGCGAACTGGGCGTTGAGCCAGGATTCGTAGCCCTGCGTGCGCAGCGCGGTGGCCTCCTCGACGCCGCGCATGCCGAAGGTGGCCTGGGTGAGGAAGCGGGCGGCATCGCGCGTGGCCGTGTCGTAGACCGCCGCCGGTCCCGCCACGACGATGGCCACGGCGGTCGAGGTCGTCGTCGCGCCCTTGTCGTCGGTGGCCACCGCGGTAAGGCTGTAGGCGCCGGGAGCGGGCGAAGCCCAGGTCGCGGCCCAGGGCGAGGCGCCGGCCTCGGCCACCCTGGCGCCATTGGCGAGGAACTCCACCTTCGCCACGCTGCCGTCGGCGTCCGTGGCGGTGGCCGCGAGCGCGATGGTCGCGCCGGGCGCGAAGTAGGCGTTGGCCGAGGGTGCGGTGAGCGTGACCTTGGGCGGCTTGTTGGTGCCCGTGCCGCCGCCGCTGCCGCCTCCGGAGCCGCTGCCGGCCTTCACCACGAACGTGGCGCTGGTGGCGAGGGTGGTCGCGCCTGCGTCGTCAGTGGCCTGGGCCGAGAACCGGTACGTGCCCGCGGCCACGCCGGTGACGGTGAACCGGTAGGGGGGCGAGTTCACCTCGCCCAGCTTGTCGCAGCCCTGGAAGAACGAGACCTTCGTGACGCGGCCGTCGGCGTCGCTCGCCGCGGCCTCCAGCGTGAACGTCGCGGGCGCGACGGCGGGGTTCGCCGCGCTCGTGACGTTGAAGGTCACCTCGGGCGCCTTGTTGGACGCGGTCGCGCCGAAGGGCTGGCGCGAGATCGTCTTGGTCTGCGTGAAGCCGCGGACGGTGGAGGTGAACCGCGCGGTCGCGCCCTGGAACACGATGGTCGCGCTGCCGACCTCCGTCACCCGGGTATTGCCGGCGACGAAGGGCTGGCCCAGCGGCGAGCCCGTCGTGGTGTAGAGCTTGCCGGTGAAGGTGGAGCCGGTGAACGTGCCCCCCGGCAGGACGACCCACAGCGGCTCGCCGTTCGTGTCGTACGTGTACCAGACGCCGAAGATGTTGTCGCCGTGGTGGTTGAGGGTCATTCCCCATCCGGACTCGGCGGGGTTCCACCAGAGGTCGCCGTAGTCGCGGGGCGAGTCGGGCGGGGCGCTGCCGAAGGGCTGGCGCGTGATCGCCTTCGTGACCGACACGGCACCGATGGAGTACGCGAGCGTCGCCGTGACATCGTCGGCCGCGAAATCGATCCGGGCGGTCCCCACCTTGGTGACCTTCACGCGGCTCGGCGAGAACGCGGCCTCGCGGTACGAGGGCCCCGTCGTCTTGTAGATGTCGCCGGTGACGGTCCGCCCGCCGTTGGAGAACACGCCGTCGGACATCACGACCCACAGCGGCTTGCCCGTCTCGTCGTAGACGTACCAGACGCCGAACACCTTGTCGTTGTGGTGGGTGAGCGTGAGGCCCCAACCGGACTCGTCGGCGTTCCACCAGATGTCGGTGTAGTTCGCGGCGCGCGCCGTGCCGGCCATGCCGGCGAGGAGCAGCAGCGCGAGCAGCATCGCGCGCAGCGGTTGCAATGCCCGGCGCAGCGCGGCACCCGTGTCGAATCGGCCCATGCGTGTTCTCCCTGTGAGCTTCGTGCTGGCCGATCCATGGCAACTTTGATGCCATGTTCGCAAGTCCTTGATGGACAAGCACTACAGGGAGCCTGGCCGGGGGCGGTTGTCGCCCGCCGGCAACGCGCGGATCCTCCCGGAACCCGAACCTCAGAGATTGCGGAAGCGCTTCGGGATGGTCGGGGCGGCGTGGACCGGCGGCGCGGCCGCGTCACGATCACGGGCCCTCGCGCGGGGCCGCTGGGCCGGCGGCACGGCGGGCGCGGGCGGCTCGGGCTCGCCCCACTCGGACATCAGGGTGAGCCACATGAGCTTCTCGAACTCGTCGTGGAAGCGCCCGACGATCTCGTCGGGCGACGGCACCAGGCCCGCGTCGGCGATGAGGCCGAACTGGATCCGGCCGTCGTACGAGAGGATGGACAGCCCCATGCCGATGCCGCCGGACTGCGGGACCCAGAAGTTGAGCTCGCGGATGCGGCGGCCCGCGAAGTACAGCGGGTGCTGCGGTCCCGGCACGTTCGTCATCACCGCCGAGGCGTTCTGCGACAGCAGCTGCGTGAGCTGGTCCTGGACGATCTTCGGCCCGTAGCCCACGGCGTGCAGGAGCCCCAGCACGATGAGCGGCTGGAACGAGCCCTTCAGCGCGAGCATGCGCCGGCGCACCTCGTAAAGGCGCTCCAGAGGGTGGTCCAGGCCCACCGGCAGCTCGAGGAACACCAGGCCGAAGCGGTTGCCGAGCTCGTGCCCGCGGCCGTCGGGGCGCAGGTTCACGGGCACCACGGCCCGGATCTCGGTGCCGTCGACGGGCTCGCCGCGGGAGGCGAGGTACTCGCGCAGCGCCCCGGCCGCCATGGCGAGCAGCACGTCGTTGATGGAGCAGCCCAGCGCGCGCCCCATCACCTTCACCTCCTCGAGCGGCAGCGGCTCGGCCCAGGCCACGCGCTTCTTCACGCCGAGCCGGCCCTTGAAGCACGTGGGCGAGTCGCTGCCCATGAGCGCGAGGCGGGCGAGCTCGCCCGCGAATCCCATGCCCTTGCGCGTGGCCTCTTCCAGCGCCTCGCCCGCCAGGGCCGGGTTGGCCGCCATCTCGCGCCCCTGGTCGAGGAGGTTTCGCCCCACGCGCGACGCGCCCTCGAGCGCGCCGGCCACGGGCCTGAGGACCATCTCCCAGAAATCGGCCTCGCCCGATCCGCCCTCGGTCACGGCCGCCGCCGGCAGGCGCAGGCTGCCGCGGGCGCTGTCGTCGGTCATCGAGAGCATCACCTGGACCATGGCGATGCCGTCGGCGTAGCAGTGGTGGATGCGCATCACGAGGGCGCTGCCGCCCTCGTAGTTGTCGATCAGGTGGTACTGCCACAGGGGCTTGGTCGCGTCGAGCGGCGTCGAGGCGAGGTCGCTCACGAAGGCCTGCAGCTCGGCCTTGCCGGCCCGGCCGGGCAATGCGACGCGGTGCACGTGCGAGTCGATGTCGAAGTCCGCGTCGTCCTCCCACCAGGCGCCCGTCGCGTCCTGCACCGCCTTCTGGCGGAACCGGCGGAAGGCGAGGAAGCGCCGCTCCAGCGTGCGCTTGAGCCGCGCCGCGTCGAGCTGGCCCTCGAACATCATCACGCCGACGATCACCATGAGGTTGGTCGGCAGGTCCATGCGCAGCCAGGCGGTGTCGACGCCGGAGATGCGCTCTCGTCGGGGCTGCGGCATGGGCGGGGCTCCTGCGCGGGTCGTTCGGGCCCGCGCCGTTGCCGCGGGCGGGCGGTTTCGGCTAACTTTACCTCAACCCCCCGAGGGGCGAACGCGAGGAGGAGCGGCCGAATGGCTGACCTGAAGAAGCAGTTCGAGGCGGCCGCCGCCGCCGTGCTCAAGGCGAAGAAGGACCCCGGCAACGACCTCAAGCTCAAGCTCTACGCCCACTAC
>JAKOWJ010000272.1 GCA_029781595.1 Pseudomonadota bacterium | reverse complement strand
CCGTCAGGCGCGGGCGCGGTTGAGGACGTCGGGATCGGGATTGGGGAAGGCGAGCGCCGGGGGCGGGATCACCGCCTCGCGCACGCGCCGCCACTCCGCCACGCGGCTCGCGAACCGGGCCTTGCCCTCGGCGATGCCGGCGGCGGCCTCGTGCACCGCGCGCGAGATCGCCTCGTCCGCGGTGAGCAGCGTCTCGAGGATGCCCGCGGCCTCGCGGGCCACCGGCTCCAGCGCCAGGAAGGAGGCGTGGGGCCGGCTGTCCAGCCCGAAGAGGAAGCCCGACGGCTCGCGGCCCAGCGCGATGCCGACGTAGGCGCCGATGCGCCCCGAGCGGGCCATGGGCGCCGTCGCGTAGCCGGCGGCGTCGGCCAGGTCCGGGCAGAAGGCGGGGCCCTCGCCGGCGACCGTGCGCGCGAAGAGCGTGTCGGCCCAGCGCAGCAGCGCGGCCGGCCGGATGCCGAAGCCCTCGCCCGCCACGGCGAGGACGGGCGCGAACTCGCCGCCCACGCGCGCGACCGCCCACAGGGGCAGCCCCGACTCGTGGCGCAGCATCTCGAGGACAGACTGGCCGATCTGGGAGAAGGTGCGGAAGTTCCCGGCGGCGTTCCAGGCGTTCGTGTTCATGTCCGGGACATCGGCCCGGACGGGCCCGGACTGTAGGCCCCCGCTACAGCAGCGAGAAGAGCGAGAGCTGCGTGGCGCCCTGGAAGGCCTTCTGCGCGGCCTGCAGCGCCTGCTGCTCGCGGGTGAAGTCGCTCACGGCCTGCGCGAAGTCCAGGTCGCGCAGCTGCGAGAGCTGCTGGTCGTAGCCCAGCGCGAGGCCCGAGAGCGTGGTGTCCATCGCGTCCAGCTCGCGAAGGCCCGCGCCCACCTGCGTGCGCACGCCCAGCGCCCGCTCCGTGCCCTGGTCCAGGCTCGCGAGGGCGCGCTGGATGCCCGTCTGGAACTGCGCGCCCGCCGCGGGGGTGGAGGCCGGCGACTCGAGCAGCGTGATGGCCTGCTTCACCGTCGCGAAGAGGTCCTGGCGCGGCGCCGGCGCCACGGTGAACGTGTCGCCGTTGGCGGGCGCCCCGCTCACCTTCGCCTGCATCCCGTCGAAGCTGATGGCCGCCCCGCTCGTGTAGGGGTTTCCCGAGGAGATCGTGACGCCCAGCGTGGTGTCGACGATGTCGTAGGTCGTGTTGCCCCCCGCGACGGAGAAGACCATCTGGTAGTCGTGGCCGGTGAGCGACGGCAGGTTGGTCACGCTGCCCACGTCGATCCAGGCCGAGCCCGCGTTGCCGGCCGCCGCGGCCGTCCGGAAGGTGCCGTTGCCCGTGGGCACGCCCTCGAAGAGCGCCGCGCCGCTCACGCCGACGGGCAGGCTGCGCGAGGCCGAGATGGCGAGCGAGCGCGTGCCCTGGTCGCCCGTGTACGCCACGGCGGCCCCGTTGTCCACGAAGGGCACGCCGTCCTCCATGAAGCCCCCGAAGAGCGCGCGGCCGTTGCCGTCCTTGCGGTTGGCGATCTCGAGCATCTCCGACAGGCGCGCGCGCAGGTCCTTGGCGATGGACTGGCGGTCCGCGTCGCCCAGCGTGCCGTTGGCGCCCGCGAGCAGCAGGTCGCGCGTGCCGGCGATGGCGTCCTGCAGGTCGCTCACCGCGCCCTCGGTGGCCGTGAGCGCGTTGCGCGCGGCCGTGACGTTGGCGGTGAACTGCGCGTTCTGGTCCTTCGCCTGCGACACGCTCACCGCCTGCGAGGAGGCGATGGGGTCGTCCGCGGGCGAGAGGATGCGCCGTCCCGAGGACAGCTGCATCTGCGTGCGGAAGAGGTCGGCCTGGCGGTCCAGGATGCCCTGGGTGCCGGCCTGGTAGAGCATGGCGGTCGTCACTCTCATGGTCGCTTACCTTCCACCGATCGCGAGAAGGGTGTCGAACAGGGACGCGGCGGTCTGGATAACCTTGCCCGCGGCCTGGTAGGCCTGCTGGTACTTCAGGAGGTTGGCGGCTTCCTCGTCGAGGTTCACGCCGGAGACCTGCTGCACGGCGCTGCCGGCCTCCGCGGCGAGCGCCTGCTGCGCCGAGGCGGCCACGCCGGCCTCGTGCGTGGCGGTGCCCACGGCCGCGACGAGCGCGGCGTAGGCGTCGCTGGGCGAGGCCGAGCCGCCGATGAACTTGCCCGTCTGCAGTCCCGCCAGGAGCAACGCGTTGCGGTTGTCGCCCACCCCGCCCGCGTTGGGCCCGACGGTGAAGGTGTCGCCGGGCGCGGGCGTGCCGTCCAGCTTCACCTGCCAGCCGTTGTAGGAGAGCGTCATGCCCGGGGTGTAGGCGAGACCCGTGGGGTTGCCCGTGCCCGTGCCCGTCACGTTGAAGGTGCCGGCCGCGGTGAAGGTGATCGTCACGGGCTGGGCGAGGTTGGGGTCCAGGCCCGTCACGGTGCCGGCCGAGATCGTCGCGCTGCCCGCGTTGGCGGTGGCCGCACCGGCGCGGATGGGCGCGGCCGCGGCGATGGCCGACGGGTCGCTCACCAGCACCGAGAAGGCGCCCGCCCCGTCGCGCGTGGGCCGGACCATGAAACGGTCCCCCGCGGCCGGCGTGCCCGAGGCCGCGGAGAGCGTGAAGCCGTCCACGGTGGCCGGGAGCGTGGCGAAGGTCTGCGTGTTGCCGTCCGACAGGCGCTTGACGGTCCAGCCGCCCGCGCCGTAGGTCACGTCGTAGTCCGAGCCCGTGAGCGCCCCGGTGTCCGAGAAGGTGGCCGCGAGCTGCGCGGTGCCCGTGTTGCTGGTGGCCGAGGCCGTCCACGGGCTGCCGAATCCGAAGAAGTCCCCGCCCATCGCGCCGGTGCGGTCCTGGCCCAGGCGGTGCTGCGCGTTGAAGGCGTCGCCCAGGGCGATGGCGAGGCGCCCGAGGGCGTCCTGCGCCGGGTCGATCACGTCGCGGCGCGCCGCGAGCAGCCCCCCCAGCTCGCCGCCGAAGAGCGTGTCCGGGGAGAACTCGACGAAGCCGGCGCCGGTGTTCAGGCCCACCACCTTGCGCGAGGGGTCGAAGCGGTCGGTGGACGCGGCCAGGTCGTAGGTGACGTTGCCCACCACGAGCGCCTGGCCGTTGGAAAGATAGATGTTCATCGCGCCGTCGGACTGCACGGCCGTGCTCGCGCTCACGAGCTTGGACAGGTCCGCGGCGAGCGAGTCGCGGCGGTCCAGCAGGTCGTTGGGCACCTGGCCGCTGCCCTGCTGGCGGCTGATCTCCTGGTTGAGCGAGGCGATCTGGCGGGCGAGCACGTTCACCGACGAGACGGTGGTGCCCAGGCGCTGGTCGATGGCCTGGCTGCGCTCGGCCACGGCGCCGTTCAGCAGCTGCAGGCGCGAGGCCAGGGCCTGCGCCGAGGAGATCATCGACTGGCGCGCGGCCATGTCGCCGGGCTGCGCCGCGACGGCGTTCACCCCCGCGAAGAAGTCCGCGAGCGCGGGGGAAAGGCCCATGTCCGGGTCCGCGAGCAGGTTGTCGATGGCCGAGGCCTGGTCCTGGGCCGCCGCGTAGTGGCTGGCCGCCGTCTGCGCGCTGCGCGCCTGCGACACCAGCAGGCCGTCGTAGCGGCGCACGATCGTGGCCACGTCCACGCCGCGCCCGAAGTACCCGGAGCCGGTGAAGGTGCCGGGCCGGTTGGCCTGCAGCGCCTCCTGGCGGCTGTAGCCCACCGTGTTCACGTTGGCGATGTTGTGCCCGGTCGTGGCGAGGCCGGCCTGCGCGGCCTGCAGCCCCGAGACGGCAATGGAAAGGACGGAACTCGACATGGGCCGGAATCCTGGTTTGACGGGCGGTTATCGGCCTGGCGCGGCGGAACTTTAGGGTCAGGCGCCGCGCTCGGCGGCCTGGGCGGCGGCGATGACGCGCTCGAGCTTGGCGGCGTACTGCGGATCGGTGGCGTAGCCGCCGGCGGCCAGGGCCCGGGCGAAGCTCGCCGCGTCCGGGGCCCCCACCACCCCCTTCGCGTAGCGCGGGCTGGAGGCGAGGAGCTTCGCGTAGTCGGCGAAACCCTCCTCCAGGGAGCCATAGGCGCGGAACTTCTGCACGACCCTGCGCGCGACGCCGCCCACCACCTCCGTGGTCACGGCGTCGACCGTGGCGCCCTTCCAGTTCGCGCCGGCCTTGATGCCGAAGAGGTTGTGGCTGCGCGTGCCGTCGCTCGCGACGATCTCGCGCTTGCCCCACGCCGACTCGTGGGCGGCCTGGCCGACGATGTAGGCGGCGGGCACGCCCAGGATCTGCGCGGCCCGCTGCGCGTGGGTGAGGACGGTGTCCAGGAAGCCCGACTTCGTGCCGTCGGCGGCGGCCGACTTCGCGGCGACGGGCTTCGCGATCGCGGCCCCGGCGCCGTGGTCCGGCAGGGGCGCGAGCGTGGCCTTGGCCGCCGGGGCCGTGACGGCCGCGGGCCGGATGGCGCCCCGCGCGGCGTTGGCCGGCAGGGCCGGGGATGCCTTGGCGGCCGCGCTCGCGGCCCCCGCCTCGCCGGTCGTCCCGGCGGGCGTCGCCGCGGGCAGCAGCCGCTCGAGGTACTTGGCGATCGCCTCGCCCAGCCCCGTGCCGCGCTCGGCGAGCCTGGCCGCCAGGTGCTGGTCGAAGAGCGCCGTCTGCATCTTGGTGGCCTGGCTCGAGAAGGGGTCGGTGTCCGGCAGCGACTCGCGCATCTGCTTGAGGAGCTGGTTGAGGAACACCGCCTCGAACTGCTTCGCGGCGGCGCGCGCCGTGCCGCGGGCGTCCTGGCGCGCCTGCGCCTTGAGCCGCTCGAGCGAGCGCGAGTCGAGGGCGAGGCCGGCGGCGTCCAGGGGCGCGCCGGGCATCAGAGGATCTCCAGCTCCGCGCGCAGCGCCCCCGAGGCGTGCAGCGCCTGCAGGATCGCCAGCAGGTCCTGGGGCGTGGCGCCCAGCGTGTTGAGCGCCCGCACCACGTCGGAGAGCCGGGCGGCCGGGCCCAGCACCGCGAGCTGCCCGCCGTCCTGCTTGATCTGGATGTCGGTCTTCTGCGTGACCACCGTCTGCCCGCCGGAGAGCGCGTTGGGCTGGCTCACCTGGGGCGTGGCGTTGATGGTGACCGAGAGGTTGCCGTGGGCGACGGCCGCCGGCTGCAGCGACACCGACTGGTTCATGACGATGGAGCCGGTGCGCGCGTTCACGATCACCTTGGCCGCGGGGGCGTCCACGGTGACGGGGATCTCCTCCAGGCCCGCGAGGAAGGCCACGCGCTCGTCGGGCGTCTCGGGCGCGCGCACGGAGATGACGCGCCCGTCCAGCGCGCGGGCCGTGCCGGGCGTCCAGCGCGCGTCGATGGCCTCGACCACGCGCCGCGCCAGGGTGAAGTCGGTCGCGTGCAGCTCCAGGCGCACGTCGGGGCCGGCGGCGAAGGGGCTCGCCACCACGCGCTCGACGAGCGCGCCGCCGGGGATGCGGCCGGCGGCCAGGTGGTTCACCTGCGCCTTCGAGCCGCCCGAGGAGGCGCCCGCGCCGGCCACCACGAGGTTGCCCTGCGCCATGGCGTAGATCTGCCGGTCGGCGCCCTTGAGCGGCGTGAGCAGCAGCGTGCCGCCCTTCAGGCTCTTGGCGTTGCCGAGCGAGGAGACCGTCACGTCCACGGCCTGGCCGGGGCGCGCGAAGGGCGGGAGCGTGGCCGTCACCATCACGGCCGCCACGTTCTTCAGCTGCAGCGCCTGGCCGGGCGGCAGGTTGATGCCCAGCTGCGCGAGCATGGCCGTCAGGCTCTGCGTGGTGAACGGCGTCTGCGCGGTCTGGTCGCCGCTGCCGTCCAGGCCCACGACGAGGCCGTAGCCGATGAGCGGGTTGGCGCGCACGCCCTGCACCGAGGCGACGTCCTTGAGCCGCTCGGCGTGCGCGATCCCCGCGGCCAGCGCGAGGACGAGGGCGAGGGAACGGATCAGAGCGGCCATACGGACTCGAACACGCGCTGCAGCCAGCCCTTGGTCTGGGCCTCGTTGACGATGCCGGTGCCCGAGACCTCGATGCGGGCGTCGGCCACCTGCGTGGACATCACGGTGTTGCCGGCCAGGATGGTCGTGGGGTTCACCACGCCCGTCAGGCGCAGGCGCTCGACGTTGCGGTTCACGCCCAGGTGCTTCTCGCCCGCGACGACCAGGTTGCCGTTGGGCAGCACGCGGATCACGGTGACGGTGAGCGTGCCGGCGAGCAGCACGTCGCTCGCCGTCTCGCCCTTGCCGTCGAAGGTCGAGCCGCTGTCGCCGGAGAACTTGGTGCCCGCCAGGCCCTTCAGGGGCAGGTGGACGATGTCGCCGATCGAGAGCGAGGCCGAGCCCGTGCGGTCGGTGTTGGAGGAGGCCTTGCGCGAGGCGCTCGTCTTCTCGACGAGCTGGATGGTGAGCGTGTCGCCCACCGCGCGCGCGCGCACGTCCTCGAAGAGGGGCCGGTAGCCGGCGGCGTGGAAGATGCCGCCGGTCACGGGCGCGGGCGGCGGCGCGGCGGCGATGGGCGTCTGCGCCGGCACGGGCGGGAACTCCACGTGCCCGAGCTGCGCGCAGGCCGCGGCGAGGAGGCCGGCGGCGAGGCCCGCCAGGCGCGCGAGGAGGTCGGCGGTCTTCATCGTCAGATCTGCGAAAGGCGCTGGAGCATCTGGTCGGAGGTCTGCACGGCCTTGGAGTTGATCTCGAAGGCGCGCTGCGTCTGGATCATGTTCACGAGCTCCTCGACCACGTTCACGTTGGAGGTCTCCACGTAGCCCTGGCTCAGCGTGCCCAGGCCGTTGGTGCCCGGCGTGTTGGTGGTGGGCGTGCCCGAGGAGGCCGTCTCGACGAACAGGTTCTGGCCCATGGCCTGCAGGCCCGCGGGGTTGGCGAAGTTGGCGAGCTGGAGGGCGCCCACCTGCTGGGGCGTCGCGGAGCCGGAGACCACCACGCTCACCGTGCCGTCCGGGGCCACGGTGATCGACTGGGTGCCGGCGGGGATGGTGATGGCGGGCTGGATCGGCATGCCGTTGGCGGTGACGAGCGCGCCCTGGCTGTCCAGGTGCACGGAGCCGTCGCGCGTGTAGGCGGTGCCGCCGTCCGGGAGCTGCACCTGCAGGAAGCCGTTGCCGTTGATGGCGAGGTCCAGGGAGTTGCCCGTCTGCATGAGGTTGCCCTGGCCGAAGTTGCGCACCGTGGAGACCGCGCGCACGCCCGTGCCCACCTGCACGCCCGCGGGCACCGTGGTCTGCTGCGAGGCCGGCGCGCCGGGCTGGCGCACCGTCTGGTAGAGCAGGTCCTCGAAGACGGCGCGCACGCGCTTGAAGCCGTTGGTGCCGACGTTGGCGAGGTTGTTGGAGATGACGTCGAGCTGCGTCTGCTGGGCGTCGAGGCCGGTCTTGGAAATCCAGAGGGAGCGGATCATGCGGCCTCCTTCAGGCGGTGAGGTTGAGCAGCTGCGAGGCCTGGCGGGAGTTCTGCTCCTCGCCGGTGAGCATCTTCATCTGCAGGTCGTACTGGCGGGCGAGCGCGATCATGCCGACCAGCGCCTCGACCGGGTTCACGTTGGAGCCCTCGATGGCGCCGGGGGTGAGGACCACCTTCTCGTCCGTGGTGGCGGGCTCGCCGCTTTTCAGGCGGAACAGGCCGTCGGCGCCGCGCGCGAGGTCCTTGTCGTCCGGGTTCACGAGCTTGATGCGCGCCACCGGCGTGGGCACGCCGCCGCGGCCGGGGGGCGTCACGCTCACCGTGCCGTCCTTGGCGATGGCCACGCGCGCGTCCGGCTGCACGGCGATGGGGCCGCCGTCGGAGAGCACGGGCCGCCCGGCGGCGGTGGTGAGCACGCCCGAGGGGTCGACCACCAGGGAGCCGCCGCGCGTGTAGGCCTCACCGCCGTCGGCGCCCTCCACCGCGAACCAGCCGCGCCCCTCGATCGCGATGTCCAGCTCGCGGCCGGTGCGCTGGATGGGGCCCGGCGAGAAGTCGGCGCCCGTGGCCACGTCGTCCACGAGGGCGCGCGTGGTCGAGCCCTCCACCGGGAAGGTCATGTAGGCGCGCGTCTCGGCCTTGAAGCCCGGCGTGGAGAGGTTGGCCAGGTTGTTGGCCGCCATCTCCTGGCGGGTGAGCGCGGCCTTCGCGCCCGACATCGCCGTGTAGATGAGGTGGTCCATGCGTCCTTACCGGAGGTTCACCAGCGTCTGCATCACGGAGTCCTGCGTCTTGATCGTCTGGGCGTTGGCCTGGTAGACGCGCTGCGCCGTGATCATCCCCACCAGCTCGGCCGTGAGGTCGACGTTCGACTCCTCGACGGCGCCGGACTGCAGCGCGCCCAGGGTGCCCGTCTTGGGCGCGCCCACCTGCGGCTGGCCCGAGGCGGCCGTCTCGGCCCACTGGTTGCCGCCCAGGGGCTGCAGGCCCTGCGGGTTGTTGAAGGTGCCCAGCACCACCTGGCCCTGCGCGCGCGACTGGCCGTTGGAGTAGCGGCCCATCACCGTGCCGTCGTCGGAGATGTTGAAGCCCGTGAGGCGCCCGGAGGCGTAGCCGTCCTGCGTGAGGTCGTTCACGCCGAAGGCCGAGCCGAACTGCGTGCTGCCCGTGAAGTCCAGGTCGAAGACCAGCGGGTCGGTGGCGCCCGTGGTCACGGTCGCGCTCACCGAGAAGGGCAGCGTGGTGGCCGCGGTGTCGATGGCCCCGCTCGAGTCGAAGGTGACGGTGCCGGTGGCGCCCGCCCCGATCATCGTGCCGTCCATCGCCGTGCGCACGTCCCAGGTGTTGGCGGCCGTCTTGGTGAAGTACATCGTCAGCGTGTGCGCGTTGCCCAGGCTGTCGTAGACGGTCTGCGAGGTGGCGTTGGAGTAGGTCGTGGGGTCCGTCTGGTTGAACGGCACGGCGATCGCGGCCTTGCGCGAGTCCATGTTCACCACGACGTTGGCGGCGGTGGTGGCCGAAGGCGAGATGTCGGCGCGCGAGAGCTGCAGGTCGGCCGGCGTGGAGGCCACGACCTGGCCCGTGGGCCCGACGGGGTAGCCGGTCACGCGCGCGCCCTCCACGTTGACGATGTAGCCGTCCTTGTCGAGCTGGAACTGGCCGTTCCTCGTCCAGGTGACGGCGCCGTTGTTGGACAGGCGGAAGAAGCCGTCGCCGTTGATGGCGAGGTCCAGGGGGTTGGAGGTGGCGGTGATGTTGCCCTGCTGGAAGCCCTGCACCACCGCGGCGACCGTGGTGCCGATGCCCACCGCGCCGCCGGCGCCGCCCAGCGCGTTGGCGTAGACGTCCGCGAACACCGCCGAGGACGCCTTGAAGCCCACCGTGTTGGCGTTGGCGACGTTGTTGCCGATCACGTCGAGGTTGCGGGCGGAGGCGTTCAGTCCGGAAAGGCCTTGCTGGAAGCTCATGGAGACTCCTGGATTCGGTGGGGATCGGGGGCTGGGTTCTTCAGAGGATCTGGGCGACGCTCGTGAACGGCACGATGCCGGCGGCGCCGAGGTTGAGCGCGAAGCCGTCCGAGGCCGGGATCACGCCCTGGACGGTGGCCACCGCGAGCGCGGTCACGCTGGCCGCGCCCGAGGCGCCGGCGGCGGCGATCGAGAAGGTGTAGTCGCCGTCCGCGAGGGCCTTGCCGGCGTCGTCCTTGCCGTCCCAGTCGAAGGTGGCGATGCCGGCCTTGCGCGCGCCCAGGTCCAGCGTGCGCACCACGTTGCCGGCGGCGTCCTTGACGGTGACGGTGACCGCGGTGGCGGCCGTCTCGAGCGAGTAGGCGCCGCGGGCCTTGCCGCCGGCCACGGAGATCACGTTGCCCTCGACCGCCACGTCCTTGCCCACCAGGCCCGCGGCCTGCACGGGCTGCAGCATGGCGATGGACGAGAGCACGGTGCCCAGGGTGTCGTTGAGCTTGTCGATGCCGCTCACCGTCGAGAGCTGCGCGAGCTGCGAGGTGACCTGGGCGTTGTCGAGCGGGTTGAGGGGATCTTGGTTCCGCATCTGCGTGACCAGCAGCGTGAGGAAGCGGTCCTCGGTGGTGCCCTTGGCCGGGGCCGCGGCGGTCGCGGCGGCGGCGGTGGAGGCGGTGTCGGTGACGGAGGCGATGGCCATGGGAGACCTTTCAGTTGCCCAGCGTGAGGGCCTTGAGCTGCAGCTGCTTGGCGGTGTTCATCACCTCGACGGCGTTCTGGTAGGCGCGCGAGGCGGAGATCATGTTCACCATCTCCTCGACCGCGTTCACGTTGGCGAGGGTGACGTAGCCGTTCTCGTCGGCCATGGGGTGCTTGGGGTCGTAGACGCGGCGCGGCTCGGCGTTGTCCTCGACCACGCCCGCGACCTGCACGCCCTGCGGGCCGTCGGGGCCGCCGATGGGCACGGGCCGGAAGACGACCTGCTTGGCGTGGTAGACGGTGCCGTCCGGCCCCGCGGCCGCGTCGGCGTTGGCGAGGTTGGAGGCCACCGTGTTCAGGCGCTGCGACTGGGCGCTGGCGGCGCTGGCGGCGATGTCGAAGACGGTCTTCAGGCCCATGGCGGCTTACCCCGAGATGACGGTGAGGAGCGACTTCACCTGGTGGTTGAGGGTCTTGAGCGCGGCCTCGTAGCGCACGGCGTTCTCGGCGAAGCGCGCGCGCTCGGCGTCCATGTCCACCCCGTTGCCGTCCCTGGCGCCCTGGGCGACGGGCAGCACGTGCACCTCGTCGGACCGCAAGGTCGCGGCCGGGGCGCGGCCCGCCACGGGCGCGGCCTCGGTGGCGCGCTTCAGGGCCGCGGCGAAGTCGGCGTCCACGGCGCGGTAGCCGGGCGTGTCGGCGTTGGCGATGTTGGCGGCGATGAGCGACTGGCGCTCGCTGCGCAGCTCCAGGGCCGTGGCCTGGAAGCGGAAGGATTCGGTGAGGCGGTCGATCATCGGGGCGCTCCCGTCGGGCTCGCGCCGCGGACACTCGCGGCGATTGCGGCAATTATTGGGAGACCTTGAGGCCGCCGGTGGCCGGAATAAGGGGGGTTTGCCGGCCCTTTTCGGGGGAACCGGGTTGACCCGGGCGCGTAGCCTGCGCAAGTGACCCGAGGAGCAAACAGATGCCCCGCCGAATCCTGATCCCGGTCGCCGCCCTGGCCCTCCTGGCCGGCCCGGCCGCCGCCGCCGACGCCCCCGCCCCGGGCTCGCTGGAGGACGCCGTGCGCCTCACCCTGGAGCGCGAGGCCGCCGCCGGCACGCGCATCGCCATCGAATTTCCGCCGCCGCCCGCCGCGGCCGTCGCCGCGCTGGCCGGCTGCCGCCGCGTCGAGCCCTTCCTGCCCGCGGGCGCCCGCCTGTGGGGCCGCACCGCCATCGGCGTGCGCTGCGCCGAGGGCGGGCACGCCTCGGCCTTCCTGCCGGTCGTCATCAAGGTGCACGCCCAGGCCGTGGCGGCCGCCCGGACCCTGCCGCCGGGCACCGTGATCGGGCCGGAGGACGTGGCCCTGGCGGAGGTCGAGCTCACCAACGGCCCGGGCTCGGCCCTGGCCGACCCGCAGCAGGCCATCGGCCACACCGTCGCCCGCGCCATCCCGGCCGGCGCCGCCGTGCGCCGCGAGAGCCTGCGGGTGCTCCACGCCGTGTCGGCCGGCGACTCGGTCCGGGTGGTCTACGCCGGGCCGGGCTTCTCCGTCTCCGCCGACGGCAAGGCCCTGGCCGCCGCCCAGGAAGGGCAGGCCGTGCGGGTGCAGACCGAGTCCGGCCGCGTGCTCACCGGGGTCGCCCGGCCGGGCCGCGTCGTCGAGATCCAGGCCTTTTGAGCGAAACGCGAAATGGGCCCTAAAGTTTCCGCCCGGGCGGCCGATGATGGCCACAGGGCGCGTGCGCGCCGGCCGGTGCCGGCGGGCTTCCACCCTAGACCAGACCAGGGGAGTTGCAGATGAAGATCCAGCGAAGCGGGGACCTCCCGTCCCTCGAACCCGCGGGCACCGAGGCGCCGGCGCGCAAGCGCTCGGAAGCGACGGCCACCGAGGGCGATTCCGTCAGCCTGTCTGGCGTCTCGCTCGGCCTCGCCCAGGCCTCCGCGGCGGGCTCCGCGTTCGACCCGGCCAAGGTCGAGGCCGTCAAGGCGGCCATGGCCAACGGCACGTTCAAGGTCGACACCGGCAAGGTGGCCGACGCGCTCCTCGCGAGCGTGGCCGACCTCCTGGGCCGCCGCACCCAGTGAGCCCGCGGCCGGACCCGGCCGCCGCCCGGGCCGACGAGCACTCGCTGCTCGCGGCCTTCGTGTCCGTGCTCGCCCTCGAGGAACAGGCCCTGGTGGACGGCGACCCCGACTCGGTCGCCGCCCTGGCCCTGGAGAAGTCGGCCTACCTCGATCGCCTGGCGGCGCTGCCGCGCGCCGGCGCCCCCTCCCCCGAGCTGGCCGCCCTTCGCGAGAAGGCGCGCCTGGCCAACGACCGCAACGGCCGCCTCATCGCGCTGCGCCTGGCGCGGCTGCGCGAGCGGCTGGACGTGGTCGCCGGCCGCGACGATCCGGGCGCCGTGTACGGCGCCGACGGCTTCGCGCGCACGCGGCTGCCCGCCTCGCCCTCCCAGAGAACCCTCGGCTGATCGCCGCCCGCCCGGGCGGCCGCGGAACCGGGACCCGGACGGGCCCGGCCTTCCGGCGCTAGCGCGCCGCCGGGCGCGCCACCGGCGCCTGGTTGATCTCGATCCAGTAGCGGGCGAGGTCGCCCATGGCGCGGGTGAAGGCCTCGAAGTTCACCGGCTTCACCACGTAGCTGTTGGCGCGGTTGAGGTAGCAGGCCTCGATGTCGCGCGGCTCCTTGGACGAGGTGAGCACCACGACGGGGATGTCGCGGGTGCGCGCGTCCTCCTTCAGGCGCCGCAGGACCTCGATGCCGTCCACCTTGGGGAGCTTGAGGTCCAGCAGGACCACGCTGGGCCGCGCCTGGGGGCTGCGGGCCGAGAACTCGCCTTCGCCGAAGAGGTAGTCCAGGGCGCGGGCGCCGTCCTCGACGTGCATCACGCGCGGCGAGACGGACGCCTTGCGAAGCGCCCGCAGGGCGAATTCGGCGTCGTTCGCGTTGTCCTCGACCAGCAGGACGTCGACTTCCTCTTCCCGGACCATCGCCATCAATTCCTCGAAAGTGCGCTGAGTATGCCCCGAGACGAGAAGAATCTCCACGCCACCCTCCTTTTTCGGGGGTCCGTCGCCGTTTCCGCCGGGTCCCGTCACGGCAGGGCCGCCCCGGCGCCCGCCGCAGGCAGCTCGAACGAGAACCGCGCCCCGGCATCGGGACCGGACTCGGCCTCGATCCGCCCGCCGTGGCGCTCCACGACGGTGCGCGCGATCGCGAGGCCCACGCCGGCCCCGTCGAATTCCCAGGGCAGGCCGCAGCCCGCGAATTCCGAAGGGTGGTGCAGGCGCTGGAAAACGCCGAAGAGCTTTTCCACGAATCGCATGTCGAAACCGGTTCCGTTGTCCTCGACCACGTATATCGGCCCGCGCGGGCCTTTCTTGAGCCCCACGCGCACGATCGGGCGCTCGGCCCGGACGGAGAACTTGACGGCGTTGGCCAGCAGTTCGTCCCAGACCCGGCGCAGCAGGGCCCCGTCGCCCCAGGCGCCCGGCAGGGGCGCCACGTCGATGCGGGTGGCGCCCGTCCGGCCCAGGCGCTCGAGCTCGTCGGCGGCCTCGCAGGCCAGGGCGTACATGTCCACCGGCCCGGGATGCAACTCCGCCCGGCGCACGCGCAGGTAGGCCGACAGCCCCTCCAGCAGGCGCGTGCCGCGCCCCGCCGCCGCCCGGATCTCGGCCAGGGCGCGCCGCCCCTCCGGGCTCAGGCCGGCGCCATCGGTCTCCTCCAGCAGGCTCGCGTAGCCTTCCGTGGCGCGGAAGGGCGCGCGCAGGTCGTGGCCCAGGGTGCGGGCGAGCGCCTCCACCTCGGCCACGGGGTCGGCGGCGGCGCGCGCCGCCCGGTCGGACCCGCTCACCGCGCGGCCTCCGGCAGGGTGAAGTGGAAGCGGGCGCCCTGCCCCGGCACGGAGTCGGCCCACACGCGGCCGCCGTGGCGCTGGACGATGCGGGCCACGGTGGCGAGGCCGATGCCGGTGCCCTCGAACTGCTCCCGCGGGTGCAGCCGCTGGAAGACGCCGAAGAGCTTGGACGCGTACTGCGGGTCGAATCCCACGCCGTTGTCGGCCACGCACACCTCGGGACCGCCCTCGCCCGGCTCGGCCGAGACGCCCACCCGGGGCGAGGCCGCGCGCGAGGAGAACTTGAAGGCGTTGCCCAGCAGGTTCGCGAGCACCAGGCGCAGCAGCGTGGGGTCGCCGCGCACCACGGGCAGCTCGCCCACCTCCCAGGCCGTTTCCGGGTGCTCGGCGCCCAGCTCGGCGGCCACCTGGCGCGCGAGCGCCCCGAGGTCCACCGGGGCGTGGCTCAACTCCGCGCGGCCCAGGCGCGAGAAGTCCAGCAGCTCGTCGATCATCTGCGCCATCACGGCCGTGTTGGCGCGGATGCGGCGCAGGTAGCCCTGCGCCTCGTCGTCCAGGTTGCCCGCGAGGGCCTCCTCGAGCACCTGCGAGAAGCCGTCGATGGCCCGCAGCGGCGCGCGCAGGTCGTGCGCCACCGTGTAGGAGAAGCTCTCCAGCTCGCGGTTGGCGGCCGAGAGCTCGGCGGTGCGCTCCTCCACGCGGCGCTCCAGGCACGCGTTCATCTCGTGCATCTCCGTCTCGGCCCGCTTGCGCAGCGAGATGTCGCGCATGAAGCCGACGAAGTAGCGGCGCCCGCCCATGTGCGTGGCGCTGAAGGAGAGCTCCATGGGGAACTCGTGGCCGTCGCGGTGCATGGCGATCGTCTCGACGCTGCGCCAGTTCAGGCGCCGCTCGCCCGTCTCGCGGTAGCGGGCGATGCCGCGCGCGTGCCCCTCGCGCAGCCGCTCGGGCTGGAAGATGGCGAGGGTGCGGCCCACCGCCTCCTCCGGCGCCCAGCCGAAGAGCGTCTCCACCGCGGCGTTCGCGAAGCGGATGGTGTCGCTCTCGTCGACCATGAGCACCGCGTCGGTGGTCGTCTCGAGCAGCGTGCGGTAGCGCGACTCGCTCTCGCGCAGCGCCTCGCCCGCGAGCACGCGGTCGGTGATGTCCTGGGCGATGCCGATCATGCGGTCGCGCGAGCCGCTCTGGCGGCGCAGCACGCCCTGCGACTTGATCCAGTGCACGCTGCCGTCCAGCCACACGAGGCGGAACTCGCAGGCGTAGGGCTCGCCGCCCAGCACCGCGCGCCGGCCCGCGGCGAGGTAGCGGTCGCGGTCCTCGGCGTGGACCATCTCGCGGAAGTCGGGGTAGCGCGCCACGCCTTCCGGGAGGGGCCCGCGGATGCGCTCGGCGCCCTCGCCCCAGGTGATGAGCTCGTCGCCCACGGCCCAGTCCCAGGCCACCAGGCGCCCGGCGGCCAGGGCCAGCGCGTAGCGCTCGCGGCTCGCGCGCAGCGCCTGCTCGGCCTCGCGCCGCGCGGTGATGTCCACGCGAAGGCCCACCACGCCGCCGTCGGCCGTGCGCCGGTCGGAGACGAGCAGCCACCGGCCGTCGCCCTGCACGAACTCGTAGTCGCCCTCGTCCGGGTGGGCGTGCTTGTCCACCCGGCCGCGGACGTAGGTCTCCTCG
>JAKOWJ010000269.1 GCA_029781595.1 Pseudomonadota bacterium | reverse complement strand
AGGCCGGCCGCGCCGTCCTGCAGCCCCTCAAGCGCGCGATCGAGGCCGTCCAGAAGCACCGCGGCCTCACGCGCGCGCTGCTCACCGGCGACGGAGCGGCGGCCTTCAAGGTGCGCGAGGCGCGCGCCCAGGTCGACGAGGCGTTCGCGGCCCTGGCCGAGGCCGAGGCCCCGCACGCGGCCGCCCTGGGCCTCGCCGGCGCGCTCGAGCCCATGCAGGCCGCCTGGAAGGACCTGGCCGGCGCCGGCACCAAGTACGTGACGCGCGAGAACTTCCGGCTGCACACCGATCTCGTGGCGGCGCTTCTCGCGCACGGCCGCGCCATCGGCTTGGGCTCGGGCCTCACCCTCGACCCCGAGGCGGCCTCGTACTTCGCGGGCGACCTGCTGGTGCAGCGCCTGCTGCCCCTCACCGAGACCATGGGCGTGCTGCGCGCGAGCGCGGCCGCGGCCCTCGCGCGCGGCAGCGCCGACCCGGACGACGCCGCCGAGATCCTCTCCTACGCGGGCCAGATCCGCCCGGCGCTGTGGCAGATGCGCGAGTCCGCGCTGCGGGCCGCCGCCGCGGCGCCCGAGGCCATGCAGGCCAAGGTCGCCGCCACGGAAGCGGCCGCGACGACCGTGCTCGCGGAGGTCGACCAGGTGCTCGCGGGCGCCTCCGGCATGAAGCCCGGCGAGTTCTTCGCCTTCGCCACCAAGCCCATCGACGCCGCGCTCGCCGTGTACGACGAGTCGGACGCGCTGCTTGGCAGCCTCCTGGAGGCGCGCGCCGCGCGCGTGCGCTCGGAGCTCGCCTGGCACCTGGGCACGGGCCTGGCGGCCATGCTCGCCGTCTCCTGGCTCTTCGCGGGCGCCTGGCTCGCCATCGCCCGCTCCGTGGGCGAGATGCGCGAGGCCGCCGACCGCATCGCCGGCGGCGACCTGGGCACGCAGGTGCGCGTGGCGAGCCGCGACGAGCTGCGCGACGTGGGCGAGTGCTTCGACCGCGCCGTGGGCGCCTTCCGCGCCGCCCTGGTGCAGATCGCCGGGGAGGCGGG
>JAKOWJ010000258.1 GCA_029781595.1 Pseudomonadota bacterium | reverse complement strand
CATCGTCAAAACGGTGGCGGAAGCCAAGCAGGGCCGCGTCGAGTTCCGCCTCGACCGCCTCGCGAACATCCACGTGCCCCTCGGCAAGGTGAGCTTCGAGCCGGAGAAGATCCGCGAGAACATGGCCACCCTCATCGAGGCCGTGAACGCCGCCAGGCCGAAGGAAGCCAAGGGCCAGTACATCCGCAGCATGACGCTGACCACCACGATGGGCCCCGGCATCCACCTCGATCTCGCCCAGGCGATGGCCCTCCGCACAGCCTGATCGCGGCAAACCCGGTCGCACCACCAGGAGCCTCCTTCAGGAGGCTCCTGGCGTTTACGGCTCCTGCGCCTGCCACCAGAGCGCGAGCGACGTCCGGTCGGTGATGCCCGTCTTGCGGTAGATGTTCACCAGGTGCGTCTCCACCGTCCGCACGCTGATGCCCAGCTCCTCGGCCACTGCCCGATTGCGCGCGCCGGCGGCCACCATGCGGGCCACCTCGCGTTCCATGTCGGTCAGGCCGTCGCCGGCGATGATGCTCCGCGTCCTCCGCGGGATTGGCAGTCCCGCCCGGCGCATCCGCGCGCTCACCTGCTCGCGCAACGTCGTCGCTTCGATCGCGCGCAGCCGACGGTACGCCTCTGCCAGGTCCCCCGCGTCGGCGAGTGCCCAGGCCGCCTCATGGGGGCATCCCAGCGCCTCGAAGCACTCGCTCACGCGGCGAAGCCCGTCTTCGTCCGAGCTCGTGAGTGCCTCCGCCCAATCCCAGTACGCCGCGAGCGGCGATCCCGCCGGGAGCCATGCAGGGCGTTCGCTACCGACGCCCATCCGGGCCAGGTGCACGGCCGCCTCACCTGCCGCCCGCGCGTGCTGCACATCCAGCGCCCCCGCGAGCAACTCGCCCGCCAGCGATGCAGCCTCGGGAAGGCCCGCCGCCGCGGCGTACTCGACGCGCACCATCTCGATGAGCATCCGCCCGAGCCCGGCCGCGGTTTCGCTCGCTTGCGGCTCGAGCACCTGTCCGGCCCGCGCCAATGAACCGCCGCGGATCTCGCGCATGCCCCGCGCCGCCCGCAATCGCGCGAGCGCGGCGGTGCCCGCGGGCAGGGCCCGCTCCGCCTCCTCCGGGATATCGATCGCCGTGTAGTCGCCGCCCTGGATCCGCCCGATCGCCCGGAAGATGTCCACTGGCCCCCGGGGGCCGAAGCGCCGCCGGTGGACCGTGTCCGAGAGCGACTCGACGGCTTCGTCCGCTGCCTCCTGGTGCAGCGCGTGGAGCGCTGCCGCGGCGAACG
>JAKOWJ010000254.1 GCA_029781595.1 Pseudomonadota bacterium | reverse complement strand
CGATGGTCGGGGTCTTCTTCAGCTCGTCGACCAGGATCTCGTGGAAGAGCGCCTTGGTCACCTTGCGCCCGTCGGCCAGCACGCCCTTGGGCGAGCGCATCCACTGCCACACCTGCGAGCGCGAGATCTCGGCCGTGGCGGCGTCCTCCATCAGGTTGAAGATGGGCACGCAGCCGTTGCCGTTGAGCCAGGAGCCGATGTACTGGATCCCCACCTGGATGTTGTTGCGCAGGCCCGCCTCGGTGATGGGCGCCCCGGGCTGGAAGTCCAGGAGGTCCCTGGCGGTCACGTTCACGTCCGGCCGCTGCTTGCCGTACTGGTTGGGCTGCGGCATGTGCTGGTCGAAGACCGCCTTGGCCACGGGCACCAGGCCGGGGTGCGCGACCCAGGTGCCGTCGCAGCCGTCCGTCACCTCGCGCAGCTTGTCGGCGCGCACCTTCTCCATCGCGGCCTCGTTGGCGGCCGGGTCGTCCTTGATGGGGATCTGCGCGGCCATGCCGCCCATGGCCGGGGCGTTGCGCCGGTGGCAGGTCTTGACGAGCAGCAGGGCGTAGGCGCGCATGAACGGCGAGGTCATCGTGACCTTCGAGCGGTCCGCCAGGCAGAAGTCGGGGCGGGAGCGGAACTTCTTGATGCAGGAGAAGATGTAGTCCCAGCGGCCGATGTTCAGGCCCGCGGAGTGCTCGCGCAGCTCCCAGAGGATCTCGTCCATCTCGAAGGCCGCCACGATCGTCTCGATGAGCACCGTCGCCCGGATCGAGCCGTGCGGGACGCCGAGCGCCTTCTGCGCCACGGTGAAGATGTCGTTCCACAGCCGCGCCTCGAGGTGCGACTCCATCTTCGGCAGGTAGAAGTAGGGGCCGGAGCCGCGGGCGAGGAGCTCCTTCGCGTTGTGGAAGAAGTACAGGGCGAAGTCGAAGATCGCGCCGCTCACGGGCTTGCCGTCGATCGTCACGTGCTTCTCGTCGAGGTGCCAGCCGCGCGGGCGCGGGAAGAGCACGGCCGTCTTCTCGTTGAGCCGGTAGTGCTTGCCGGCCTGCTCGAAGGTGATGGCGCGGCGCACGGCCGCCTGCAGGTTCACCTGCCCCTTGACGACGTGCTCCCAGGTCGGGCAGTTCGCGTCCTCGAAGTCCGCCATGAAGGTGGAGGCGCCCGAGTTGAGGGCGTTGATGACCATCTTGCGGTCCGTGGGCCCCGTGATCTCGACGCGGCGGTCGAGGATGTCCGCCGGCTGGTCGGCGATCCTCCACTCCGACTCGCGGATCTCGCGCGTCTCCGGGAGGAAGTCGGGAAGCCTGCCGGCGTCGAACTCCTTCTGGCGCGCGGCGCGGGCCGCGAGCAGCTGCGCCCGGCGCGGCTCGAACTGGCGGCAGAGCATCGCCACGAACTCGAGGGCCTCGGGAGTGAGCACGCGCCCGTACAGGGGCTCGTTGGCGCCCGTGATGGCCATGCCGGCCGGAAGAACGAATGGGTCCATGGTCTGCCTTTCAGGTCCTGGGGGGATCGGCGCCGCGTGTCGCGCGTCCCGGATCTCGGGGTAAACAGGAGAGTTTATTACGTCACAAACGTCCGAGTAATCGCCGACCCGGGGAAAAGGTCTTATACTCCCGCTCGGCGATGGACAAGTTCAAGGAGCTGACCACCTTCGTGGATGTCGCGCAACGCGGCAGCCTGTCGGCCGCCGCCCGCGAGGAAGGCATCACGCCGGCGATGGTGGGCCGGCGGATCGACCAGCTCGAGGAGCGCCTGGGCGTGAAGCTCTTCAAGCGCTCCACCCGCAAGGTCACCCTCACCCCCGAGGGTGCCACATTTTTCGAGGATTGCCACCGGGTCCTGGAGGAGCTGCGCTCGGCCGAGGACGCGCTCACGGCCGGCGCGAAGAGCGCGGCGGGCCGGCTCATCGTCACCGCGCCCACGGCCTTCGGCCGCAAGCACATCGCGCCGCACCTGCCGGCCTTCCTCGCCGCGCACCCCAACCTCTCGGTGCAGCTGCACCTGTCGGAGCGCATCGTCGACCTGAAGAACGAGCGCTTCGACCTCGCCATCCGCATCGCGGACCTGAAGAGCGTCGACCTGGTGGCCGTCAAGCTCGCGCGCAACCACCGCGTGGTCTGCGGCTCGCCGGGCTACTTCAAGCGCGCCGGCCGGCCGCGCGAGCTCGCCGACCTCGCCCGCCACAACTGCCTGGTGACGAGCACGGAGGACGGCGTCGCGGACGCCTGGTCCTTCCACGACCACGGCAAGCCGGTGACCGTGAAGGTGGGCGGCAACCTCCAGTGCAACGACGGCGAGGTGCTCACGCGCTGGGCCCTGGCCGGCGAGGGCCTCGCGCTTCGCAGCGCCT
>JAKOWJ010000246.1 GCA_029781595.1 Pseudomonadota bacterium | reverse complement strand
AGATGGTGATCTCGGCGTCCTTGCGGTCGCCCTTCTCGTCGAACTCCACCTTGCCCGTGGCGCCCGTGAAGGAGACCTTGTACATCTCGGGCACGAACTTGGCCGGGTCGACCGAGTCGGCCTTCTTCATGGCCTCGATCACGGCGTTGGTCGCGTCGTAGAAGTAGGGCGCGTACTGCTTGATCTCGCCGTACTTCGCGTTGAACGCCGTCTTGAACTCGGCGCTGGCCGCCTCGGCGGGCAGGCCCGCCTGCGAGCAGATCATGCCGTCGGCCGCGGCGCCGGCGAGCTTGGCCATCTCGTTGGTGCACGCGCCGTCGCCGAAGGAGAAGGCCGCCTTGATGCCCAGCTCGCGCGCCTGCTTGAGCATCGGGCCGCCCGTGGCGTCCATGCCGCCGTGGAAGACCACGTCGGGCTTCTTCGACTTGATCTTGGTGAGGATGGCCTTGAAGTCGGTCTCCTTGTCCGTCGTGCGCTCGCGCGCGACGATGCCGATCTTCTTGCCCTTGAGGTACTTCTCCACCTCGTTGGCCAGGCCCTCGCCGTAGGCCGTCTTGTCGTCGATGATCGCGACCTTCTTGGCGTGCAGCTCGGAGGCGATGTAGGCGGCGATGGCCGGGCCCTGCTGGTCGTCGCGGCCCACGGTGCGGAAGACGCCCTTCAGGCCCCGCTCGGTGAGCGTGGGGTTGGTGGCCGAGCCGGAGATCACCGGGATGCCGGCCTTGCTGTAGATCTCCGAGGCGGGGATGGTCACGCCCGAGTTCAGGTGGCCGACGACGGCGGCGACCTTGGCGTCCACCAGCTTCTGCGCGACCGTGGTGCCGGTCTTCGGGTCGGCCTGGTCGTCCTCGCTCATCATCTTGAACACGATGGGCTTGCCGCCGATGGTCAGGTGCTTGTCGTTGGCCTGCGCGATGGCGAGGGCCACGCCGTTCTCGTCGTCCTTGCCCAGGTGGGCGATGGAGCCCGTGAGCGGGCCCGCGTGGGCGATGGTGACGGTGACGCCGGCCGGCGCCGGAGCCTCGGCCTTCTTCGGCTCTTCCTTCTGGCCGCAGGCGGCCAGGCCCAGGGCGGCGACGATCGCGAGGGCCAGGGGGAGGGGTCGGTTCATGGGGTCTCCTGAGGGGGATGGGGATGGCGGGCCCGGGAGCGGGTGAAGCGCCGGATTATAGAACCTCCGGAAAGGAAAAGGCCGGCACGGGGCCGGCCTTTTGCCGTGAGCGGGCGCTTACCCTACTTGAGGGACAGGACCCACTTCACGAGGGTCTTGATGTCCGCGTCCTTGACGGCGGCATTGGGGGGCATCGGGACCTGGCCCCAGACGCCTACGCCGCCCTTCTTCACCTTCTCGATGAGCATCGCCTCGGCCTTGGGGTTGCCGCGGTACTTGGCGGCGACGTCCTTGTAGGCGGGGCCGACGATCTTCTTGTCGACGGCATGGCAGGCGGTGCAGGCGGACTTGGTCGCGAGCTCGAGGTTGGCCATGGCCGGCGCGGCGGTGAACGCGAGGCCGAGCGCGGCGATGATGAGACCGGACTTCTTCATGCGGACTTCTCCTAGGGCGGTGAGGTTGGGGGTGCCGGGAAACCAGCCATTTTCGGGGCTTTCCGGGCAGCGCGCAATTGCCCCAGAAGGGTTATCCCCGGGGCTGGCCGAGGCCGGTTCAGGTAATCGACCGCGGCACAGGGGCGCGGTTCCCCGGCCTATCCCGAGAGGCGGCGAAACCAGGGGGCCACCAGGCCCAGCGCCAGCGCGCAGCCGGCGAGCACGGTCGCCGCCCCCGCGAGGCGCCCCGGCGTGACGGGCTCGCCCAGGAAGGCCACCCCCCAGAAGATGCCGAACACGGGGATCAGCAGCGTCACCGTCGTCGCCCGCACGGGCCCCAGGTCGGCGATGAGGCGGTAGTACAGGATGAAGGCGATGCCCGTGCAGGCGATCCCCAGCGCCGCGAGCGAGCCCCACGCGCCCGCGGGCACCGGCGCCAGCGCGACGCCGAAGGGCGCGAAGGGCGCCACGGCCCCCGCCGCCACGAGGCAGCTCGCCGCCGAAAGCGCGGCCGGCGGCGCGTCCTTCAGGCGCACCTTGGTGAAGACGCTCACGAAGCCGTAGCACGCGCAGGCCGCCAGCGAGAGCGAGCAGGCGAGGAGCTCGTGCGCGCCCATGGGCTTCGGCGTCCAGCCCACGAGAAGCGCGATGCCCGCCACCGAGAGCGCGATGCCGCCCGCCTTCTCGAGGGTGAGCCGCTCGCCCAGCCAAGCGGCCGCGACGAGGGCCGAGAACACGGGCGAGGTCGCGTTGAGGATGGCCGCCGTCGAGGCGTCGATCGTCTTCACCGCCGTGCCGATGAGCCAGAAGGGCAGCGCCACGCCCACCACGCCCAGCACGAGGTAGCCGCGCCAGTGCCGCGCCAGGGCGAGGGGCGTGCGCGTGACGGCGAGGTAGGCGGCCATGAACAGGCCCCCCAGGAGCGTGCGCCCCTCGACCATGCCGGCCGCGCCCACGTGCGGCACGGCGATGCGCATGAAGAGGTACGAGGCGCCCCAGGTCGCCGCGAGGACCAGCAGGCGGGCGAGGTCGGCGGGCCTCAACCGGCCGCCCCCGCGCCCTCGAGCGCGAGCAGCCGCGACTTGCGCGCGAGGCCACCGGCGTAGCCCGTGAGCGCGCCGCCGGTGGCGACGATGCGGTGGCAGGGCACCACGATGGAGAGGGGGTTGCGGCCAGTGGCCGCGCCCGCGGCGCGCGCCGCGCCCGGCACGCCGGCCCGCGCGGCGAGCTGCGCGTAGGTGATCGTCTCGCCGAAGGGCACGCGGGCGATCTCGCGCCACACGCGCTTCTGGAAGGGCGTGCCGGTGACGGCCACGGGAAGGTCGAATCCGCGCCGGCACCCCGCGAAGTAGTCGGCGAGCTGCGCGGCGCAGCGGCGCAGCGGCGGGTGGTCCGGTGCCTCGCGCCAGTGCGTCGCCGGGCTCGGCGCGTGGCGGCCGCCCTCGAAGTGCAGCGCGGCGAGCGCCTCGCCCTCGGCGACGGCGAGCAGCGTTCCCAGGGGCGTGGCGATGCGGGCGTAGCGGATCATGGCTTCCTCCTCGGGGCGCGGGCGCCGGCGGGGCGCTCGAGCGATTTCCACAGGTGCAGCACGGCGTAGGCGCGCCAGGGGCGCCAGGCCTGCGCGCCTTCCGCCGCCGCGCGCGGGCTCTTCGCGCCCAGGGCCTTGAGCACGGCCACGTCCGGGTGCGGGAACGCATCGGGCCAGGCGAGCGCCCGCATGGCGACGTAGTGCGCCGTCCACGGCCCCACGCCCGGCAGCGCCTCGAGCGCGGCGAGCGTGGGCGCGACGGGCGCGGACGGGTCCAGGCGCAGCGAGCCGTCGGCGACGGCGCGGGCGAGCGCCACGATGGCCCGCGCGCGCGCGGCGATGATGCCGAGCGAAGCGATGTCGCCGGGCGCCGCCGCCGCGAGCGTACCGGCGGCGGGAAAGAGGTGCGTGAGGCCGGCGTGCGGCGTGGCGAGCGGCTCGCCGCACGCGCGCGCCAGGCGCCCGGCCACCGTCGTCGCGGCCGCCACCGGCACCTGCTGGCCGAGGATCGCGCGCACCGCGACCTCGAAGCCGTCGATCGCGCCCGGCAGCCGCAGCCCCGGGTTGGGCGCGGCCAGCTCCCCCAGCGCCGCGGCGATCTCGTCGGGCCGGCACGCCAGGTCCAGGAAGGTCTTCACGCGTGCGAGCAACGGCGGC
>JAKOWJ010000226.1 GCA_029781595.1 Pseudomonadota bacterium | reverse complement strand
TGCGCCTGGGCGGCGTCCCGACCTCGAAGGTCCTCGCGACCTGGCTCGCGCGCCACCGCCCGCCCGTCGTGGCGGTGCAGCCCGACGCGCGCCGGCGCGATCCCGACGGCATCGTGGAGGAGGTGGCCGTCGCCGACTGCGCCCTCCTTTGCGAGCGCCTGGCGGCGACCGTGAAGGCCGGCACGGCGCGCGACCCGGGCTGGCCCGCGGCGCTGCGCGCCGGGGAAGCGGGCGCGGCCGCCCTGCGCGAGCGCGCGCCGCGGGAGGCCGCGGCGGTCGTCGCCGCGTGCGAGGCGATGCCGCCGGGCGCCTCGCTCGTGCTCTCGAGCAGCATGCCCATCCGCTGGGCCGAGTTCTACGCCGGGTGGCTGCCGGAAGGCACGGCCGTCTTCGCCAACCGCGGCGCCAACGGCATCGACGGCGTGACGTCCACGGCCATCGGCGTCGCGGCCGGCCGCGGCGCGCCCACGCTGCTCGTCACCGGCGACCTCGCCTTCCTGCACGACGCGGGCGGCCTGCGCGCCGCGCGCGGCCTGCGGACGCCGCTCGCGATCCTGCTGCTCGAGAACGCGGGCGGCGGCATCTTCTCGCACCTGCCCGTGGCGAGGCACGGCGACCTTTTCGAGCCGCTCTTCGGCACGCCGCACGGCTGCGACCTCGCCGCCGTCTCGCGCGCCGCGGGCATCGAGCACGTCGTGGCGGCCTCGGTGGACGAGGTGCGCGCGCTCGTCGCGGCGACGCTCGCCGGCGGCGCCCCGCGCGTCATCGAGTGGCGAACGGACCGCGCGCGCACGCTGCGCGAGCAGGCGGCCGTCACGCGGCTGCCGGGATTGCACGCCGAGCGCCTGGAGGCGGGCGGCCTCGCGTGGACGCTCGCGAGCCGCGGCCCGCGCGCGGGCCTGCCGCTGGTGCTGCTGCACGGATTCACCAACACGCACGAGGCCTGGCGCCCGGTGGCGATGGCGCTCGCGCGCCGGCGCTGCGTGATGCCCGACCTGCCGGGGCACGGCGGCACCGACGCCCCGAGCCCGCCGCAGGACTGGAACCTGGACCGCGCGGCCGACGCGCTGGCGGCGCTGCTGCACGCCGCGGGCATCGGGCGCTTCGCGCTGGCGGGCTACTCGCTGGGCGGGCGGCTCGCCCTGGCCCTCGCGCTTCGCCATCCGGAGCGCGTGGCGGCGCTGGCGCTGGTGGGCGCCTCGCCGGGCCTCGCGGACGCGGGCGAGCGGGCGGCGCGCGCGGCGGCGGACGAGGCGCTCGCGGCGCGCCTGGAGGCCGGCGGCATCGAGGCGTTCGCGCGGGAGTGGGAGGCGCAGCCGCTCTTCGCCACGATGGCCGCGGCGCCGGCGGCCGCGCGCGAACCGGTGCGCGCGCAGCGCCGTGCGCAGGACCCGGCGCGCCTGGCCGCCGCCCTTCGCGCCTTCTCGACGGGGCGCGAGGCGCCCCGGCACGCGGCACTGGCCTCGCTGGCGATGCCGGTGCTGGTAATGGCCGGCGCGCTCGACGCGAAGTTCGCCGCGATCGGCCGCGACCTGGCGGCGGCCATCGCCGGCGCCGAGCTCGTCCTGGTGCCCGGCGCGGGCCACGCCGTGCCGGTGGAGCGCGCCGCCGAGTGCGCGCGAGAACTCGAACGATTCCTGGAGAGGAGCATCGACGCATGAACGACCACAAGCCCATCGCCTGGCAGGCCGCCGGCCAATTCGAGGACATCCTCTACGACAAGGCCGAGGGCATCGCCAAGCTCACCATCAACCGGCCGGAGGTGCGCAACGCCTTCCGCCCGAAGACGCTGCACGAGCTCACGGCCGCGTTCAACGACGCGCGCGAGGATCCCGCCGTCGGCGTCATCGTCCTCACCGGCGCGGGCGACCTCGCGTTCTGCTCGGGCGGCGACCAGCGGATCCGCGGCGACCAAGGCTACGTGGGCTTCGACGGCGTGCCGCGCCTGAACGTGCTGGACCTGCAGAAGCAGATCCGCTCCTGCCCCAAGCCGGTGGTCGCCATGGTCGCGGGCTACGCCATCGGCGGCGGGCACGTGCTGCACGTGGTGTGCGACCTCACCATCGCCGCCGACAATGCGCGATTCGGCCAGACGGGCCCGCGCGTGGGCAGCTTCGACGGCGGCTTCGGCGCCAGCATCCTCTCGGACCTCGTGGGCCCCAAGAAGGCCAAGGAGATCTGGTTCACCTGCCGGCAGTACGACGCGAGGCAGGCGCTGGAGATGGGCCTGGTCAACGCCGTGGTGCCGCTCGCCGACCTCGAGAAGGAGACGGTGGCGATGTGCCGCGAGATCCTGCAGCACAGCCCGCTCGCGCTGCGGTGCCTGAAGAGCGCGTTCAACGCGCGCTACGACGGCGAGGCCGGCATCCAGGAGCTGGCCGGCAACGCGACGCTGCTCTACTACATGACGGAGGAGGCGCAGGAGGGCCGCAACGCCTACGTCGAGAAGCGCCGCCCCGACTTCGGGAAGTTCAAGCGGCTGCCCTAGGGGCCGCGGCGGCGAGCTCGCGCGCGTGGCCCACTCGTTCGTCCCGTACGCACTCGCCTTCCGCGAGCCGATCGCCACGGGCGCCGGCGCGTGGACGCGGCGCCTGGGCGCGTGGCTGCGCGTGGAGCGGGAAGACGGACGCGTGCTGCACGGCGAGGTGGCGCCGCCCGATCCCGCGCTCACGCCGGAAGGGCTCGCGGCCGCGATCGAGTCCGGGCCCTGCCGCGACGCCGCCTTCGACCTCGCCGCCCTGGACGGGGAGGCGCAGCGCTTCGGCCGCCCCCTCGCCTTCCTCCTCGCCGACCGCCCCCGCGAGCGCGTGAAGGTGAACGCGCTGCTCTTCGCGCGGGAGGCCGGCGCCCTGGCCGACGAGGCGGCGCGCGTGGCCGCCGCGGGCTTCGGCACGGTGAAGATCAAGGTGGGCGCCGCCCCGCCCGACGAGGACGTGGCGCGCGTGCGCGCCGTGCGCGAGCGCGTGGGCCCCGCGGTGGCCATCCGCCTGGACGCCAACGGCGCGTGGGACGGCGAGACGGCCCTTCGCGTGCTGGGCGCCGTCGAGCCGCTCGGGATCGAGTACGTCGAGGACCCGGTGCGCGGCGACCTGCGTGCGGTGGGCCTGGGCTGCAACGTACCGGTGGCGTTCGACGCGCCGACGCTGGAGGCGGGCCGCGCGGTGCTGCACGCGCGCGGCGCGGACGTGCTGGTGCTCAAGCCCATGGCGCTGGGCGGTCCCACGGCCACGCGCCGCCTCGCGGTCGACGCCATCGAGGCGGGGCTCGGCGTGGTGATCACCTCGGTGATGGATTCGCCCGTCGGCGTGGCCGGGGCGCTGCACCTCGCGGCCAGCCTGCCGGGAGAGGAGCGCGCGCACGGCCTCGCCACGGTCGCGCTGCTGGAGGAGGCGCCCGTCGAGGGGCTCGCGGCACCGCAAGGGGGCTTCCTCTCGCTGCCGGCGGGGCCGGGGCTGGGCGTGCGGCTGCGGGAGCGCGCGCCGTGATCGCCGGCGCGCCGCAGGTCGTGGCGGACGGGCGCGTCTTCTCGCCCATCGAGGTGGAGCGCGAGGTCTCGCTCGCGATCGGGCGGCTGCGCGCGCTGGGCGTGCGCGAGGGCGAGCGCGTGGCGCTGTGGGCCGAGAACTCGCCGCAGTGGATCGCCGTGGCGCTCGCCGTCCTGCGCGCCGGCGCCGTGCTGGTGCCGCTCAACACGCGCCTCGCGGACGCGGAGGTGGCCTGGCAGGTCGGCCGCGCCGCGCCCTCGGTGGTGATCGCGGGTGACGCGATGGCCGGCCGCGCGATCGGCGCCGCGCGGGTCGTCCCGCTCCGGGAGTGGGAGGGCCTCGCGCCCGCGGAGGGCGATCCGGCGGCGCGCGACCACTCGCCCGCGCGCGACGCCGCGATCGTCTTCACCTCCGGCACCACGGGGCGGCCCAAGGGGGCGGTGCTCACCCTCGCGAACCTTCTCGCCAGCGCGCGCGCCTCGGCATCCGTGCTGCCGCTGGGCCCGGGCGACCGCTGGCTCGCGCCGCTGCCCTTCTTCCACGTGGGCGGGCTCGGCATCGTGGTGCGCTGCGCGCTGGCCGGCGCCGGCGTCGTGCTCTGCGCGGGCGCCTCGGGCGAGGACCTCGACCGGGCCGTCGAGGCGCACGGCGTCACGCACCTGTCCGTGGTCGACGCGACGCTGCGCCGCCTGATGGAGGCGCGCGGCGGGCGGGCCCTGCCGGCGAGCGTGCGCGCGGTGGTCGCGGGCGGCGGGCCGGTGAGCCCGGCGCTCCTCGCGGCCTGCCCGCAGGCACTGGCGACCTACGGGCTCACGGAGACGGCCTCCATGGTCGCGCTCGAGCGCCCGGGCGAGCGCCGCGAGGGCCGGCTCGTGGCGGGGCGCGCGCTGCCGGGCATCGACCTGCGCGTGGACGCCGGCGGCGTGATCGAGGTGCGCGGCCCCGTGGTGATGCGCGGCTACCTCGACGATGCGGCCGCCACGGCGGCGGCGGTGCGCGACGGCTGGCTGCGCACGGGCGACCTGGGCGAGATCGGCGCGGACGGCTCGCTCACGGTCCTCGCGCGCCGCGACGACCTCATCGTCTCCGGCGGCGAGAACGTCTACCCGGCCGAGATCGAGCTCGCGCTGCGCGAGCACCCGGCGGTGGCCGACGCGGTGGTGGTGGGGGTGGCGGACGCGCGCTGGGGCGAGGTGCCGCTCGCGGTGGTGCAGCTTCGCGGCGGCGCGGTCGCGCCGGACCTGCGCGACTTCCTGACCGGGCGACTGGCGCGCTACAAGCTGCCGCGCATCGTCTTCGCGCCGCAGATCCCGCGCCTCGCGAACGGCAAGCCGGACCGCGCGGCGGTGCGCCGCTCGCCGCCCGGCTGAGGGCGGGGCCTCAGCTGCGCTCGCGGGCCTTGGGCTTGCGCCGGCCGGCGATGTGGTCGATGAGGTGCTTGTAGTCCACCCACGCGCCCCACAGGCCGAGCAGCGCGGCGATGAACGAGCCCCAGAACGTGATGTCCTGCGGCAGCAGGACCTTGTTCCAGCACATGAGCATCGCGACGACGCTCACGGCGATCATCCAGGGCGGGCCCTGGTCGTAGAGCATCCCCTTGTTCTTGCCGAAGGTGATGGCCACGAGCCACGCGGTGCACAGGTTGAGGAAGATCGTGAAGCCGTAGATCGCGGAGGCGTAGGTGGGCAGCGGGCTGTCGGGCATGGTCGCGGGGAGGAGGGGGCGGTCGCTCAGCCGGCGTGCAGGCGCGAGTTCGCCGACACGTGCTGCTTGAGGAACTCCATCTGGTCGGCGAGGATCCGGCGGTTGGCGAGGATGAGGAACTCGGCCCGGTTCGGCACGTAGGGCGCGTACAGCAGGTGCATGCGCGCCTCCTCGGGCGTGCGGCTTCCCTTCTTCTGGTTGCAGCTGCGGCAGGCGGTGACGACGTTCATCCAGGTGTCGCGGCCCCCGCGCGAGAGCGGCACGATGTGGTCGCAGGTCAGGCGCAGCGGCGGGAAGATGCCGCCGCAGAAGGCGCAGAGGCTGCGGTCGCGGTGGAAGAGCTCGCGGTTGTTGAGCGGCGGCGTGGCGTGGAAGCCCTTGATGGCCAGGGCCCGGCCGCGGATGGCGATGATGGAGTTTGCGGTGATGCTCGAGCGCTCGCCCGTGAGGTGGGAGCGCCCGCCCCAGATCGTGAAGGCCTCCCGGCCCGTCTCCCAGGCCACCCTCTCCTTGGCGTAGTACCACACGGCCTGCTGCCAGGTGACCCAACGGTGGGGCACGCCGTGCTGGTCGAGCGTGAGGATCAGGGGATGCGCTGCGTTCATCGCGGGATCCGGCGGTTTTTGCCAGTCAAAACGGGAACTTGCGATAATGTCACCCAGTCGTCTCCGCAATTTACCACAACCATTTGTCAGCGCTCGCTAGCCGCGGGCGCCCCAGGAAGACCGCCATGAACCTAGACCGCGTCGACGCCGGCAAGGACCTGCCCAACGACTTCAACGTGATCATCGAGATCCCCGCCCACGCCGACCCCATCAAGTACGAGGTGGACAAGGCGACCGGGGCGCTCTTCGTCGACCGCTTCGTGCAGACGTCGATGCACTACCCGTGCAACTACGGCTACATCCCCTGCACGCTGGGCGACGACGGCGACCCGGTGGACGTGCTGGTGATCAGCCCCTTCGCGCTCATCCCGGGCGTGGTGGTGCGCTGCCGCCCCATCGGCATGCTCAAGATGACCGACGAGGCCGGCGGCGACACCAAGCTGCTGGCGGTGCCCATCGACAAGCTCACGCCGCTCTACCGCGAGATCGAGACCCCGCGCGACCTGCCCGAGGTGATGCTCTCGCAGATCACGCACTTCTTCGCGCACTACAAGGACCTGGAGCCCGGCAAGTGGGTGCGCATCGAGGGGTGGGTGGGCCCCGAGGAGGCCAAGGCCGAGATCCTCTCCGCCGTGAAGCGCTACAGGCCCGTGAAGCGCAAGGGCTGAATCCGCGCGGGCGCGGGCGCCGTATCCCGCGTCATGGGGCCCCGTCCTTTCGTCCTGCTCGCGGTGCTGGCGCTCGCCGGCGCGCCCGCCGGGGCGGCGCAGTGCCACCTGGCCGGCACCGCCGCGCGCGTGGCGCTGGTCGAGCTCTACACCTCCGAGGGCTGCAGCAGCTGCCCGCCGGCCGACCGCTGGTTCTCGCGCCTCGCCCCGGCGCGCGAGGCCGTGGTGCCGCTCGCCTTCCACGTGGACTACTGGGATTCGCTGGGCTGGACGGACCGCTTCGCCTCCCCCGCGTGGAGCGCGCGCCAGCGCGAGGCGGTGCGCCGCTCGGGCGCCCGCTACGCCTACACGCCGCAGGTGATGCGCAACGGCCGCGACTTCCCGCGCTGGTCCGCCGGCGGTGCGCTTCGGCAGGCGGCGGCCGCGGAAGGCCCTGCGCCCGTGCGCCTGGACCTCGCGGTGTCGGTGGACGCGGGCACGGTGCGCGCGAGCGTGCAGGCGGCGGCCACCGGCCGCCTCGCGGGCGGCGAGCGGGTGTTCGTCGCGGTGACCGAGAGCGGCCTCGCCACGGACGTGCGGGCGGGCGAGAACCGGGGAGAGCGCCTCGCGCACGACCACGTGGTGCGCGCCCTGGCCGACGCGGGGCCCGTCGACTCGCCCTCGCCCCTCGCCTTCGCGGTGGGCCGCGGCTGGAACCCGTCGCGGCTGGCGGTGGCGGCCTTCGTGCAGGACCCGCGCACGGGCGAGGTGCTGCAGGCCGCGCGCGTGGCCTGCGCGCCGTGAATCAGCCCTCCGGCCAGAGCATCGCCGCGCCGCGCACGCCGCTCGCGTCGCCGTGGCGCGCCGGCACGACGGGCGGCGAGGCCCGGGCGTAGGCGTAGCCCGCGATGCGCGCCTCCAGGCCCTCGTAGAGGCTGCCGACCCGCGAGAGCCCGCCGCCCACCACGACGACGTCGGGATCGACGAGGTTCACCACGTGCGCGAGTGCGCGCGCGAGGCGGTCGGCGTGGCGCGCCAGCGTGGCGCGGCAGGCGGCGTCTCCGGCCTGCGCGGCGGCGGCGATGTCGGCCGCGTCGCGTGTCTCGCCCGTGACGCGGGCGTGGTCCGCGGCGAGCGCGGTGCCGGAGACGAAGCGCTCGATGCAGCCCTCGCGCCCGCAGTAGCAGCGCGGGCCGGGGTGCTCCTCGCGCGTCATCCACGGCAGCGGGTTGTGGCCCCACTCGCCGGCGAGCGCGTGCCGGCCGCGCAGCAGGCGGCCGTCGATCACGATGCCCGCGCCCGCGCCCGTGCCGAGGATGGCGGCGAAGACGGTGCCGAAGCCCGCGCCGGCGCCGTCGCGCGCCTCGCTCAGCGCGAGGCAGTTGGCGTCGTTCTCCAGGCGCACTTCGCGGCCCAGCGCGCGCGCGAGGTCCGCGGCGAAGGGCCGGTCGTTGAACGCGGTGGCGAAGGCGTTGTGCAGCACGCCCGTGGCCGGGTCGATCGCGCCGGGGTGGCCCAGGCCCACGGGGCCGGACTCGCCCAGCTCGCGCTCGGCGCGGGAGACGAGCGCCGCGAGCTCGCGCACCGCGGCCGCGTACTCGCCCGCCGGCGTGGGGATGCGAAGGCGAAGGCGCTCGGCGAGCCCGGGCCCGAAGGCCACGATCTCCGTCTTGGTGCCCCCGAGGTCGATGCCGAATCGGATCATGGCGGCTCGTGGGCTAGGGATCGCGCGCGTCGTCCGCGCAGCCGGCCAGCCACTGGCGCACCGCCGCGGCGTCCGGCAGGCGCCAGCGCGCCGCCGTCGGCCCCGCGCCCACCTTCACCGACGCCCCGCCGAGCCGGTTCACGGAGGCGAAGCCCAGCTCGTCGGTGAGGTCGTCGCCCACGAACACGGGCGTGCGCCCCGCGAAGGGCGCCTCGCCCAGGAACTCGGCGATGGCCGTGCCCTTGTCGCGGCCGCTCGGCTTCACCTCGAAGACGAGCTTGCCGGCCTGCAGCTCGAAGTCGCCGCCCAGCGCCTCGAGGACGCGGCGCGCCTCGGCCTCCACGAGCGGGCCCGCGGCGGGCGCGTGCCGGTAGTGCACCGCGAGGCTCGAGCCCTTCTCCTCGAGGAGCAGCCCGGGGTTGGCCGCCGCGAGCGCGCGCAGCCTCGCGGCCGCCTCGTGCAGGCGCGGCGCCAGCGGCGCGTGCCGGTGCAGGGACCCGTCGGCGGCGCGGCGCTCGGCGCCGTGCTGGCCCGCGGCCGCGAAGCGTTGCGGCGCGAAGAGGCGGTCGAGGGCCTCGAGGGAGCGGCCGCTGACGAGCGCGAGGGCGCCGCCCATGGCCTCGCGAAGGCGCTCGAGGAGCGCGAGCAGCTGCGCGTCCACGTGCACCGCGTCCGGGTGCTCCGCGAGCGCGACGAGCGTGCCGTCCACGTCCAGGAAGAGGGCGGTCCGCGCGTCGAGGCCGGGTGCGCCGTCCTGCGCTTCCGGGGCTGGCGCCCCGCCGTCGTTGTGCACCGGCGTCATGCCCCGATTGTGGCGCGAAACGCCGCCCCGAGTCATGCCCGCGGCGCGCCCGCTCAGCGCGCAGGCCCGGCCACCGCGCGGCGAAGGCCCGGGAGGGCGAGGAGCGCGAGCGCCACGCCGATGAGCGCCATGCCGGCGAGCTCGTGCGGCGGAGGGCGCTCGCCGAGCTGCAGCCAGGAGGCGATGACGGCGATCACCGGGATGGCCAGGGTGTTGAGCCCCGTCACGCCCGCCGGCGCGTTCGCCAGCACGTAGGTCCACAGCCACCAGCCGCCCGCGGTGGCGAACACGGTCGAGTAGGCGAGGGCGAGGGCGTACTCGCCGTCCCACCGGACGGGCGCGTGCGGGTGCAGCCAGGCGAGAAGCACCAGCGGCACGGAGCCGAACGCGAGCTGCCACGCGGTGAAGGTGAGCGGCTCGGCGCCGCGCGTGGGCCAGCGCTTGGACATCACCGCCGCCAGCGCCCACACCGCGCCCGAGCCGATGGCGAGCAGGCTGCCCGCCAGGCTCGTGAGCCGCCACGGCGAGACGATGAGCACGAGCCCGGCGAAGGCGAGCGCGACGCTCACCCACTGCGCGCCGCGCATGCGCTCGTGCAGCAGGCCGTGCGCGAATACGATCATCCAGAACGGCATGGTGTAGGTGAGGACCGAGGTCTTGCCGGGCCCGGCCGAGAGCAGCGCGTAGTGCGACAGGATCACGAAGGCGCCCACCTGCACCAGCCCCAGCACCACCGCCATGCGCCAGCGCTCCAGCGTGAGGCGCCGGCCCGTGGCGGCGATGATCGCGAAGAGCAGCAGCGCGCCCAGCACGAGGCGCTGCGCCGCGAAGTCGAAGGGGTGCGCATGCCGCAGCGCCACCTTCATCACGATCCACGAGTAGCCCCAGATCGCGCACATGGCGGCCATGGCGGCGAGCGGGGCGGAGCGGGAAGGCATCGGCGGGCGGTTACAATCGCGGGGCAGGCCGCGACTCTACACCATGGACCCCCCTCCCGATTTCCGCGTGCGCCTGGCCGCCTGGCCCGAGGCGGCCGCCGCCGCCACCGCCATCCGCACCACCGTGTTCGTGGGCGAGCAGGGCGTGCCGCCGGCGCTGGAGATGGACGGCCGCGACGCGGACTGCGTGCACGCGCTCGCCGGGACGGCCTCGGGCGAAGCGGTCGGCACGGGCCGGCTCATGCCCGACGGGCGCATCGGCCGCATGGCGGTGCTCGCCGCCTGGCGCGGGCGCGGCGTGGGTGCGGCGATCCTTGCGGCGCTGATGGACGAGGCCCGGCGCCGCGGCTTTCGCGAGACCTACCTGCACGCCCAGTCGCACGCCAGGGACTTCTACGCGCGCCACGGCTATGCCGTCGAGGGCGAGGAATACCTCGAGGCCGGCATCCCGCACGTCGGCATGCGCGCGAGGCTCTGAGCCCGCGCGGATGCGGCACACGCCGGGGTTCGCGGCGAAGGGCGGCTTCGCGCCGCGCTACTCCAGGGCGTAGGGCAGCGGCAGGCGCTCGAGCCGGGGGCCGGCGGGGGAGCCGTGGCGAAGGTCGTCCCTGGCGATGGCGTCGAGCTGCGCGACGACCAGGGCTTCGAAGCCGCCTTCGGGCGAGGGCGCGACGTTTGCGACGGTGCCGGCCGACTGCTCGCCGAAGGCCTCGCTGTAGACGCTGTCGCCCGCAGAGAGCGTGGCGGCCGAGCGCACGCGGATGGCGCGCTTCTTGAGGATGCCGCGGTACTGCGTGCGGGCGACGATCTCCTGGCCGGGGTAGCAGCCCTTGCGGAAGCTCACCCCGCCGACCAGGTCGTAGTTGGCCATCTGCGGCACGAACTCCTCCTGCGTGCCGGGGACGACCTGCACGATGCCGTCGCGGACGAGGGAAAGCGACCAGTCTTCGAGCGAGGCGGGGCGGTGCGCCGGCGCCGCGCCGAAGGCGAAGCCACGCGATTCGCCCACGCGGAACGCATCCGGCGGCAACGGGCCGTCCCACAGGCCGAAGCACGGCGTGGCGGCCGAGACGTCCTCGACCTTCACCTTCGATCGCAGCACGAACATCCGCAGGCGCCTGGCGACGGCCTCGACGAACGCGGCCGGCAGCACGACCCGGTAGCCCTGCGCGTCGCGCGCGAGCGCGAAGGTGGCGAGGAGGCGGCCCTTGGGGGTGCACCAGCCGTTCCACTGCGCCGCGCCCGCGGCGAGCGCCTTCACGTCGTTGGTGAACTGGTTGTGCAGGAAGTCGGCGGCGTCGTCCCCCGAAACGCGCAGCACGGCGTTGAGGGGGGAGAGGTCGCAGGCGAGGGGGAGGTCGGTGGTCACCGGAAAGCCAATGGGGGCGCGGGGCCAGGGATTCAAGTATAGCGGCGCGCCCATGGCCGCCGATCCGGCGTGGCGGGTGGTCGTCGCGCTCGGCCCCTCGCGGCTGGCGGCCGCGTGGATCGCCTTGGTGGCGCTGGCGACGGCCGCGGCGGCGCTCCTCGCGGACCTGCCCGGTCAAGCGGGCCTCGCGCTGGTCGCCGCCGTGGCCGTGGCCGCGGTTCGCTCGATGCGGCGCGAGGCACTTCGCCGCGGGCCGGGCGCGGTGCGCCGGCTCGCGGTGGGGCTGGACGGGGCCGTCGCCGTCGACTTCGTGGACGGGCGCGCGGCGTCCGGCACGCTCGCGCCGGGCGCCTTCGTCGCGCCGCGGCTCGTCGTCGTGCGCTGGCGGCCGGCGGGCGCGCGCCTGTCGCGCACCCTCGCGGTGCCGGCCGACGCGGCCGAGGCCGGGGCGCACCGGCGCCTGCGCATCCTGCTGCGCTGGCGCTGAAGGGGGGCGTCGGCGATCCCGGTATAATTCGCGCATGAATTCTCGCGTTGCGCCCGGGCAGCTCCTCCTCACGCTGCACGGAGCCGTGGCCCCCTCCCCCTTCCGCGTCGACAAGCTCGTCGCCGGCCTTCCGGCCGGGCTGCGCGAGGCGGTCCGGGTCGACACCCGCTTCGTCCACTTCGCGCTGCTCGACTCGCCCCTTCCGGACGACGAGCGCGCCGTGCTCGAGCGCATCCTCACCTACGGCACGCCCGGGGCGGGAGAGCCGCGCGGCGAGCTGCGCGTGGTGCTGCCGCGCTTCGGCACGGTCTCGCCGTGGTCGTCCAAGGCGACGGACATCGCGCGCAACTGCGGCCTCGCGCGCGTGGCGCGCCTGGAGCGCGGCGTGGCCTGGTACTTCGCCACCCGGGACGGCCGGCCGCTCGAGGCGCGCTCGGACCGCGCGCTGCGCGAGGCCATCCACGACCGCATGACCGAGACGGTGGTGGCCACGCTCGCGGAGGCCGCGGGGCTCTTCGCCACGCACGAGCCCGCGCCGCTCGCCACCGTGGACCTGCTGGGCGGCGGCCGCGCGGCGCTGGAGGCGGCCAACGCGCAAATGGGCCTCGCGCTCGCGCCCGACGAGATCGACTACCTCGCGGCGAGCTTCGCGCGCCTGGAGCGCAACCCCACCGACGTCGAGCTGATGATGTTCGCGCAGGCCAACAGCGAGCATTGCCGGCACAAGATCTTCAACGCCTCGTGGACGATCGACGGGCAGGCGCAGGAGCGCTCGCTCTTCGCGATGATCCGCCACACGCACGCCACCAGCCCGCGCGGCACCGTGGTGGCGTACTCGGACAACTCCGCGGTCATGGAGGGCGCCGCGATCGAGCGCTTCCACCCGGACGCGGGCGGCGCCTGGGGCTACCACCCCGACACGGCGCACATCCTCATGAAGGTGGAGACGCACAACCACCCCACCGCCATCGCGCCGCACCCCGGCGCGGGCACGGGCGCGGGCGGCGAGATCCGCGACGAGGGCGCCACCGGCACGGGCGCCAAGCCCAAGGCGGGTCTCACCGGCTTCTCCGTCTCCAACCTGCGGCTGCCGGGGCAGGTCGAGCCCTGGGAGGCCGACCACGGCAAGCCCGGGCGCATCGCCTCGGCCCTCTCGATCATGATCGAGGGCCCCATCGGCGGCGCGGCCTACAACAACGAGTTCGGCCGGCCCAACCTCGCGGGCTATTTCCGCACCTTCGAGATGGCGGCCGGCGGCGAGGTGCGCGGCTACCACAAGCCCATCATGCTCGCGGGCGGGCTGGGAAACATCTCGGCGCGGCACGTCTCGAAGAAGCCCTTCGACGCGAGGACGGTGCTCGTGCAGCTCGGCGGCCCCGGCTTCCTCATCGGCATGGGCGGCGGCGCGGCCTCGTCCATGGCGAGCGGCGCCAACACCGAGTCGCTCGACTTCGACTCGGTGCAGCGCGCCAACCCGGAACTCGAGCGCCGCTGCCAGGAGGTGATAGACGCCTGCTGGCAGATGGGCGAGGCCAACCCCATCCTGTCGATCCACGACGTGGGCGCGGGCGGGCTCTCGAACGCGCTGCCGGAGCTGGCGCACTCGGGCGGCGTGGGCGCGGACGTGGAGCTGCGCGAGGTGCCCATCGAGGAAAAGGGCATGTCGCCCATGCAGATCTGGTCCAACGAGTCGCAGGAGCGCTACGTGCTCGCGATCCCCGAGGACCGCATCGACGAGTTCGGGCGCATCTGCGAGCGCGAGCGCTGCCCCTACGCGGTGGTGGGCATCGCGCGGATGGACGGCAGGCTCGTGGTCGAGGACACGCTCTTCGCCAACGATCCCGTGGACATGCCCCTGGAGGTGCTGCTCGGCAAGCCGCCGCGCATGCACCGGGACGCGACGCGCCTCGCGCGCGCGCCGGAGCCCTTCGACCTGGGGGCCGTGGACCTGCGGGATGCCGCCTACCGCGTGCTGCGCCTGCCGGGCGTGGCCGACAAGACCTTCCTGGTGACCATCGGCGACCGCTCCGTGGGCGGGATGTGCGCGCGCGACCAGATGGTGGGCCCCTGGCAGGTGCCCGTGGCCGACTGCGCGGTCACGACGATGGGCTACGCCACGGTGCGCGGCGAGGCCATGGCGATCGGCGAGAGGACGCCCCTCGCGCTGCTGGACGCGCCCGCCTCCGGTCGCATGGCCGTGGGCGAGGCGCTCACCAACCTGGCGGCCGCGGCCATCGCGGACCTGGGCGACGTGAAGCTCTCCGCCAACTGGATGTGCGCCGCCGGGCACCCCGGCGAGGACGCCGCGCTCTACGACACGGTGCGCGCGGTGGGGATGGAGCTGTGCCCCGCCCTGGGCGTGGCCATCCCCGTCGGCAAGGACTCCCTGTCGATGAAGACGACGTGGCAGGATCCGGCCACGGGCGAGGCACGCGCCGTCACGGCGCCGCTCTCGCTCATCGTCTCGGCCTTCGCGCCGGTGACGGACGCGCGCCGCACGCTCACGCCCCAACTGCGCACGGACGCGGGCGAGACGGAGCTGGTGCTCGTCGACCTGGGCGCCGGGAAGAACCGCCTGGGCGGCTCGGCGCTGGCGCAGGTGCACGGGCGGCTGGGCACGGCGGCGCCGGACGTGGACGACCCCGCGAAGCTCAAGGCGTTCTTCGCGGCCATCCAGCGCCTCAATGGCGAGGGCCGCCTGCTCGCCTACCACGACCGGTCCGACGGCGGCCTCTTCGCCACGCTGTGCGAGATGGCCTTCGCCGCGCGTGCCGGCGTCACGGTCTACCTGGACAACCTCGCGCTCGACCCTCGCCAGCTCGACGTGGACGGCCACGAGCGGCAGACGGACGTGCTGGCGGGCAACCTCGCCGAGCGCGTGCTGGCCGCGCTCTTCAGCGAGGAGCTGGGCGCGGTGCTGCAGGTGCGCCGGGGCGAGCGCGACGCGGTGATGGCGGCGCTGCGCGAGGCCGGGCTCTCGCGCGAGTCGCAGGTGATCGGCCACCCCAACGCCGACGGCGAGGTGCGCGTCGTCCTGAACGGCAGGCCGGTGCTCGCGGAGCGGCGCGCGGACCTGCACCGCGCCTGGTCGAGCGTCACGCACGCCATCCAGCGCCTGCGCGACAACCCGGCGTGCGCCGACCAGGAATACGACCGCCTCCTCGACGAGGGCGACCCGGGCCTGCATGCGCATCTCACGTTCGACCCGGCGGAGGACATCGCCGCGCCCTTCGTCGCGCGGGGCGCGCGCCCGCGCGTGGCCATCCTGCGCGAGCAGGGCGTCAACGGGCAGATGGAGATGGCCGCCGCCTTCGACCGCGCCGGCTTCGCCGCCTTCGACGTGCACATGAGCGACATCCTCGCCGGCCGCGTGCGCCTGGCGGACTTCAAGGGCTTCGCGGCCTGCGGCGGCTTCAGCTACGGCGACACGCTGGGCGCGGGCGAGGGCTGGGCCAAGTCCATCCTGTTCAACACGCGCGCCCGCGACGAGTTCGAGGCGTTCTTCCGGCGGCCCGACTCGTTCGCGCTGGGCGCGTGCAACGGCTGCCAGATGGTCTCGAACCTCAAGTCCATCATCCCGGGCGCGGAGAACTGGCCGCACTTCGAGAGGAACCTCTCGGAGCAGTACGAGGCGCGCTTCACGCTGGTGGAGGTGGCGCGCTCGCCCTCGCTCTTCTTCGCCGGCATGGCGGGCAGCCGCATCCCCATCGTCACGGCGCACGGCGAGGGCCGCGCGGTGTTCGCGGACGAGCGCACGCGCCAGGCCTGCGAGTACCTCGTGGCCGCGCGCTTCGTCGACAACCGCGGCCGGCCCACGGAGTCCTACCCGTACAACGCCAACGGCTCCCCCGGCGGCACCACGGCCGTCACCACGCCCGACGGGCGCTTCACGATCATGATGCCGCACCCGGAACGCGTGTTCCGCACCGTGCTCATGTCCTGGCACCCGGACGGCTGGGGCGAGGACTCGCCGTGGATGCGCATGTTCCGCAACGCGCGCGCCTGGCTCGGCTGACATGTACGTCGTGATCTGGCGCTACCGCGTCGATCCCGCGCAGGAGGCGAAGTTCGTGAAGGCCTACGGCCCCAAGGGCGAGTGGGCGCGCTTTTTCTCGGGCTCGAAGGACTACCTGGGCACCGAACTGCTCGCCGACGACGAGCGCCCCGGCGAGTACGCCACCATAGACCGCTGGTCCAGCGAGGAGGCCTACGCGAGCTTCCTGGGCGAGCACGAGGCCGACTACGACCGCCTCGACCGGCGCTTCGAGGCGCTCACGCTCTCCGAGAGCCGCGTGGGCGCCTACGGCCCGGCCGGGGTCGCGGGGTGAGCGCGGTCGCCTGCGCGCCCATGGGCGCCGCGGACCGCGACGGCGCCCTCGCGCTCCTGCGCGCCTTCCTCGAGGCCGATCCCCACTACCGCGACGTCGCCGCCGTGTACGGCGACGCGGGCCCGGGGGCGCTCGGCCGTGCGCTGGACCTCTTCCTCTCCCGGCCCGAGCTCGGCTTCGTGTGGGTGGCGCGGCGCGGCGGCGAGGTGGTGGGCTGCTGCGTGGTGTGCTTCGCCATCTCCACCTCGCGCGGCGCGGTGGTCGCCAAGCTCGACGACGTGAACGTGCGGCCGGGCCTGGAGGGGCAGGGCGTGGGCTCGGCGATGCTGGGCTCGCTCAAGGCGCACCTGCGGGAAGCGGGCGTCGAACGCATCGACACGGCCACGCACTTCGACAACCCCGGCGCGCGGCGCTTCTACGAGCGGCACGGCTTCGCCTCGCTGCGCGAGGAACGCCTGAGCTGCCTGCTCTAGCGGCCCGCGGGCCGCTCCACCCTCGCGCGCCAGTCGTCGGGGATCACGAAGCCCGGGTGCTCCCGCCGCAGGGCCGCCAGCTCGCGGTCGGCCTCGTCGTCGAGGCCGCGCCGGCGCAGGTCGGCGATGCGCTCGAGGCGCGCCATCGCGTCCGGCGCGCGCACTGCCTTCTTCGCGGCGACTCCCGAGGCGGGGCGCTCTTCCTTCGCGCGTTCCGCGGTCGCGGCGTTGCCCACGGCCGAGGCGCGATCCGCGACCGATCCGGCGTAGGGGGCCGGGCGCGACAGGCCGGGCGCGGACACCCTTCCCGCGGCGGCCGGCTTCGCGGGCGGCGGCGCCTGCTGCACCGGGGCGGGCTCGGGGGCGGCGGCGGGAGCGGCCGGTTCCGGCGCGCGCCGGGCCGCGGCGGGCGGGGCCGGCTGCGCGGGAGAAGGGGCGAGCATCGGGGAGGCCGCGGGCAGG
>JAKOWJ010000212.1 GCA_029781595.1 Pseudomonadota bacterium | reverse complement strand
GCGTCTTGCGCCAGGTGCGCTCGGCCGTGCCCATCACCGAGAGGACGCGGCCCGCCGCGGTCTGCGGCTTCGCCGGCGCCTCGGGGGCCGCGGGCGCGCCGAAGGCCCCCGCGTCGGCCGCCCCGGCGGCCACCGGCCGCAGCGCGTCGAGGGGCGCCTCGATGGTGGCCATCACCCCGGCCGGCGTGTTGGATTCCAGCGTGAGCTTCGCGCGCTCGCCGTACAGGGCGGCCAGGCGCTCGCGGATGTTGGCGAGGCCCACGCCCGCGCCCAGCGTCTCGGCGAAGCCGCGGCCGGTGTCGGCCACCGTGAGGCGCAGCACCCCGTCCTCGGCGCGCGCGGCGATGCGCACGGTGCCGCCCTCGCGCTGCGGCTCCAGGCCGTGCTTGATGGCGTTCTCGACGAGCGAGGGCAGCATGAGCGGCGGGAACGGCGTGGCCGCCAGCGACTCGGGCACGTCGATCTCGAAGGCGAGGCGCCGGCCCATGCGCATCTGCAGGATGTTGAGGTAGGCGCGCACCAGCTCCACCTCCTGCCCCACGGTGGAGATCGACTCGCGCATCTTCGGCAGCGCGTTGCGCAGGTACTGGATGAGGTGGCCCACCATGGTGTGCGCCTGGCCGGGGTCCACCTCGGTGAGCGCCTGCACGTTGGCGAGCGTGTTGTAGAGGAAGTGCGGCTCGACCTGCGCCTGCAGGGCCTGGAGCTTGGCCTCGGTCACCTGCTGGCTCATGCGGTGGTACTCGGCCTCCTTGCGCTTCAGGTCCGCCACGCGCAGCGCGGCGCGCGAGCGGTCGATGAAGAACTTGGCGATGATCGTGAGGATGAAGAGCGGCACGAAGAGCAGCACCAGGCCCGCGCCGATGCCGATCTTGCGGATGTCTCCCGTCACGTTCTGGCGGATCTGCGCGCGCACGTCGGGCGGCAGCGGCGGCAGCACCACGGCCGGCGCGCCGCCCTTCGCCACGATGCCCACGGAGGGCGGGGCCGGCGGCGCGGGCGCGGCGTCGTCGCCCAGGTCGATGGTGAGGGTGGCGCTGGGGCCGTGGCCCTTGGCGCCGGGCGCCGCGGGCGGGGCCGGGGGCGCGCCGGGCGCGCCGTCGCGCTGGATCTCGAGCAGGGGCTTGTCCTTCGGGCCGATGATGACGTGCTTCGCGCCGCCGCCCGCGGCCTTGTCCGGGGCCTTCTCGCGCTCCAGCGCCTGCCTGGCCTCCGCCTCCGCCTCGCGCGCGCTCTTGAGCGAATCCTCGAGGGCCTTCTTCACCTTGTCGTTCTGCAGGCCCGCGTCGCGAAGGGCCTGCTCGGCGTCGCGGCGCGCCTGCTCGATGGCCGAGGCGGCCTCGCTGGCGGCCTCGCGGGCCGATTCCACCGCCTCGCGCTTGGCGCGCAGGGCCTCGCGGCCGGCGTTGCGCAGCTCCTCGCGGGCGCTGTCGAGCTCCTGCAGGGCGCCCTCGAGCTCGGCGCGGCGCTCGGCGTCCTTGGTGGCGCCGTGCATCACCACGATGGCGCCGCGGGCGACGTCCAGGGCGCCCTCGGCGAAGGTGTTGTCGATCTCGCGCTTGATGGCGCGGTTCTCCTCGGGCGTGGCGCCCTCGCGGCGGTACTCGATGAGGTGGAAGGGGGTGACGAAGACGGCGAGCGCCGCGAGCACGGCGAAGCCGCCGAGCACGAGGAGCCACCAGGGGGTGCGGTGCAGGAGGTCGGAGAAGGGCTTCATGTCGGGTCGGGCGGCGGCGCCCCGGGAAGATACCCGGCGGCGGCCGCCTCGTGTCAGTAATCCTCGAGGACGGCGACGGCGGCCACGGCGAGCGAGAGCATCAGCACGCCGAAGAAGACGAGGATGGACGGCACGGACGGCACGAGCGAGGCGGCGAAGGTCATGGTTCGGGCTCCCTGGGGTGGGCGGCCCCCGGCGGGCGGGGGCGGCGATGGGGCCAGACTAGGGGGGGCGGCCCCCGGGGGCGACGGGCTTCCGCCGGACTGCAGAAAACGCGGGACGAAATGCCGGCCGGACGGACGGCCGGCGGCGGCCCTGCGGGGACGGGACGGCCCGGGGCGGGACGGGACGGGCCCTACATCTGCTTGAACAGGTGGGTGAAATTGCGCGAGACCAGGACGGTCTCGCGGTGCCCCTTGAGGGCGATCTCGGCCTGGTCCTTCAGGCCCCGGCGCACGGAGGCGATCGCCTCGACGTTGACGATGGTCGCCCGGTGGACCTGCCAGAACTTCTCCGGGTCCAGCTCGGCCAGCAGCTCGCGGATGGGCTTGCGGATGAGGGCCTCGGCCTCGGCCGTCACCACCCGGGTGTACTTCTCGTCGGACTGGAAGAAGAGCACCTCCTCCACCGGGATGAGCCGCACGCTCTGGCCCACGCTCGCCTTGATCCACTTCAGGTGCTCGGCCGGCCGCGGGGCGAGGCGGCCCGCCAGGCGCTCGACCAGGTCGTCCAGGGCGGGGGGCGCGCCGGCCAGCCGCTCGCGCAGGCGCTCGACGGTGCTGGCCAGCCGCTCCTCGTTGAAGGGCTTGAGCACGTAGTCCACGGCGCCCTGCTCGAAGGCCTCCACCGCGTACTGGTCGAAGGCGGTCACGAAGACCACGTGCGCGCGCTTGCCGATGGCGCGGGCGGCCTCCAGGCCGTTCACGCCGGGCATGTGGATGTCCAGGAAGAAGAGGCGCGGGGCGTGCGCGGCCAGCACCGCCTCGACGTCGCGGCCGTTCTCCATCTCGTGCACCACGGCGAGCTCGGGCCACAGGCGCGCCAGGCGCGCGCGCAGCTGCGCCCGCAGCAGCGGCTCGTCGTCCGCGATGACGGCGGTGGTCCCGGTCATGGGGCGGGAGTATCAGCCGGCCGCGGCGGGAACGGAAGGGGCGGCCTCGTCGATCTCGATGGTGGCGACCACGCCCCGCGGCACGTTCTCCTCGAGGGTGAGGCGCGCCGCGCCGCCGTACAGCGCCTTCAGGCGGCTGCGGATGTTGGCGAGGCCCACGCCCGTGCCCTTGCGCGGCGAGATGCCCTCGCCGGAGTCGGCCACCGAGAAGCGCAGGCGCCCCTCCTCCTCGCGGGCCCGGATGGCGATGGTGCCGGCCTCGCAGCAGGGGTCGATGCCGTGCTTGATCGCGTTCTCCACCAGCGAGATCAGCATCATGGGCGGGAAGGGCCGGCAGCGCAGCGCCTCGGGCACGTCCAGCGAGTACTCGAGCCGCGAGCCCATGCGCATGCGGTGGATGTCCAGGAAGGCGCGGGCCATGTCGGCCTCGCGGCCCACGGTGGTGGCGTCCTCGCGCATGCGCGGCAGCGCCGCGCGCAGGTACTGGATCAGGCTCTCGAGCATGCGCGAGGCGCCCGCCGGGTCGGTCTCCACCAGGTGCTGCACGTTGGCCAGGGTGTTGAAGAGGAAGTGCGGCTCGACCTGCGCCTGCATGAGGGCGAGCTGCGCCTGCAGCACGTTCTTCTCGAGCTGCGCGCGCTCGGCGGCGGCGCGCGCGAGCTCGGCCGCGTGGCGCGACTCGCGCTCGCGGAAGACGTACACCCACAGCACCATGGCGCCGAAGCCCACGCCCAGGCCCATGGTGATGAGCATCCCGTAGAAGCGCTCGCTGAAGACGGTGGCGATGTCCCGGCCCTTCACCAGGCTGGTGAGGATCGTGCCGAGGAAGGACCCCATCACGATCGCCAGGCCTTGCGCCGTCCAGCGCGGCACCACCCGCTGGCGCAGGTTGGTGGCCACCGTGAACAGCACCATGCTGGTGTAGCCCAGGCACAGGGCGCTCACCAGCAGGTCGAGGAAGGTGTTGAGGAAGAACCACACCGTGACCGACGCCGCCCACACGCACAGCGCGGTGATGATCATCACCCGCTTGAGCGTGAGCCCTTCGAAGAGGTAGGCGTAGCGGTTCACGGCGGCGGTCGGTCGGGGCGTCGCCGGAAGGGTATCAGGCGCCGGCGCGCACGCGGTCGCGGGGCTTCCAGCGCGCGGCGATGCCGGGCCGGGCGGGCGCCGGGGCCGGCGCCTCGCGGCGGTCGGGGTGGCGGGGGCCGGGGGCGGCGCGAAGGCGCACCTTCCAGGGCACGGGCATGGGGCGGGCGGGGCGGTTCATGGCATTTCCTTTCCTGTGCAAGCGAGGCTACGCGGCGCGCCCGGCGCGGGCCACCCGCGTGCGACGAAACGCGCCGGTCGGGGGGCGAGACGCGCCGGGCGGGCGGCCGGCGGGCCAGGCGCCGCCGCAAAAAAAAGCCCGGCTTGCGCCGGGCACGGGGATGGGACTGCTTGAGGAGCCTTCAGGTACCCAGGAACAGCGAGCCGACCGAGGCGGCGAAAGTCAGGGCGAACCAGCCGGCGATGACCAGCGTGACGGCGGTGGCGACCCGGAACGCCCGGGGCGGGATGACGGTGTCGACGGAGGCCATGGCGCGTTCAGGGACGCAGGGCGTAGGGCAGGGCCACTTCCAGCGCCGGGCTGGCCGAGGCGGTGCGCAGGGCCACGGTGCGCCGGGCGGGGGCGGCCGGGGCCACGTCGACCGGGCGCAGTTCCGTCACCGTCATCCGCATGGTGCCGTCCGGCGCCAGGGTCACGGCGGGCTCGGTGGCGGAGACGCGGGTGGCGAGGGAATCGGCGTGGCGAGTGCTCACCATCCAGCCCACGAGGAGCGCGCCCGCGACCACGGCAAGGGACGTGACGCCCATCAGGTCCAGCTTCTCGAGTTTGCTCATGGTGGCTCTCCTTCCCGGCTGTTGCGCCCGGCGGGCGCGTTCGACATGGCGCCAAGATAAGGAGGGCCGGAGCCCGGCAGAAGCGGAAAGCGACGAAATGCGGAAAAGGGGCCCCGAAACGCCGCCGGGGGCGACGCGCCCCGCGGCCCGGGACCCCCGGCGGGGTCAGTAGAAGTCCCAGCGGAACCCGAGGTTGAAGTAGTGGCGCCGCGTGTCCTCGGTCTGGGCCGGGCCGTCCGTGCGGGTGAACTCGGCCCCCGCCTCCCCCTCCAGGGTGAACTGCTCGCGCAGGCGGTAGCCGACCTTGAGCCCCGGGGTCCAGCGGCGCAGGTGCACCGAGTTGAAGTCGGTCTGGTCGTAGAAGCGCAGGCTCCCCTCCAGCCGCCAGCGGTCGATGACGCGCACGTAGGAAAGCGAGGTGGTGTAGCCGTCGAAGATCTCGCCGCGGTTGAGCGACACGCTCCCCACCAGCACGTCGTTGGAGTTGGCGAATCCGGTGCCGATGGCCTGCGCGGTGTAGATCCAGAGGTTGCCGGTGGAGGGCGAGGCCCCCAGCTGGCCCACCGCCCCGGTGCCGCTCACCTGGGAGAGCTTCACGTCGGCGCCCAGCTGCCAGCGCGGCGTGAGCGGGTGCGTCACGCCCAGCGAGACCAGCGTCGAGACGGGCGTGATGGCCCGCGCCTGCTCGAGGAGGTCGGGGTAGGCGGTGCCCGAGGCGATGATCTCGCCCACGCTCAGGCCCGAATAGGCCGCGCTCGCGTTGGAGGCCTGCAGGGGCGGGGTGCGGCGCCGGTCGTAGAGGAAGGCGACGTTGGTGCCCGCCTTCGTGAGCCAGTTGGCCTGCAGCATGGCGATGCTCACGGCGCGGAAGCGCGTGTCGTAGTCGAACAGCAGGAAGCCGTTGCGGTTCGGGTCGAAGTAGCGCATCTCCGTGCCCACCGCGCGCCGGTCCGTGACGCCGTCCACGCGCTGCTCGATGGCGAACAGGCTCGTGGTGAGCGCGTTCTTCCACGGCCCGATGTCGACGCTGGCGCCGAAGAGCGTGCGCTGCGGGGCCGAGTAGTACTCCACCGTCCGGCCGCCCACCGCATTCAGCCGGATGCCCGGGCGCACGCCCAGGCGCGCCCAGCCGCCGTCGAAGCGGCCCAGCACGCCGCCGCCGGGCGCGCTCTGCCGGCCCAGGCGCATCGTGAGGTCGCGCTCCTTCTGGTTCATCTCGTAGTACGCGGCGGCGAGCCGGTTCTCGTTCTTGTCGCCGGAGAGCAGCGTCGCGGTCCAGGTGTCGCGGAAGACGAGCTTGTGGTCCCAGGGGCCCGCCTGGTAGCGGCCCGTGAGGTCCACGTTCGAGACGAACGAGGACTGGTCCGTCGAGGTGAGCGAGATCTGGTCGGGCTGCAGTCCCGGCTGCGGCGGGGCGAGCGTGGCGTCGTACTTGGTGGCGCCGCGGTAGTAGGTGGTCGAAAGGCTCCCGTAGACGCTCTTCACGGGCTTCGCGTCGCGCGCCCCCTTCGGCGGCGGGGGCGGGGCGGCGGCCAGCGCCGCCAGGCGCGCCTTCACGCGCGCGACGCCCTCGGGATCGGTGTAGAGCTTGAGGTAGAGCTCGTACTCGCCCTTGGCCTTGCCCGGCTCGCCGTTCTTCTCGCGCGCGAGGCCGATGAGCTCCTGGGCCTCCTGCGAATAGCTTCCGGGCGGCAGGTTCAGCACGTGGTTGAGGAGCTCGATCGCCTCGTCGAAGCGGCCGGCGGCCACGGCGGCCTTCGCCTTCTCCAGGCCGGCGTGGCCGTCCTTCTCCGTCGGGGCGGCGGCCGTGGCCGGCAGGGGCGGCAGGGGTCCGGACGTCGAGGACTTCGGTGGCGCCGCCGCGGGCGCCTTGGCCGACGGTGCGGCGGGCGGGGCCTTCGCCGGCGCCGCCGGGGCCTTCGCCGGCGCCGCGGGCGCGCCCTTGGCGGCCTCGGGCGCCTTCTTGCCGGGTATCGGCACGAAGACGAGGATCGAGCGGCCGTCGCCCGCGCCCGTCACGCGCCAGGAGACCTCGCGCTTGAACTCGATCGTGAGCGTGCTTCGCGAGACCATGTAGCGCGCCTCGAAGGGCGGCACGAGGTCGGTGCGCGGCGAAATGCGCGTCTCGGAGACGAGCCGGCCGCCGATCTCGCTGTCCAGGCGCCCCGTCACCTGCACCTCCACCACGAGGAGCCGGCCCTTGCCCGGCGGCGTGTGCCGCAGGTACTGGACGGTGGTCGCGAAGCGGATGGCGATGCGCGCCTCGCCGCCCTGCTCGCCCACCTCCACGGTGTCGATGATCTGCGCGCGCGCCGCCGGGGCCGCGAGCAGCAGCGCCACCACGGCGAGCGCCGCCGCCACGGCCGCCAGCAGGCCGTGGCCGCCGCGCCGGCCGGGCGCGCCCTCCGCGTTCTCCGGGCCCCGCATCTAGAAGCTCCCCGTCGGCCGGTGCTGGCCGGAGCGCTGCTTGCTGATCGTCGTGAAGGTCGCGTCCTTGTAGATGTGGCAGGAGCCCGAGCAGTCCTTGAGCTCGGCCACGGTGTACAGGATCTTGGGCGAGGCGAGCTTGGTGTGCGGGTCCGGCTTGAACTTGTTCGCGTGGCAGCCGGCGCAGTCGGGCTGGTAGGCCGGGTACTTCCAGGCGATCTGCTCGTTGTTGGTGGTATGGCAGCCCGCGCAGGTCACCTTGGAGCCGTGCTGCTTGTAGAACGGCGAGAGGTGCGTGTACGTCGTCACCGGGATCCACTTGGTGGTCGTGTGGCAGGCGTCGCAGCTGCGCGTGGTGACGAAGTGCGAGGCGGACTTGCCGGTGGCCGTCGTGCCGTTGTGGCAGGTGGCGCAGGTGCCCGGCACCACGCTCGTGTGGCTGAAGGTCGCCGGCTTCCAGGCCGTGGTCTTGTGGCACGAGTCGCACGCGAGCACGGTCGGGATGTGGGTGGCCGGCTTGCCCGTGGCCGTCGAGCCGTTGTGGCAGTTGGCGCACGAGCCCGGCGCGATGCCCGTGTGGCTGAACGTCGCGGGCTTCCAGGCCGTGGTGCGGTGGCAGGTGTCGCACGCCGCCGTCGTCGGCAGGTGGGTGGCGGGCTTGCCCGTCGCGGTCGTGCCGTTGTGGCATGTCGCACAGGTGCCCGGCGCCACGCCCGTGTGGCTGAAGGTCGCCGGTTTCCAGGCGGTGGTCTTGTGGCAGGTGTCGCAGGCCTGGGTGGTGACAACGTGCGTGGCCGGCTTGCCCGTGGCCGTCGTGCCGTTGTGGCAGGTGGCGCAGGTGCCGGGCGCCACGCCCGTGTGGTTGAAGGTCGCGGGCTTCCAGGCCGTGGTGCGGTGGCAGGTGTCGCAGGCCTGCGTGGTGGGCACGTGGCTCGCGGTCTTGCCCGTGGCCGTGGTGCCGTTGTGGCAGGTGGCGCACGAGCCGGGCGTGACGCCCGTGTGGCTGAAGGTCGCCGGCTTCCACGCCGTGGTGCGGTGGCAGGCGTCGCAGGCCTGCGTGGTGGGCACGTGGGTCGCGGTCTTGCCCGTGGCCGTGGTGCCGTTGTGGCAGGTCGCGCACGAGCCCGGCGCCACGCCCGTGTGGCTGAAGCTCGCGGGCTTCCAGGCGGTGGTGCGGTGGCAGGCGTCGCAGGCCGCGGTGGTGGGCACGTGGCTCGCGGTCTTGCCCGTGGCGGTGGTGCCGTTGTGGCAGGTGGCGCAGGTGCCGGGTGCGACGCCCGCGTGCGAGAAGGTCGCCGGCTTCCACGCGGTCGTGCGGTGGCAAGTGTCGCAGGACTGCGTGGTCTGCACGTGCGTGGCCGTCTTGCCCGTGGCGACGCTGCCGTTGTGGCAGGTCTCGCAGAGCAGGCCGATCGCCGAGGAGTGGTCGAAGCGCGCCGGGCGCCAGGCGTTGGTGGAGTGGCAGGCGTCGCAGGAGGCCGTGGTGGTGACGTGCCGGGTGGTCTTGCCGGTGGCCGTGGTGCCGTTGTGGCAGGTGGCGCAGGTGCCGGCGGCGATGCCGGCGTGGCTGAAGGTCGCCGGCTTCCAGGCCGTGGTGCGGTGGCACGTGTCGCAGGCCTGCGTCGTGGCCACGTGGGTGGCGCTCTTGCCCGTGGCCGTCGAGCCGTTGTGGCAGGTCGCGCACGAGCCCGGCGCCACGCCCGTGTGGTTGAAGCTCGCGGGCTTCCAGGCGTTCGTGTTGTGGCAGGTGTCGCAGGAGGCGGCCGTCGGCACGTGCGAGGCGCTCTTGCCGGTGGCCGACGAGCCGTTGTGGCAGTTGGCGCAGGAGCCGGGCGTGATGCCCGAGTGGTTGAAGGACGCGGGCTTCCACGCCGTGGTCCGGTGGCAGGTGTCGCAGGCGGCCGTGGTGACGATGTGGGTGGCGCTCTTGCCCGTGGCCGTCGTGCCGTTGTGGCAGCTCGCGCAGGAGCCGGGGCTCACCGTGGAGTGGTCGAAGGTCGCCGGCTTCCAGGCCGTGGTGCGGTGGCACGCGTCGCAGGCCGCGGAGGTCGGCACGTGCGAGGCGCTCTTGCCCGTGGCGGTCGTCCCGTTGTGGCAGGTCGCGCAGGTGCCGGGCGCCACGCCCGAGTGGCTGAAGGAGGCGGGCTTCCAGGCTGTCTTCGTGTGGCAGCTGTCGCAGGCCTGCGTGGTGGGCACGTGCGCGGCGGACTTGCCGGTGGCCGTCGAGCCGTTGTGGCAGGTCGCGCAGGAGCCCGGGGCGACCGTCCCGTGGTCGAAGGTGGCCGGCTTCCAGGCCGCGGTGCGGTGGCAGGCGTCGCACGACTGGGTCGTGGCGAGGTGGGCCGGGTTCTTGCCCGTGGCGGCGGTGCCGTTGTGGCAGGAGGCGCAGCTGCCGGCCGCCACGCTCGCGTGGGTGAACGTGGCCGGCACCCAGGCGCTCGACCGGTGGCAGGTCTCGCAGGGCGCCTGCGTGTAGATGTGGCCGGCGCTCTTGGCGGTGGTGGCGAGGCGGCTGCCGGGCGCGTGGCAGGTGGCGCAGTCGCGCGGCGTGCCGCGGAAGACGCCCTGCGCGTGGCAGGACTCGCAGCGCGCGCGCTGGTGCGCGCCCGTGAGCGGGAAGCCCGTGGTGAGATGGTCGAAGCCCGCCGCCGGCGCCTGCGCCAGCGCGGCGTACGACAGCAGCAGCAGCCCGCCGGCCAGCAGGGCCCAGCGAACGAGCTTCTCGAGGCGATCCATCGCTTTGTCCATTGCGCACCTCCCGGTCGCGCCATCGTTGCAGCGGCCCGTTCCCCTTCCCGGGGGAAGCGTGCGCATCGGGCGAATCACCTGGGCGCGCTCTTGGCGGCGGGCCCCGGCAGTTGGGGGAATTTTTCCCGCGACCGGAATCTAGCCGATCGCGCCGGGCTTGACTAGCCCCTCGCGCTCACTGTCGGGCGGGAGCGACACGCGCCCCCGCCCGAAGGGCCTTCCAGCTCTCCGGCCCGTGGCAGCGCTCGCACTGCGCGCCGAAGGCGCCGCCGTGCGTGTCGTCGGCGCGGTGGCACGAGTAGCAGGCGGTGGGCGCCGTCACCTTCCCCTTCGCCGGCTGCGCGTGGCAGGCCACGCACTTCGCCTTGCGGTGGGCGCCGGCGAGCGGGTACGGGGTGCGCCGGGCGTGGTCGAAGTCCCACGAGGCCCAGGAGCGGGCGTTGTGGCACGACTTGCAGTCCTTGCCCAGGCGCTGCTCGTGCACGTCGTCCTTGTCGTGGCAGCCGGCGCACTCGCGCGGCGTCTCGCGGTACTTCGTGTCCAGGTGGCATGCCTTGCACGGCACCTTCAGGTGCGAGCCCAGCAGCGGGAAGCGGGCGCGGGCGTGGTCGAAGGGCGCGCCCTTCCACCCCTCGGTCTTGTGGCACTCGTCGCAGCGCTGGCCGAGCTGGCCCTTGTGCGGGTCGTCCTTGCCGTGGCAGGCCGCGCATTCCGTCTTCATGCGTGTCTGGTAAAGCGGCCCCTTGTGGCAGCTCGCGCACTTGGCCTGGCGGTGCCTGCCGGTCAGCGGGTACTTCGTGTCGCGGTCGTGGTCGAAGCGGATCTCCTTCCAGTCCGCGTCGCCGTGGCACTTCTCGCACTTCTCGCCGTAGAGGCCGGCGTGCGCGTCCTGCTCCTCGTGGCAGGCGAAGCAGGCCGTCGGGAGCTTGCCGCGGGGCGCGCCCGGCTTGTGGCAGGACTCGCACTTGGCCGCCTTGTGCTTGCCGCGCAGGGGGAAATGCGTGTCGCGGTCGTGGTCGAACTTCGCGCCCTTCCAGCCGCGCTCGTCGTGGCACTTGGCGCAGTCCTCGCCCAGGGTGCCCTTGTGGGCGTCGTCGGCCTTGTGGCAGCCGATGCACCCCCGGGGCAGCGGCTCCTTGAAGAGCCCGCCCTTGTGGCAGGAGTCGCACCTGGCCGCCTTGTGCTTGGCGCGCAGGGGGAATCTGGTGTCGCGGTCGTGGTCGAACCGCAGCTGCTTCCAGCCGCCCTCCACGCCGTGGCAGGACTCGCACTTCGGCCCGAAGCTTCCCTTGTGCGCGTCGTCCTTGCGGTGGCAGGCCACGCACTCGCGCGCCGTGTCCTTGTAGCCCTTCTCGTGGCAGGCCGCGCACTTGGCCTGGGCGTGCTTGCCCGCCAGCGCGAAGCGCGTCCTGGCGTGGTCGAAGGCGACCGCCTTCCAGCCCTTCTCCGTGTGGCACTCGGCGCACTTCGTTCCCAGCCCGCCCTTGTGGGCGTCGTCCTTGCGGTGGCAGGCCACGCATTCGCCGGGCGCCTCGCGGTGGCGCTTGCCCGCGACGTGGCAGGACTTGCACTCGATCCCGGGCTTCGCGTGCCCCTCGCGCAGCGGGAAGTCGGTCTGGGCGTGGTCGAAGTGCGCCTCGTCCAGCCTCACCATCTTCGCCTCGCGCCCCTTGTGGTCCGTGTGGCAGGTGCGGCAGTCCTTGCCCTTCGCCTCGGGCGCCCGGCCGTGGTAGCCGCGGCCGGCGGTGACGTCCGCGGCCACGTCCTTGTGGCAGTCCAGGCACAGGCGGCGCTGCGCACCCTTGTCGAAGCGCTTGTGGCAGCTCTCGCACTGCGACTCGAGCTTGGCGTGGGCTTCGGCGAGCTTGCCCGGCATCACCAGGGAGTCCAGCAGCTGGGCGCGGGGCGCGAAGGCGGACAGCGCGAGGGCGAGGACGGCGCCGGCGCGCGCCGCGGCACGGGCGATCGCGCGCATCAGTACATGTGCACCGCGAGCACGTGGTAGGCGGCGCTGAAGGCGAGCAGGTAGACCAGGGGGATGTGCAGCACGTGCCAGAGCGAGAAGACGCGCTCGAAGAGCTCGAACTGCGCCGCGGCGCAGATCGCGCGCAGGTAGGAGCGCACCAGGCCCGAGCCGCGGCGGATGCGCTTGGCCTGCGTGCGGGCGTCCCAGCCGCGCGAGGGCCCCTCGCGGTGGATGAGCCCGGCCACCTCGCGGTCGATGCCGCGCGCGACGCTGCGCGCCCGGAAGCGCAGCAGCGCCAGGCGCACGAGGCGCGAGGGGCCCTTGCCCTTCGGCGAGAACGCCTCGTCGCGGAAGCCCTCCAGGGCCTCGCCGGCGGCCGGCAGCGCGCGGATGAGCGAGGCGAGGCCGCGCTCGGAGTTGCGCATGTGCTCCTCGAACTCCTGCACCGTGGCCTTTCGCCCGTAGAGCCCGTGGTGGACCTGGCGGTAGGCGTAGCGGCCGATGAAGCCGCTGGAGGAGACGACGAGCATGCAGGCCAGCGCCACGAAGGCGTTGGTGGACGACACCGTGAACGTGGTGTGGAAGGCCACGAGCACGGGCCCCAGGATGCCCAGCACCATGTGCGCCTGGAACCAGGGCTTCATGGGCCCGACGCGGCGCATGGCCTTGACGTGCTTGCGCACCGGGTAGCCCAGGAGGACCAGCATCATGACGCCGCCGGCCAGGCCGAGGTAGTAGCCCAGCGTCGAGCCGGGGGTGTAGGGCCTGAGCAGCACGACCACCCAGGCCGCCGCGGCGATGCCGGCGAGGGCGAAGAGCAGGACGGCCTGGGAGACGAGGCGCATGGCGGGGTTGCGGACCGGGGTGGCGTTCGCGAATAATCGACGCGGGAAATTTTACCGCGACCCTCGCCCCTGCGCGCAAGCGCTTCCGCCACCATGTCGCCTTCCGACTACACCGCCTACCTCGTCTACGCCATCCCGCTCCTGGGCTTCACCCTCTGGCACCTGCGCTCGCGCGCCCGCCGGGAATCGGCCAGCGCCGAGGTGATCCGCGAGGTGCGGGAGGCCGGGCTCACCGAGCCGCCCTCCCTGCACCCGGTGATCGACCTGGAGAAGTGCTGCGGCTCGGGCGCCTGCGCCACCGCCTGCCCGGAGGAGGCCATCGGCTTCGAGGGCGGCAAGGCCGTGCTGGCCAACCCCTCGGCCTGCATCGGCCACGGCGCCTGCGCCGCCGCCTGCCCGGTGCGGGCCATCACCCTCGTCTTCGGCACGGAGCGCCGCGGCGTGGACATCCCCTTCGTGAAGCCCGACTTCGAGACCAACGTGCAGGGCCTGTACATCGCCGGCGAGCTGGGCGGCATGGGGCTCATCCGCAAGTCCGCCGAGCAGGGCCGGCAGGCGATGGAGGCCATCGTGAAGCGCGGCCGCGCGGGCGGCGCGCCGCTGGACGCGGTGATCGTCGGGGCCGGCCCGGCGGGACTCGCGGCCTCGCTCACGGCGCAGGACCGCAAGCTGAAGTACGTCACGCTCGAGCAGGAGACGGACCTCGGCGGCTCCATCCTGCACTTCCCGCGCCGCAAGATCGCGATGACCGCGCCCGTGAAGCTGCCCCTGGTGGGCAAGGCGCACATGAACGAGATCTCCAAGGAGGAGCTCATCAAGTTCTGGGGCGGGGTCGTCAGGCGCTTCCACCTGCCGGTGCGGTTCGGCGAGCGCATGGAGGCCCTCGAGCCGGACGGCGCCGGCGGCTGGCGCGTGCGCACCTCGCGCGAGACCTACCACGCGGCGAGCGTCCTGCTCGCCCTGGGGCGGCGCGGCACGCCGAGAAAGCTCGGCGTGCCCGGCGAGGAGCTGGAGAAGGTGGTCTACCGCCTGCTCGACCCGGAGCAGTACCGCGGCCTGCCCGTGCTGGTGGTCGGCGGCGGCGACTCGGCCCTGGAGGCGGCGCTCGCCCTGTGCGGCGAGCCGGGCACCGACGTGATCCTCTCCTACCGCAGCGAAGCCTTCAGCCGCGTGAAGCCCAAGAACCGCAAGCGGCTGGAGGAAGCGGCCGCCGACGGGCGCCTTCGCGTCCTGCTCTCCTCGACCGTGGCGCGCATCGAGCCCGGGCACGTGGTGCTCGCCCACAAGGGCAAGGAGATCCGCGTGGCCAACCAGGCCGTGGTGGTGTGCGCGGGCGGCGAGCTGCCGACGCCGTTCCTCAAGAAGGTGGGCATCCAGGTGGAGACCCACCACGGCGAGGCCGCCTGACTAGTTGTCGATCTCCAGCGTGCGGGCCCGCAGCACGCCCCCGGTGATGGGCCCCGTGGCGTGCACCTGCAGGCCGTTGGCGAGGTCGCCCGGGCCGCCGTGGCTGTAGGTGGCGGCCGTCGCGTCCACCACCTGTCCCTGCACCTTGAAGTTCGACACCGACACGAACTCGGTGATGCGTCCCTCGACTTCCGCGTCCTGGCCGGACGTGGGCTCGCGCAGGAATGCCACGCGCGTGGCCGAGACGACGCCGCCCCAGAGCAGGCCGTCGACCGTGACGCGCCGGCCGTTGGCGAGGTCCGCGGCCGTGCCGCCCTCGAAGAGCGTCTGCGCGCCGGCGGCGATCGCCTGGTTGTTCACGCGGAAGCTCGCGGGCGAGACGAAGTCCGTGACGTAGCCGGTGAGGCTGACGGCCGCGGGCGGCGCCACCGGCTCGATCACGATGGTCCACGCCGCCAGCACGCCGCCGGCGAGCAGGCCCGAGACCGTCACCTGCCGCCCGTTGGCCAGGTCGGCCGCGGTGCCGCCCGAGTAGGTGGTGGCCGCGCCGGCGACCACCGCCTGGCCGGCCACGCTGAAGCTCGCCGGCGAGACGAACGACTCGATCGCGCCGCTCACCGTGTACCGCGTGCCCTCGGGCACCGGCGGCTCGAACAGCCGCACGCGCGTGGCGCGCAGGACCGCGCCCTCGACGAAGCCGGTCACCTCGACGTTGCGGCCGTTGGCGAGGTCGGCCGCGGTGCCGCCGCTGAAGGTCGCGCCACTCGCGTCCACCACCTGGTCCAGCACCCGGAAGCTCGAGGCCGAGACGAAGTCGGAGACATAGCCGGCCACCGTCACCTCGGCCGGCGGCGTGGCCTGGCTGGGACCGGCCTTCACCACCACGCGCGCGGCGACGAGGACGCCCTGCTCGATGCGGCCCTCCACCTCCACCAGGGCGCCGTTGCCGAGGAGGGAAGCCTGCCCCGCCACGCTCGCGGTCGCCGCGCTGATCGGCACCCCCAGCACGCGGAACGTCGCGGGACCGGCGAAATCCGACACGTAGCCCTCGACCTCCGTCTGCACGCCCTCGACCGGGTCGAACTCCGAGCGGCCCGCCACGCTCGCCGCCCGCAGCACGCCGCCGGCGTCGATCGTGCCGCGCGCCTCGACGTAGCGGCCGGCCGCGAGGCCCGCCTCCAGGCCCGTGAGCACCGCCCCCGCCGTCTCCACCTGCAGCGAGCCGATCGCGAAGCGCGTGCCGGTCACCGCGCCGACGCGGCCGATGATCGCCGCGGCCGGGTTCGCCGGCGCCACCTCGACGCGCGTGGCGTCCACGTGGCCCGCGAAGTAGTCCCAGAAGCCGTACACCGTCACCCGGTCGCCCGCGCGCAGGTCGGCCAGGGACGAGGCGCCCTGCAGCGCCGCGTGCCCGGAGACCTCCACGCGCTGGCCGAGCACCGTCATCTCCCGGGCAGCGGTGTCGACCGCGCCGACGGCGCCCTGCAGCAGCGCGCTGGCGGCGATGGACTCGGCGAGCCCGGTGCGCGCGGCCTCGTCCACCTGGCCGCGCACCTCCACCACCATGCCCAGGGCCAGGTCGGAGACCGGCCGGCCGGGCACGCCGTTGACCGTCACGCTCGCGCCCGTGGCGTCGAACGCGATGCCGTTCACGACGACGTCGCCCAGCCCCGTGATGGCGCCCGAGGCCACGGTGGCGGCCTTGCTGGGGCTGCCCGTGCCGCCGGTGCGCACCGCCTGCGGCGACATGTCGCACCCGCACGCGAGGAGCGCGGCGACCAGGAGCGCGGCCAGGCGGGCCATCACGATCCGTCCTCCCCGGGGCGCTTCTCCGCGAAGAAGTACATGCCGACGTTCAGGCGCTCGGTGGCGCGGCCCGCGGCCTTGTCCTTCGCCTCGAGCTCGGCGGCGCGGCGCACCAGGGCGCGCAGGGCCTCCGACCACTGCTCGCGCGACAGGTGCAGCATCTCGTTCACGCTCTCCGGGCTCAGGTCGTCGGAGTACACGGCCTGGTCCAGGAACGGCGGCGAGCCCTCCAGCAGGTTGTGCACGCCGGCGGCCAGGTGGTCGCCCGCGTTCTCGCCGAAGAAGAACTCGCGCTCCTCGCCGGACTGCGGCGGCACGAAGGACTGCACCTTGAGGTGCACGCGGTCGCGCGCGTCGACCTCCACCATGCCCAGCCGCAGCAGCTCGTCGAGGATGGGCCGGGGCTTGAGGTCGCTGGAGATGCCGTAGGCGAGATCCGCGAAGCTCGCGCCGGCGCCCGCGGCCGCCGAGCGCGGCAGGGGGCGCGGCCCGCCGCCGCGCGCGCGGTAGCGCCGGTCGCTCGCCCAGCGCGTGACCAGCTCCGACAGGACATTGAGCGAGGCCGTGCCCGCGGACT
>JAKOWJ010000327.1 GCA_029781595.1 Pseudomonadota bacterium | reverse complement strand
CTTCGATGCGGCAGCGCGTCGCCACGGGCAGTTCCACCTCGGCCCACGCACGCTCCCAGTCGTCCTGCTCGCCGGCGTCGAAGGGCCCGGCCTCCACCGTGCCCGCAGCCACGAAATCGGCATCGGCGGCGAGGACGTGGAAAGTCGCGTCCAGTCCCGGCTTCACGAAGAGCTCCCCGGCGGCGCCGATGGCCAGGGCGGTGACGGGGCCGCGATAGCCCGGCAGCGGCCCATGGCAGGCGCCCGCGAGGTCGAAGGCGAGGAGGGTGCCCGTGCTCGCGTCGGCGCAATACACGCGCGTGCCGCGAGCGGCCACGGCGCCCGGCATCCAGCCGGCAGGCCCGTCCAGCTCGCGAACGAAGGCGCCGTCGGCGTCGAAGACGAGGAGCGCGTCGGCGCCCACGTCCGAGACGACCACGTGATCGTCCTCGGCCACGGTCACCCCGAGCGGGTTCAGCAGGCGATTGGACGCGGCCACGGCGGCGTCGAAGGCGCCATCGGGCCACCCGTCCGCGTCGCGGCGGCGAAGCCGGCGCGCGCCCGTGTCCACGATGAGCAGGCGCTCGCGGGAATCGACGGCGAGGCTCGCGGGGGCGGGTCCGGCGGCCAGGAACTGCGCCGGCTCCAGCAGGGGCATCGCGAGGAAGGCGATCCGCGCATTGCCGCTGTCCGCCACGAGTAGCGCCTCGCGCGTGACGGCGAGCCCGCGCGGCGAGTCGAACTGTCCGGGCGCGTCGCCGGGCACGCCGTCGGTGCCGAGCCAGGCGCGCGCGCCGCACAGCCCGTCGACGAACAGCACGCGGTGGCGCGCCGTGTCGGCGACGAAGAGCGCCTCGCACGGCCCGGTCGCCAGGCCCGAGGCCACGCGCGGCGCCGGCAGCGGGGTCGGCACCGTGATCGCCTTGCCGTCGGCGGGCCCGGGCACGCGGGCGAGCGCCAGCTCGCCGTCGCGCCCGACGGCCACGCCCGCCAGCGCCCCCAGCCAGTGGCGCCGGTCGCGAAGCAGCAGGTGCCGAGTCGGTCGTTCCACCGTCAGCTCACGTAGAGGTTGTACTGGATCTCGCCGCCGTTGCCCGCGCCGTGCACGCGGAACTCCAGCGAGTGCGCGCCGGGCCCGATGTCGATGCCGAGCTTGAGCAGGTCGATGGGGCCGGCGCCCTCCGTCACCAGGGCGTGATTGGCGGTGCCGTCGCCCAGGGCGCCCCACTTGGCGGCCTGCCCGGGGGCCGCGGCGAGCTGCTGGCGGACGAGCGCGGTCACGTCCTTGTTGTCGAGCCAGACCTCCAGCGACTTCACGTACGCGAGCGCGTAGGTCTTGGTCGCCGGCGCCGCGGGCGTGCGGATGGCGATGTCGTCCACCCCCGTGTTGTTCACGGTCGCGCTCGCCGTGTGGTCGTGCGTGTTCTCCAGGGGCGTGCTGTTCACGACCAGCCCCGTGAGCTTGTGGCGGTGGCCGTCCACGCCCTCGATGGTGTCGGTGGCGAACTGGCACTCGCTCCAGTCCTCGGAGTCGACGCCGAAGGGCGGGCCGCCCACGAAGTCGTCGTTGGCGTCGACCATGATGCGGTGGGCGTGCGCGCCGGCGGAGTCGGATTCGGCGTCGCCGATGGTGTGGCTGTGCGTGAGGTCGAGCTTGCGCGGGTCCACCTTCACGCTCGCCAGGTGCTTGTGCTTGCCGAGCTCGGTGTAGTAGAGCGAGGAGAAGCGGCGCGCGCGCAGGTAGAGCACGAGCGACTCCGGGTAGCCGCCGTTCACGTGGAAGACGAGGAACTTCGGGTTGGTGGCGTCGATGTCCTTTTCGCCCTCGATCCCGACGGGACGCACCGCCTGCGGCTTCACGGGCACCGCGTACTGGCGCACGCCGTGCAGCACGCGCACCACCTCGCACTTCTTCGACAGGGCCACCTGTGCCAGCACCACGCGCCCGCTTTCGGCCGAGGGCCAGGCGTCCACGAACTCGAACACGGCCTCGGCGACGATGCGCGAGGGCGCGCCCCAGGCCAGCTCGCCGTCGCAGGGCGGGCAGGGCGCCGCGGCCACGCAGGCGGAGGAGACGGGCTGCCGGCGTCGCTCGCGGTAGGAGACGACGAGCAGGTTGCCGAGGACGGGCCCGCCGGGGTCGCTGGGCGCCCCTTGCACGATCAGCGGCACGTCCTCTGGCACGAAGATCTCGCGGCCCTGGCTGTCGAAGGCGAGCCCGCGGCTCACGACCACGCGGTGCTTGTCCTTTGCGTCCGGCTGGACCTGCAGGCCCGTGACCACGCCCGCGGAGTAGAGCGAGCGGTTGAGCACGCGCCGCATGCCGACGTGATGCCCCTGCTCGGCGCGGAAGTCCGGCGCCTCCAGTCGCTGGGCGTTGAAGTAGTTCAGGCGCACGAGCGCCTCGTCAGCAGGATTCGCACTCATGGCGGTCGCTCCGGGTGAGGTCCAGGGGCAGGGCGGTGATGGCGCGCAGCCGGTGGCGGCCCGGCACCACCAGCTCGTACGGGCAGAGCTCGACGTTTCCGCAGCGCGGCGCGCGGTCGCCCGGGCCGCGCAGGCCGAAGCCCGTCACGCGCGCCACGCCGTCGAGCGAGGCGAGCCGCGCGAGGATCTCGGCGCGATACACGGGCCGGCCGACGGGCCAACCGTTCCCGTCGGGGCCACCGGACACGGGATCGAAGTAGGCATCCAGCATCTCGCGCGCGGCGCCCAGCACCCCGGCGGCATCGGCCTCGCAGCCCACGAGCAGGGTCGCGTCCACGCCGACGCGCCGGTAGGCGGGCGCCACCACGTGCACCTCGCTCGTCACGAGCCGGCGCGGGTCGAGGTATTCACGTACCGCGTCGAGCAGCGCGCGACTGGGCAGCGGCGCGGGCCTCGGACACGGCGGCACGATCACCAGCGTCACCGCGCCGGGCGCCGGCACGCACGGCAGGGCCGGGTACAGGCCGGGGATGGCGAAGGCGCGCGCCACGGGCACGCCGGGCGTCTCGAGCGCGAGGCGCTCGAAGTCGGCGAGCGTGACCGCCTTGTCCACGCGCGTGGCGTTGCGGTAGGCGCGGCCCTGGCAGGCCGCAAGGCTCTCGGGCGCGGCGCCACCCGTGGCCGCGAAGGGCTGGCGGATGGCCAGGGGCTGGGCCAGGCCCGCGAGCGCGGGCGCGAGTGCGAGGTTTTCCGCCTGGACGGGCACTCGCTCGAGCGTTCCCGCCGGCAAGTTGCCGGCCGCGCCGCCTCCCTCGCGCCAGGCGGCCCGCACGGAGAAGCCCGCCGCCATCACCTCGCCGCGCAGGCCGTTGCCGCTCTCGATCGTGCCGGCCTCGGCGTCCAGCCGGTAATGGCGGTCGTGCGGGCCTGTCCGGTCCCACTCGGCCACCTCCTGCCATCCCCCGATCACCTGCCCGCCGCCGCCCACGAGCCGCACGGCGGTCGAGCCGGGCACGACGCAGATCGCGTGATCGGCCAGCGGGAAGACGGCGCCCGCGTGGCCGTGGGCCTGGCCCAGGGTTCGCTCCGCGCGCGTGAGGGCATGCTCGGCCCCGGTGGCGTTGAAGGACAGGTGACGCAGCCGCGGCGGGCACTCGAAGCGCCCCGAGACGATGCGGCAACGGATCGGCCAGGTGCCGTCCACGGGCTGGTGGCCCTGTGGCGCGTCGAAGCGCACGAAGCCCGTGAGCGAGAGCGCGCGCGTCTCGTCCTCCACGTGGGCCAGGGGGAGCCAGGTTCCGCCGCCGGCGTGGAATTCCCAGCGCGTGCGCACGCGGTAGTGCTGCCGCCAGTCGCGCTCGAAGGCCGCCGCCTGCCACCAGCCGCAGGGGCATTGCTGCATCACGCGCTCGAGCATGTCGGCGAATTCCGAGACGAGCGCCTCGCGAGTGGCCGCGTCGTGCTCCCACTGTTCCGTCCACGCATGCAACGCGAGCCGGCGCCCCGGCGCGTCGAGCGGCCGGTCGAAGCCGAGGGTGAGCGCGTGCCCGCGGCGGGGGCGCTCGCCGAACGCGGCGTAGGGCTCGGTGCGGGCATTGGCCTGCGTGGCATCGGCGAGCGTGGTGCGCCCCGTGGCGACGCGAACCAGGCGCGCGGGCGAGACGAAGAGCGCCGAGGTGGATTCGAAGCGCGGCGTCGCGACCGGTGCGCCGCCCACGATCGCGAAGGAGGCGAACTGCAGGCGGGCCGGCAGGTCGATTCCCAGCCCGTTGGGATCGTCCATCGCCACCACGGTCCGCGCGACGCCCTGCGGTCCGGGCGTGGCGCCTGCCAGGGCCGCGAAGGCGCGCAGCGCCTCGTCTGACGGCCGGTCGAAGCGGTAGACGTTCTGCTCCGTGAGCCAGGCGGCCAGTTCCAGGAGCGTGATCCCGGGGTCGGAAGCGTTGTGGTCCGTCCAGCGCGGCGCCAGGCGCGGAACCTGCCCGCGCCCTTCCGCGACCAGCTGGTCGAAGACGCGGTTGTCGAGCGTCGGTTCAGGCAATGGCATGGGGCACGCTCGGGACCAGGATCTTGAGCAGCGATTCGCCCGCGGCGACGATCTCGTCCGGGGCGAGCGGCACCTGCTCGCCCTGGATCGCGCCGCCGGCCAGGAGCTGCAGGAACGCCACCGCGTCCACGCCCGGCGTGGACTCCAGGAGCGCGGCCACGTCCGAGAGGCAGGGTCCTGTACCGAACTCCCAGCCTCTCCCGTCGCGCCCGCCCGTGAGCGGGTGCAGGAAGCGCGCGAGGCGCTCGCGCACGCGCGCCTCGACGCGCCCGGCCTCGGCGGCGACGAGCGGCAGCACCTCCGCGCGGACGGTGACGGGCCGGTAGGTCGGTGCGACGATGCGCAGCCCGCCCACGGTCGCGGCGGGCATGCGCGCCGCGAGGTAGGCGAGCACGCGCGACTGCAGCTCGAGGGAGGGCATTGGCATCGCCTGCGCCGACTGCGGCACGATGACCAGCCCCACGTGGCCGCGGCTGCCGCGGCCGGAGGGCCCCTCGAGCGGCAGGGCGCGGGCGCGGGCCACCTCCGAGGTGGCGGCGCGCGCGAGCCACTCGTAGTCCTCCGCGGACACGGCGCGGTCGCGGTTGCGCAGCGCCTGGGTGCCGCGGTCGCGCGCATCGCGCAGCCGCTCGGCCGCGGCGCCGCCGGCCGAGGCGACCGGGTTGGAGACGGACTCGACGAATCCCACGCCGCTCCTCAGCTCGCGGATGAGCCCCGCGGCCACGTTGCCCGCCACGCCGCCGCCGGTCACGTAGTCCACTGTGATGGGGCAGCCGGCCGGCGGGATGAACCCGTCGGGCCCCGGAAAGCGGAACACCCCGCGCGCGCGCTCGACGACGTAGTGGCGATCCGCCGGGCCCGAGTCGTAGAGGTGCGGGCGGCCCCGCCAGCGCACCCAGGCCTCCGTGGCCGTTGCCGGGTCGCGCGGGTCGGTCACCAGGCGCAGGTCCGCCTCGGGCACCGGTCCCACGGCGGTCTGCCAGTCGTCGCCGCGGCCCGTCCACTCGCGGATCCACACCGCCTCGCCCTCGAGCACGGGTACGCCCGCGATCGGCAGGCACAGGGCGCGCGCGAATTCCACGGCGTTGTTGGCGGCCGGCGGCAGGACGTCGGCCCGCGAGCCGGGCGTGGCGCGCACGCTCGGCAGCGAGAAGGTCTGGTCCGGATTGCCGTCGCTCGTGCCCAACGTGTCGCCGGGGTAGCGCGTGCCCTCGGAGGCCCAGGCGGCGTTGAGCCACACGCCGCCCAGGCGCACGCGGAAGGCGGAGGCGGGCAGGCCCGGCTTGAGGCGCGCGCGGATGCGGAAGAGCGCGCCGCCCGGCCCGTCGCGCGCCACGGCGTCTGGCGGGCCGACGAACTGGATGAGTCCCGTGCGCGAGAGCCCCCCGGTGAGGTCGCGCACCGAGAGCTCGCCCCAGCCGCGCTCGCCCCAGTAGTCCCACGCGAGGGGTTGCGCGCCGGCGTCGGCGGCCGGGGACAGCACCACCGCGAGCAGGCTCACGAGCGCGGCGGGCGGCCTGGCGTCGAACCCGAAGTGCAGCGCCGGGGCGCGGTCGTCCACGGGCGTGAAGGGCTCGAAGCCGCCGCGGTGCCAGCGCGCGTCCTCGCCGTGGTCGGCGAGGGCGAAGGCGTTGTCGGTCACGCACTGCTCCAGGCTCTCGACGTTGCCGAACACGAGGTAGCTCACGCGCAGCTCGGCGACGACGGGCGGGTGCAGGGTCGAGGCCGCCGCGGTGACGACGAACTTCGCGGGGTCGCCGGGGTCCGGCGCCACGCTCACCGAGGCCGGGCTGCCGTAGTCGCCCGAGGCGAGCCGGAATCGGAGCCACCGCGCCTTCTCGCCGTTCACGGCGCTCTCGGCCCAGCCGGGCGGGACGTCGAACGAGACGACGGCCGTGGGCAGGCCGGGGCCCGCCATGTCCGCGGTCCAGGTGAAGCCCTGCGTGTCGTCGGCGTAGTGCTCGTCGGGCCCCATCGCCACCCAGCGGCTGCCGTCGTGGTACTCGGCCTCCACCACCGGGGGCGAGGCGGACTGGCCCAACCGCGTGAAGCGGAAGGCGAGGTCCACGCGGGCGCCGTCGCGCGAGAACGCCTCCTTGCACGACAGGTAGAAGGCCGCGTAGGGCTCGGGCTGGCGTCCGAAGGGATGGAAGTCCTTGCCCACGTCGAGGGCGAAGGCGTCCAGGTACGCACTGTCCAGGGACAGGTCCGTGCGCGAGAGCCCCACTCGCGCGCGCACAACGTCGAGCGAGGGCAGCGTGCCCGCCTCGTCGGTGCCATCGGGGCGAAGTGGCGGCAGCGCGTCCGCGAGCTCCAGGTATTCGCCGGCGCGCGCGCGCACGGGCAACGCGTCCAGCAGCACCTCGTCGGTCGTCGTGCCGAGCACGGTGGCGGTGGAGACGCCATCGACCGTCACGCGATCGCCGGGCAGGATCTCGCGCGTGTCCTCGACTTTCACGTGCCACGGCGCCGTGGCGGGCACGGAGACGATGCGCGCGGCCGGCGTGCGGCTCGCCACGCTTGCGCGGATCCAGCAGCTCGAGCGCCCGAGCACCTCGCCCTCGGTGGCGTCGGGCCCGTGGAACTTGCCCAGGACCACGGTGCCGCTGCGCGTGAAGCGCCGCGTGCGATCCTCGACGAGCGTGAGCGGCAGCCAGCCGTCCTCGCTCAGGTACTCCCAGTCGAGCAGCAGCGGCCGCTGGCGCGTGGCGACGCCGGCGGCGTTGGTGTTGGGCGTGGCGAAGTCGAAGGACACCTCGATGCGCGCGTCGCCCGCGAGCTTGAAGAGCGTCGCGTGCCCGAGGTACAGGCGGTGCGGCAGCGGACCCAGGCCCTCGAAGAGCGCGAACCCCCGCTGCGCCGCGGGCAGGTGGTCTGCATAGAGGTCGGCCTGCGGGTCGATCGTGAAGAGGGCGGCCAGGCGGCCGCGCATGGCGGTGAACTCCTGCTCCGTGAAGAACTCCGGGGTGGCCTGCGCGCCGCCGGCCGCGCCGTCGTCGAGCGAAGGCGCCGGCGGCGGCAGCACCGCGGCCACGCGCGTGCCCGCCGGGACGGTCGCGTCGCCCGTGGCGGTGTCGAGGAGCTTGAAGACGAGCGGGGCACGCGCCGACTGCGCCGGCAGCAGCCCCGCGCCGAGGCGGTCGAGGAACTCGAGCTGCTGGCGCAGCGGCATCGCGTTGAGCCCATCGGCCTGGATCTCCAGCTCGCGGGCCAGGATCGCGAGCAGGGCGGATCCCGCGTCGCCCTCCCCCGCCGTCCACTCGGGCGTGTAGCCGCGGCGGTTCGCCACGAGCGCCTCGCGGAACGTGCCGACCGTGCCGCGCAGCACCGTCGGCGGCCGCGGCTCGCAGCGCGGGGCCGCATCGGGCACGGCGGCCGGCGGGACCGGGGCGGGCGCCGGCGCCGGCGGAACGGGCGCGCCAGGGCCGAGGCCCGACCCGCAGCTCGTGCAGGCGTAGGGATCGCGGCTCATGGCGAGCGCCCCGCCGCCTCGCGCCCTTCCTGCAGGTAGAAGGGGTAGACGACGTTGTAGAAGGTGTTGGTGGCGCGCACGCGGTAGCGCACGCCGACGTCGAGGCGGCCGCGCGGCCCGTCGGCGTGCACCTCGACGGCCACGCTGTCGATGCGCGGTTCCCAGCGCGTGAGCGCGTCGGTCACGCGGTGCTTCACGAGGGCGAGCGTGCCCGTGTCCATGGGCTCGAACACGAAGGCGCGCAGGCCCGCGCCGAAGTCGGGGCGCATCACCCGCTCGCCCGGGTCCGTCGCGAGGATGAGGCGGATCGCCTCCTGCACGTCCTGCTCGTGCGCGGACATCGCGATGCCGCCGGAGGCATCCACGGCGACCGGGAAGGACCAGCCCTGGCCGAGGAAAGCCTTCGCGTCGAAGACGGGCCCGCGGTCCACGCTAGTCCCCGATGAGCACGTTGGGCGAGCCGGACACGATCACCGCGCCGCAGCCCGTCCTGTCGCCCACTCGCGCCGCGGGCTGGCCGCCGATGTGGACGCTGCCGCTCGCGCTCGCCACCGCGTTGGGCGGGTGCGGGCCCGCCAGGGGCGGGAGCGCGCAGGCGAAGGGATCGCCCAGGCGCAGCGCCGCGATGCCGTTCACGAGCACAGTCGAGGCCCCCGGCCCGGTGAAGGCGCCGGCGTGGGCGGTGGAGTCGCTGATGCGGGCGGCGGCGGCCATGGCGTGCCTCCTCAGTTGATCTTCACGGTGGAGCCGCGGATGACGCATCCCTGCCCGCCCTCGAGAGTGGCCGAGCCGGAGGCCGAGAGGCCGAGCTTGGCGGTGGCCTTGATCTCGACGATGGGTGCCTCGAGGCTGATGCGTGTCTTGGAGGTGACCTTCACGTCGCCGGCGATGCCCAGCGTGACGCTCGCCGTGGGCGTGCTGATCTCCGCCTTCGTGGCGTCGAGCGTGACGGTGGTCATGACGCTCGTGGTGAGCGTCACCTTCTGCAGCGCGTCGTCGAACTCGAGTTCGTGCCCCAGGGGGGTGCGGATCTTGCGCTTGTTGATCGCGTCGGTGGGCGAGGCCGCCGGCGGCCGGTCTACCGTGTTCCAGAGCGAGCCCAGGACGTAGGGCTCGCGCACGTCGCCGTGGTTGAAGGAGACGAGCACCTCCTCGCCGATTTGCGGCACGAAGTAGGTGCCGCGGCCCATTCCGGCCATCTGGCAGGCGAGGCGCGCCCACGGCTGGTAGCCGGGCAGCCACGGCAGCTGCAGCTGCACGCGCGCCTGCCCGTTGCAGTCGATGTTGTTGAGCACGGTGGCCACCGTGACGCCGTAGATCTTGCGCTCGGGCTCGCGCTCGCCGACCTCGCGCGTGAGTCCCCAGGAGACCGCTTCGTTTGCCATGCCATTTCCTCCTAGAACGACAGCCGGACCGGGACGGCGCCCTGGTCCGCGAGCGGGATGGAGCCGAACCACACTTCCTTGCGCGCCTCGACCTGCGTGCGCAGGCCGCCGTTGTCCAGCGTGTGCGTGACGCCCGTGGCGCGGTACAGGCCGCCGAACTCCTCGCCCACGCCCTCGATGCGCAGCACCTGCCCCGCGCGAAGGCGCGGCTCGCCCACGACGGTGGCGGTGGCCGTCAGGCGCCGGTTGAGCTTCGGGATCAGCTCGGAGACGAGCTTTCGCGGGATGGAGGCCGGGGTGAGCGGCTCCTCGATCTTGAAGTCCGAGGCCGTCGCGTTGACGAGCGCCACGCCCGGGTAGATCGACAGCGTGAGGCTCATGCGGTCCCAGTCGAAACCGAGCGTGACCGTGAACGACATCTTGATCGCCGGCACCCACACGAAGCCGCTCACCGAGAGGATCTGGCCGACCTTGGTGAGGCGCGGCGAGAAGTCCACGAGAGACCTTCCGTAGCCGAACGTGAAGTCCGGGGTGAGGTGGTCGAGCGAGGAGGTGAAGCGTAGGAGGCGCCCGCCGAGCGCACCGTCGTGCTCGACCAGCAGGTCCCAGCCATTCTCGGCGGCCAGGCGACCGATGAAGTCGTAGTCGCTCTCGTCGGCCTGCTTGCGGATCACCTTCTGCGCCGAGCCGGGGTCGGTGACGGCCACGATCGCGTCCACGCCGCCCAGGATCACGGAGAGCGCCGCGCCCACCGGGTCGAAGATCGGCAGCATCAGGTTTTCGAGCGTGACGAGCGAGGCCGTGGCGAGGTCGGGCAGCGGCAGGTTCCCGGGGCAGGGCAGCGGGATCGCGAACCAGCGCACCTTCTTGCCCTCGCGCATCCGGTGCCGGCGGTCGTGCGCGGTCACGGTGACGGTGGGCGCCGCGCCGGAGGGAAAGCTCGCGCCGCGTGCCACCACCTCGCCGTCGAAGACCTGCGCGAGGGGGTTGGGCGCGTAGCCGAGCTTGAGCGAGAGCGGCACGTCCAGGGCGAAGAGGCGCTCGTCCAGCCAGCGCAGGCCGTCGTTGGCGAGCGTGACCTCCACCTCGTCCAGTCCTTCGTAGCCCGTGTGGCAGCGCAGCGAGACGATGGAGCCGCGAAGCTCGGCGGGCACCGGCCGGCCGTCCAGGCTCAGGAGGAAGTCGGGGGCGAACTGGGCGCGGTCCATGGCGGCGCCTAGGCCCAGACCTTGCCCGTCTGCGGGTCGCGGTAGGGCAGGTGGGGCAGCAGGAGCTCGAGGCCCGGGGCGAGGCCCCGCGCGCGCTGCAGGCCGTTGGCGATGGCGATCACGCGCCACAGGCGCGCATCGCCGTACTCCTGCGCCGCGATCGAAGAAAGGCTCTGCCCCTGGCTCACCACGAGATGGCGGGAGTAGTCGCTCGTCTCGCGCTTGACCTCCCTGGCCTCCGTGTCCGCGTCGCGGTACTCGTTGAAGGTGGCCGTCAGGCGCGCGCGCACCGGGGTGCCGTCCGGCAGGAACATCGTGAAGCGTTGCGCCAGTCGCGCCAGCACGCAGGTGAAGGTGAGCGAGGCCCACGAGAAGAGCAGCACGGGCGGCGCGTGCGTGCCGGGCTGGATCGCCATGAGGTCCGCGACCTTGCGCGCGAGCACCCGCACGTCGGTGCGCGCGGCGTTCACGGACACGGTACCGGCCGCGTGCGCCTCGTAGGAATCGAGGAAGAGCTCCATCTCCAGCGTCTGCAGGTTGCCGTTCACGAACTGCAGCAGCGGGGCCGAGAGACCGGGAATGGCGGACTGGGCGTAGTTGATGTCCCGGCTGAGCGTGTACTCCTCGGGGTTGAACTGCACGGCCACCCGGTCGCCGGTGACGGTGTTGGTGATGAGCGCCTTCTCGAGGGCCATGGCGGGTTCCCCTAGGCGCGGCCCATGCGCTCGCGGTACGAGAGCGCGCGGCGGTCGAGCTCGCGGATCACGAGGTCGGTGAAGCGGCTGAGCTCGGCGCCGGCGAGCGGTGCGGCCGGCACGGGGCGCAGGCCCACGCGCGGCTCGCTCGCCCGTCGCGGCTCCTGCGCCGCGGCCGGCGCCGCGACCCCGGGCGGGGGATCGCGCGGGACAGGCGCCGAGGCCGCTGCACGGCTCGCGACCACCATGGGCGGCGGCTTGTGGTGGCCGGCGTCCGGGCGGGGAGCGACGAACGCCTGGACGAGCGGCGCGGGCGCGGTGCGCGGGCCGCGCCCGGGCCCCGCCGGCGCCGCGAGCACGCGCTCCACCGTCCGCGTGGCCACGCTCGTCGTGTGCGCCTGCAGGCGCTCGCTCACGCGGTGCAGGAGGCTTCGCGTTTCGCGAAGCACGACCACGGTGGCGGCCGGCGCGCCGGCCGGGGCGGTGAAGGCCATCGCCAGGCGCAGGTCGCCGCTTCGCAGGGTGTGGAACACCGGCGCGATCCGCACGGCGCGCGCATCCGCGGGGCGGCGCAGGAAGGCGAGCGGGGCCGGCGCGATGCGGGCCGCCGCGCGCCCGGGGCGCCTGGCGAACGCGGCGTGCCGGGCCGCGAGGGTGCGGGCCATCGTGGTCGCGGCACGGGCCGATGCGGGTCGCAGGATTCGCCGGGGCGGTCGGTGGAACATCTCAGCCTTCGTTCACTCTCTGGTTGATCTCGGAGATGCGCCGCACCCACAGGCGGCGGTCGCGGTGCTCGAGCTCGAGGATCCGTTCATAGGGCCAGTGGAAGTGGTAGGCGATGAAGGCCACTTCCTCGGTCAGTTGATTGACGGGGTAGCCGACCACTCCCCGGGGCGCTCCCCCGACAGGGCGTCGCTCCCGTACGCCGCGTCCACGGGCTTGCCGCAGTGCGGGCAGCTCTCCCCGGGCGCCTCGAGCCGGTTCACGCGGTTGTAGAGCGCCTGCAGGTAGGCGAGGTCCGTCGCGAACAGGCCCTCGATCACGCGCGGGTTGATCGCCTCGAGCGAGCCCAGGCGCGTCACCACGCGCGAGAGCAGGATCACGACGAGGTACGCCTCGTTCTTCTGCACGCGCGGGTCCTTCAGCGGCAGGATCTCGTCGGCGGCGGTGGCGCGGCGCATCACGCCCTCGCGGTGAAGCGTGCCGGCCTCGTCGAGGAAGCCGCAGGGCAGGGTGAACTCGAACTCGGTCTGGAACATGGCGTTGTCTCCCGGGGGTCAGGCGCGCGCGAGGCCTTCGTGCGCGATCTCGAGCGCCTCGATGGCGATGTCGTTGGCCTCGGCGTTGAAGGTGGGGCCGGTCCACTTGGCGGGCCAGGCGCGGAAGAAGTTCCAGCGCGCCTTCTCCTGGCCCTGGCGGTCCAGCAGCACGATGGAGCCGTTGCGGCGCGTGGCGGCCGGGTCGCCCTCGGCCCACTGGCGGTGCCAGTTGTAGAGGTCCGCGTCGTCGCACAGGCCCCACTTGAGGCTGATGTTCGAGAACTTGACCTGCCCGGGGTACTTGCGCGTGGTGATGTTCTCGCCGCCCTCGCGGTGCTCGATCACCTCGATCGCCGAGTCGAGCCCGCCGGCCTCCTGGAAGGCGGCACGCACGATGCCGTCGATCTCGACCTTGAAGTTGAAGTTGACGTAGGGGTCCTTCGGCGTGGCCATGGCGTCTCTCCTAGGATTCGGAAACCTCGGAACCGCCGTCCCAGATGCCGATGCGGACGACGATGAACTCGGCGGGGTAGCTCGGGCGCACGCCCACCTCGATGTGCAGCCGGCCGAGCTGCTGCTCCGAGAAGGGGTTCAGCGTCTCGTCGATGCGCACGTAGAAGGCCTCGGAGGCCTTGGCGCCGAAGAGCGCGCCGTCGCGCCAGGCGCGGGTGAGGAAGTCGCCGATGGTGCGGCGCAGCTTCTGCCACAGCTCCAGGTTGTTGGGCTCGAAGACGGCCCAGGTGATGCCCTCCTGGATGGACTCCTCCAGGTACAGGAAGAGGCGGCGGATGTTCACGTACTGCCAGTTCGTGTCGGTGGCGGTGGTGCGCGCGCCCCAGAGCACCGGCCGGCCGCCGTCCTGGAACACCTGGACGATGTTCACGCCCAGGAGGTTGAGCTGGCCCTGCTCGTCCAGGCTCACGCGCCGCTCGACGCCCAGCGCGCCGGCCACGATCTCGTTGGCCGGGGCCTTGTGCACGCCGCGCGAGCCGTCGCTGCGCGCGAAGATGCCGCACACGTGGCCGCTCGCCGGCACCATGACCGGCGGGCCGCCCACGTCGGGCGCGACGCGCAGCCACGGGCCGTAGAGCCCCGCGTAGCCGCGCGTGGAGTCGAGGCCGCGCCGCAGCTGCTGCATGGTGAGGGGCTGGGGCGCCGCGGTCGTGCCGAAGAGCGTGGCGCCCGGGTCGGTGTCGATCACGGCGAAGCGGTCGGCCATGCGCTCGCAGTGCGTGACCAGCGCCTGCTGCACCATGAGCATGCTCTCGTTGGGCGCCGTCGGCCGGTCGGGCACCGCGATGATGTTCACGTCGTCCACCGCGGCCAGCGTGTCGATGGCGCCGGTGAAGTTCGCGACCGTGAGCGCGCCCAAGGTCTCGTTGGCGCCGGCGGACACGGCGATGGCGGCGCCCACGCGCGGGATGGCGTTGGCGATGGTGTTCGGCGCCGGCGGCTCGACGAGGCTCGCGACGAGCACCCCGCCGGGATCCGCGTTCACCACGTCGATGAGGTAGCGGGGGTGCGCCGGGTCCATCGACAGGTTCTGGTACGGCGGGTAGTTCATCGCCCCCACCGTCACCGCCAGGTCGATCTCGTTGGAGGTGGCCGTCGGCGCCGGGGCGGCGGCCGGGGCGAGGTTCAGGCTCATCGCGAGGCCGGCGCGCAGGGTCACGCGGTAGGTGTCGGGCCCCTGGCCGGCCTGCGCGCCTTCCGAGAGCGTCTCCGAGATCACCGACTCGACGACCTGCGTGTCGCTCGCGCCCTGCGAGAAGGTGAGGATGGTGCCGGGCACGAGCTGGCCGGGCTGGACGGGGCTTGCCACCGTCGGCCGCAGCCGGAAGGTGCGCGCGCCGGCGGGCGTGGTCGCGAGGTTCATCGTGGTGTTGGCCGGCAGCATCGTCGAGAGCGCGAGGGAGAAGCGCACGGTCGCCCCGCTCACGCTCGAGATGACGCGGCGGTCGGCGCCCGCGGAGAACGAGACCTCGTCGCCGGGCTTGAAGCGGTTGGCCACCTGCGCGGCGGTGATCGCGCCCGCCGCGCTCATCGTCACCTCCAGCGCGCCGGGGTTGGCCTGCGCCGCGATGGCGCCGGTGGGCCGGTAGACCGGCACCGCGTTGAGGTAGGGGTTGGCGGCCACCGTCGCGGTGAAGCCGATCGCGCCGGGCTGGCGCGAGCGCAGCGTCACCACGGGCCGGCTGTTGCCCACCGGGTTGGTGCGGTCGTTGAGCGTCATGCGCTGGTAGTCGCCGTTGCTCGCGCGCACCACGTAGCAGACCTTGCCGCCGTTCTGGAAGAAGCCGCGGGCGGCGTACCAGAGGTAGAAGCCGGCGACGGGCCGCGCGCCGAAGGCCGCCGTGAACTGCTCCCACGAGGCGACCTTCGTCGGCTCGTTGATGGTCCCGGCGGCGGCCACGCCGATGAACGCGGCGTTGCTGGTGCCCACGCCCTGGATGGGCGCGCCGGGCGCGAATTCGTCGATGTAGACGCCGGGGTACGAGACTTGGACGGCCATCGTGTTCTCCCTTCAGGGCAGGCGAATCGGTTGGAGGAGGGGCGGCATCGTCAGTACCGCAGGTCGTAGTTGCCCGAGGGCTCGGGCACGGTGATCGGGCGCGGGGCCGTGGTGCCCTGCGGATGCGCGGTGGCCCGCAGCTGGTAGGCGCCCAGGCCGACGTCGGCGAAGACGAAGCGCCCGGTCGCGTCGGTGCGCACCACGCGAAGGCGCGCCGTGCCCAGTGCGTTCAGGAGCTCCACCCACGCCGCCGGCACGGGCTTGGGCGGCACGGAGGCGTCGAGCACCTGCCCTCCGATGTGGAAGCGCGTGTCGACGGAGCCCGGCGCCTGGCGCTGGAGGTACTGCGAGATGACGGTCGTCACGATGGCGCCGCTGCGCACGGGGGACTCCTTGAGGGCGACGGTGACGACGGCGTAGACGCAGGGCTTCCAGCGGTTGCCGTCGCCCATGGTTCCCCAGAACTCGGCGATCTTCGGGAAGCCCTCCACGGGCAGCAGCGTCACCGGCAGCATCTCGCCGGCGAGCGGCGGCGGCACGGCCACGGCGGCCAGGCTCGGCGGGCGCGTGGCGGCGCAGATCTCCGCGGGGTCCAGCACGTCCTTGCGCCCGAGCGCGCGCGCCACCTCGGCGAGCAGCGCGTGCTCGTCGGGCGTGGGGTCGAGGCCGGCATTGGGCTGCGCCGGGCTCCAGGCGCTGATGAGGTAGTGGCAATCCACGCGCCGGGGCGGGGCCGTCTCGTAGATCTCGCCGGCCACCACCGAGCGCTCGCGTTCGTTGGTGCGCAGCTTCCGGTTCTCGCGCAGGTCCGCGAGGTAGACGTTGAGCGAGAGGTTCGTGTTGCCCGCGAAGTCGGTGACGTTGGGCACCATCGCGCGCCAGTCGTCGTCCGGCGGCTGGAAGCGCACCTGGCCCGCGGCGGTGATCACGCTCACCTGCCAGCGGAAGAGGCGGGAGAGCAGGGCGTCGAGGTGGTCGATCATCGCGCGCTCACTTGGCCTTGCCGGCGACGATGTTCAGCAGGTCGGCCGGGTTGGCCGCGCCGATCGGGTCGATCTTGAATTCCGCCACGCCGCCCTTCGGCGGGGGCAGCACGTCGATCGTGACGTGCACGGAGGCCTTCTCGCCCGCGCCCGTCGTGAGGTTCACGCGGTACTCGACGCGCTTGAGGAAGTCGGCCTGGGCCTTCGGCTTCCACGCCAGCTCGGACGGTTTCCACGCGACGGCCGTCGCCTCCACCTCGATCTTCGCGCCCGGCCCCGCGGCCTTGCGCAGGTCGCGCGCCCAGCCCTCGATCCCCTCGTTCTGGTACCACTGGTTGACCGACTTGGGCGCCTTCATCATCCCGGCCATCGCCTCGTCGCCGAAGCCGGGCCCCCAGAGGTGCGCGTTCTCCCAGTTCGAGTCCAGGCCCACCTCGCGGTTGGACAGGAGCTTGTCGCTGCGGTTGTAGTTGGGCGCCTTCACCTTGCCTTTCGGCGCCGGGCCCTTGCCTCGGTACAGCCCCTCCTGCAGCTCGCCCTTGATCTTCACGGCGAAGCGGCCCTCGGGGTCGTCGAGGAAGCTGATCTTCTTGATGCCGCCGGTGCCGGCCGTGTCGAGGTCGATGCTGTTTGGCCCGGGGCGCCGGTGGGCCGGGCCGGCGAACTCGGGGACAGACTTGGTGCGCGCCGGCGCCTTCGGCTTCGGCGAAGCCTTCGTCTTGGCCTTCGGCTTCGCCTGGGGCTTGGCCTTCGGTTCGACGGTGGCGTCGGGCTTGGCGGCCTTCGACTTGGCCTTGGGCTTGGCCTTGGGCTCGGCGGTGGCGTCGGGCTTGGCGGCCTTCGACTTGGCCGTGGGCTTGGCCTTGGGCTCGGTGGTGGCGTCGGGCTTGGCGGCCTTCGTCCTGGCCTTTGGCTTGGCCTTCGGCTCGACGTCGGCATCGGTCGTCGCGGCCTTCGCCTTCGCCTTGGGTTGCGCCTTGGGCTTGGGCTCGACGAGCGCCTCGTCCGCGGCGGCGTTCGTCGCGGGTGCCTTCGCCTTCGGGACGGGCTTGGGCTCGCCCGGTGGCGGCAGGGGCTTGGGCGCCACCTTCGAGGCCTCGTCGCCCAGGGCGTTGGCGCCCTTGCCCGCCGCGGCATCGACGAGCGCGACGCCCTCCTTCTCCGCCACGCCGAAGAGCTTGCGCAGGAACGCGCGCAGCTTCTCGAACATCCGGCCCATCGGCTCGAGCAGCGGCTCCAGGAGCTTCTCGAGGGGCTTGAGCGCCTTGCCGATGAGCAGCGCGATCACCTCCTCGACGGCCGCGATGCCCTTGCCGACCATCGCCACGAACTCCGCCACCCGCGCGGCGACCATGCCGGCGCCCTTGGCCACCTTGCCCAGCGCGCCCGCGACCTTGCCCATGGCCACGCCGACTTCCTCGATGGCGTTGCCCACGCCCGAGGTGAAGGCGATGAGGATCGCCTGGATCGCCACGAAGCCGATGGCGTAGCCGAACTTGCTGCCGATCTTCGCCCACGGCGAGGACAGCACGTAGTTCTCGGCCTTCTTCGCCATGTGCTCCACGTAGGCCGCCGGCATGCCGAGCGGGTCCGGCGCCGGCCCTTCCTCCTTGGGCGGCTGCCACGGCTCCTCGAGGCCCGCCACCACGGCCGAGCCGCCTGCCTTGCCCAGCTCGTAGGCCTTGCTCTCGGCGAGCTCGGTGAGCGCGTCCGGGGCGTTCAGCAGCGCCAGCACGGCGTCGGCCGGGTGCGCCTTCACGCCCTCCCAGAAGGCCGCGAGCTTCAGCGTGACCTCGTCGACGGACTCGACGAGCGCCTTCCACTCCGCACCGATCCGGTTGCGGTTGTTGAACGCGCTCGCGAGCATGTCCTCGCCGCCCTTCTTGAGCTGCTCGCCGAGCGTGAGGATGCCGAAGAGGTCCGTGAGGGGGCTCACCACGCCCTCGGCGAGGCCCACGTAGTAGCCCTTCAGCAGCTCGCCGGAGTCGGAGAGCGAGAAGTCCGAGAGGTGGTCGAGCAGCTTGCGGCCCTTGCCTTCCCGCACCAGCTCCTGGACGAGCTGGTCGGCCATCCCCTCGGCGACCTTCATGGCGATGCGCGTGCCCGTCGGCGGCAGGTGGAAGGCGCGGATCACCGAGTCGAGCAGCAGGGCCTTGAGCTTGTCCGTCGAGAAGGACTCGATCGCCTCCTTCGCGTACGACCGGGCCGCGCCGCCGGGATCGGAGAGGACGCCCAGTGCGCGGTCGGCGAGCGTCGTGCCGGCGCTCACGTGCCCCGACAGCGAGGCGCCCGCCGCGAAGCCCGTCCCGGAGAGCGCCGGCCGCGCGGCGACGGTCTTCGGCACCTTCGCCATCGCCGCCGACTTGCGCTCGGCCTCGCGCGCCCGCAGCAGGTCGGCCGTGCGCGGGTCCACCGTGCCCTCGATGCTGCGGTCGACGGCGGGCATCCTCGCATGCTGGAACTCGCGCACCGTGTCCACGAATTCGCGCAGCGGCGGGCTCTTGGCGATGGCGCGCGGGTCGGCGCCGGGCACTTCCTGGCCCTTCTGCCTCGACACGGGCAGGGCGTTCCACAGCTCCTGCAGCTTCGGGTCGACGGGCCAGCCGGGGATGGGCTTGCCGAAGCTGCCCCAGTACCAGGCGCGGTTGCCGTGGAAGGCGTTCACGTAGAAGTCGTCGCCGGGCTCGCGCCTTTCCTCGTCGCACGCGACGCCGGTTCCCGTGGCGCCCTCCACGGCGACGGGCCCGCCGGCCTGCGAGAAGGCCTGCGCGGCACGCTGCGCGGCCTGCTCGTGCGCGGCGGAGACGCCCGGCGCGGGCTCGGCGCCGCCGCGGCGCTGCTGCACCACGTGCGCGAGCTCGTGGGCCACCAGGCCGCGCCCTTCCGCGGTCCACGGCGCGAAGTGGCCCGCCCCGAAGACGATGTCGTCGCCGCGGGCGAAGGCGCGGGCGCCCAGGAGCGAGGCCCACGACGTCGCCTGCGCATCGAGGTGCACCCGCACGTCGCCGAAGTCCGCGCCGAAGCGCGACTCGAACTGCGTGCGCAGGCCCGGCTCGAGCGGCGCGCCGCTTCCCAGGGCGGCGCGGCCCGCCGCCCTCAGCGCCCCGGCGGCGGCGGGCGACCTCGCCGGCGCGGGAAGGGCCGCGCGGGCGGTCCGCGGCTTCGCGGAGGGCGCGGCGCGCTGCGCCGGCGCGGATCGGGCGGCCGTGGTCATCGCAGCGAGGGGTGGCGCATCTGGATGATCTCGCGCTCGGTGTTCGGGGCCGCGAATTCCATCCGCAGGTTGTCGGCGTCGAGCGCCTTCTGCCAGCCGCCGGGCCGCGCCTTCTCCTCGACGTGGTCCAGGCTGATGCGGCGCTGCGCCTCGCCGATGGCGGGGTCGTTGGCCTCGAGCATCGGCGCGGTGGAGCGACCCTTGGGCAGCGAGAAGCCGGCGTCCTCCAGGAGCTGGCGCGCCTGCGCGGCCTCGGGCGTCTTGCCCCGCACGCGGCGCCAGAACGCGGCGCGCGTCTTCTCGTAGAGATCGCCGTAGTTGCTGGCCGAGAGCGGCTGTTTCGCGACCACGCTCGCGCGCGCCTCGTCCCAGAGCTTGCGCAGCGCCGGGATCTCGGAGAGCTTGCGGCCGATGACGGTCTTCACGCGTGCCACCGCCTGTGGCGCCGACTCGCCGGGCCGCAGCGGCACCTTGCCGATGTCCAGGCGCGCATCGGGGCGCCCCGGCACGGCCGCGTCGCCGATGCGCGGATTGGACCTTCCTCCCTTGACGCGCGGCACCTGGACCGTCTCGGCCGGCTCGGCGAAAGTGCGGTCGAGGAAGTCGTCGACGGATTTCCCCCAGCGCCGCTGGCTCTCCGAGGCCTTCCACGCCTCGCGGGAGGTCGAGCGCTCGCCGGCGGCCGGGCGGTAGCCCTGGCTGGAAACCTCCGGCGAGGGAAGGGCCTGCCTCCCGACGGCCGGCGCGGCGGCGCGTGCCCCCAGCCCGATCGCCTCGGGCAGCTGGCTCGCGAGGGGCTTCTGCACCTGTCCCACCGCGGGCGCGGTCGCCCGCGCGACGGCCGGCGCCGCCTCGCGCCCCAGTTCGGAGGCCGCGACCTGCCGCAGTTCCTGCGAGGCCGCGCGCACCTCGGCGGCGACAGGCTTGCCCATCACCATGGCCGAGACGGCGCCCGTGTTTCGCATCGTGACCGCCGGTACCGCCTCGGAAATCCCGAGCCCGGTGGCGAGCGCGAGCGGGCGGGCGCTTCGCGCGCCCCATCGCAGCACCGGCGCGACGGCGCGCTCGACGGGCACGTGAGCGAGGATCGCCTGGATCTGCCACTTCGGATCCTTCACGGCCGTGCCCCAGGCCTTGCCAAGGTGTCCGAAGGCATCGCTCCACTTGCCGTCGCCCATCAGGGCGTCGACGGCGCCCCACACCCAGCGTGCGCTTTCGGCCTCGTATTCGTGCGGCGGGCCGGATTCGTAGGCGAGCGCCGCGCCGTCGTGGTGTGCCTGGGCGCTGGACTTGAAAGTCTCCAGCTCGTCGGGCCCGATCACCCATTGCGCGTAGCCGGTCTCGCGGTCGCGCGCGAGGTAGTAGAGCGTCACGGCCTGTCCGGAGGCGGTGTTGATGCGGCGCGGGACGAGGTCGTACGGCCCGGCGGCGATCGTCTCGCCCCCGGCCGAGGGCGAGGTGTAGGGCACGGACTCGGTGAGGAAGTGCGGTGTGGTTCCCTTCACCGCGGCGCTGGCGGCCTGCTCGGCATCGAGAGGGATGGTGATCGTGTCCTGGCCGGCGTCCACGGGGCCGCCCGTGGCGGCGGACTGGTCGTAGGCCGCCGAGCCCGCGAGGAACTGGCCGGCCTCGCCGGGGCCGACGACCCACTCGTTGCGGCGGCGCTCGCGGTGGTAGGCGACGTAGTACAACACCGCGTACTCGCCGTTCTCGCACTGGATCGCGTTGGGGCCCAGGATGTAGGGCCCGGCACGCTGCGTGTGGAACGGGCCCGTGCCGTCCGTGAAGGGAACCTCCGAGCCGCCATACGCGACGATGCCGCGCGCCGCGTACCATGCCGCGGCGGCCGGGTCCGCGGGCCGGCCCGTTTCCGTGCGGCCCGGTGCCGTCGCGGGGTCGCGCGGCGCCGGCGGGCGGGACTGGAGCGCCTCGCCCGGAACGGCGGCCGAACCCGTGGGTCCGAGCGCCTCGAGAAGCTTGCGCCGCCGCAGCAGTGCCTCGCGCTCCTGGAACAGGCGGCCTACCGCGTCGCCGGTGGTCTCGGGCATCCCCGCTTCGCGATCGTTGGCCGCGAGCCGGTCGCGGATGGCCCCGAGATCGAGCTTGTCGATGTCCTCCGGCGCGAGCGGCTC
>JAKOWJ010000303.1 GCA_029781595.1 Pseudomonadota bacterium | reverse complement strand
GGGCGATCTCCGTCTTGCCCACGCCCGTGGGCCCGATCATGAGGATGTTCTTCGGCGTGATCTCCGTGCGCAGGGGCTCCGGCACCTGCGCGCGCCGCCAGCGGTTGCGCAGCGCGATGGCCACGGCGCGCTTGGCGGCGTCCTGCCCGACGATGTGCTTGTCGAGCTCGTGGACGATCTCCTGCGGCGTCATCATGGCGGCCGCGGCGGGGGCCGGATCGGTGTCGGGCGGGCTCACGGGGCGGCCGGGGCGCTCAGAGCGTCTCGATCACGTGGTTCTGGTTCGTGTAGATGCAGATCTCGCCGGCGATCTCGAGCGAGCGCCGCACCACCTCCGCGGGGGCGAGCTCGGTGTGCGCGAGCAGGGCGCGGGCCGCCGCCTGGGCGTAGGCCCCGCCGCTGCCCATGGCGACGATCCCGTGCTCGGGCTCGAGCACGTCGCCGTTGCCCGTCACCAGGAGCGAGGTCTCGCGATCGGCCACCGCGAGCATCGCCTCGAGGCGGCGCAGCATCCGGTCGGTGCGCCAGTCCTTGGCGAGCTCCACCGCCGAGCGCAGCAGGTGCCCCTGGTGCTTCTCGAGCTTGGCCTCGAAGCGCTCGAAGAGCGTGAAGGCGTCGGCGGTGGCCCCGGCGAACCCCGCGAGGATGCGCTCGCCGTAGAGGCGGCGCACCTTGCGCGCCGTGGCCTTGATGACCACGTTGCCCAGGGTCACCTGGCCGTCCCCGCCCATGGCGACGGCCGGGCCGCGCCGGACGCAGACGATGGTGGTGCCGTGGAAGGCGTCTTCGGCCATGGCTAGTTCGCCTTGCGGCGGATGAGGATGGCGTGGCGATTGAAGCCGAAGGCCTCCAGGAGCGCCGCATTCAATTCCGAGAGATCGGAAAGGATTACCCGCTTGCCGGCGAGCTGGATGGCCTTCACCACCTCCAGGAACTGCGAGGCCGCGGCGAAGTCGATGCGCAGCACCCGGCTCATGTCCACCACCACCTCCTGGACGGCCGCGGCATGGCCGGCCAGGTCGGCGAACTGGTTCTGGCTCGCCGGCGAGATCACGCCCCGGAACGCGAAGCCCGCCTCCGGCCCGTGGTCCACCGGGGCGCCGGCGGTGGAGGCGGCGGCCGCCACGCTGTTCACGTAGACCTCCCAGTTGGGCGGCGACATCTCGAAGGCGACCGCGTACTCCAGGCCCAGCTCCTCGAAGGGCTCGCTGCGGCCCTGGAGGACGAAAAGCTCGAAGAGCAGGAGCCAGAAGCTGCGCGTCGCGTCGGAGGCCCGCTCGTTCATCGCGGCCCGCAGCACGCCCTCCAGCGCCTCGACGTGGTTGAACCACATGGGCAGGTTCGCCCGGCGCAGCCGCTGCAGCGCGGCGGCGAGAAGGGCCGCCTCGGACGAGGTGATCGAGGCGACCTTGCCGAGGTCCAGGCGGACGGTGCCCATCGACTCGGCGAACGCGACGAACTTGGCGATCTCCGGCGACAGCTCCCCGGAGGAATTGGGCTTGAGGACGAAGAAGTCCTTGCGCTCGCGGCTCTGGGCGCGGCGCGGGTCGGCCGCGGCCTGGGCGCCGCCGGCCCACGCGGGCGGCGACTGCTCGAAGGTCACCGTGAAGAGGAGCGAGAGGGCGTCGTACTCGGCGCGGTTCTGCGTGGCCTCGTAGAGGTCGAAGAGCATGAGCCAGGGCTGCTTGTTCGAGCGCGTGGAGGCGCTTCGCGTCTCGGCGCGAAGCAGGGCCTCGGCGGGCGCGACCAGGTTGGCCGCGTAGAGGACCGCCGCCTCCTGCGCCGAGGGCAGCGGCGCGGAGTGGAACTCCTCCGAGCCCACGCGCCCGCCCGCGCGGGTGGCGCCGTGGGCGTGGCTGCCGGCCGCCTGCACGCTCACGGCCGGCGCGCCGCGGGCGGCCGGCGGGAACGGGAGGGGGAAGCCGTGTGCGCCATGGGTCGTGGGCTGCTCATCGCTCCGCGAGCAGGCTCGCGGGGTCTGTCGGCGGGTCGGGGAACCGGCTGCCGCGTCGGGGATGCGGGCTTGCCGTCCCGCGTGCCGGAATGCGAGCCCAGTATAGCGCCCGGTGCCCGGCAGCGTCACGCCGCGCGCCGCCTCAGGCCACGCAGTACGCGAGCCCCTCCTCGAAGAGGCGCCGCGGGATGCGCCGGCCGATGAACACCATCACGCTCTCGCGCGCCTCGCCCGGCGCCCAGGGCTTGCCGGGCGTGCCGCCCATGAGCATGTGCACGCCCTGGAAGATCATGCGCCGCGGCTCGCCCTGTATGTTGAGCACGCCCTTGTAGCGCAGCAGGTCCTCGCCGTAGTTCTGCACCATGAGCGAGAGGAAGGTCTCGATCTTCTCCATGTGCAGGGGGCGCGGGTCCTTCCACACGAAGCTCTTCACGTCGTCGTCGTGGTGGTGGTGACCGTCCTCGGCGAGGAAGCCCGGGTCGATCTCCAGGGCCGCGTTGAGGTTGAAGCCGCGGATGTCCAGGATCTCGCGGATGTCGGTCTCGCCGAAGTGCACGCGCTTCTGGTGCGCGCGGGGGTTCATGTCGCGAAGCCGCGCCGCCAGCGCCTCGAGTTCCGGCTCGGCCACCAGGTCGGCCTTGGACAGCAGCAGGCGGTCGGCGAACCCCACCTGGGCGCGCGCCTCGTCGTGCTCGTCGAGCTGGCGCTGGCCGTGCTTGGCGTCGACCACCGTGATCACGGCGTCCAGCAGGTACGCGTCGTGGATGCCCTCGTCCATGAAGAACGTCTGCGCCACCGGGCCGGGGTTGGCGAGCCCGGTGGTCTCGATCACCACGCGGTCGAAGGCGAGCCGGCCCTCGCGGCGCTTCCTGCCGAGGTCGCCCAGGATGCGCACCAGGTCGCCGCGGACGGTGCAGCACAGGCACCCGTTGTTCATCTCGACGATCTGCTCCTCGCGGTCCTCGACGAGGATCTCGTTGTCGACGCCCGTCTCGCCGAACTCGTTCTCGATCACCGCGATGCGCTCGCCGTGCTGCTCGGTGAGGATGCGGTTCAGGAGAGTGGTCTTGCCGGCCCCGAGGAAGCCGGTGAGGATGGTGACGGGGATGAGGTCCTTCGTGGGGTCGGGGACGGCGGCCATGCGCTACCTCTTCGCGGCGTGTTCGGGGAGGAAGGATTCCAAGGTCTGGGCGACGAACGATTCTTCAAGGTCCCGCACGATGAACACGAGGCGCGTGCGACGGTCCGCGTCGGGCCAGGCCGGCAGCCTCGCCGGCGGATAGAGCGTGTGCTGCACGGCGTGCAGGGCCACGGGCCCCCCGGCGCCGGCCACGCGGGCGAGGCCCTTGAGGCGCAGGATGCGGTCCCCCGCCATCTCCAGCAGCGTGAGGAGCGCGTCCTCGAAGGCGGGCCAGTCCAGCTCGCCCTCGGCGAACCAGGCGAAGGCGCGCACGCGCGGGTCGTGCGTCGCGGCCCGCGGCGCGCCCACGTGGCGGTATGCGCCGGACGCGAGCCATGCGCCCGCGTCGCCCAGCTCGCCCGCGCCCCGGTACAGGCCCGTGTCGAGCAGGCGCGCCGGGTCGGCGTCGCCCCCGGCGCTGCGCAGCCGCGGCGCGGCCGGGTTGAGCGCCGCGAGCCTCGCCTCGAGTGCCGCGAGCGCCTCCTCGGAAGCGAGATCCGCCTTCGTGACGACGAGCCGGTCGGCGATTGCCGCCTGCTTGACCGCCTCGGGGTGCGCGTCCAGCCCGGCCATGCCGTGCACGCCGTCCACCGTCGTCACGATGCCCGACAGGGAGTAGCGCGCCGCGACGAGCGGCAGCTCCACGAGGGTGCGCGCGAGGGGCGCGGGGTCCGCGAGCCCGGTCGTCTCCACCACCACGCGGCGGAAGGCCGGCACCTCGCCCGCGGCGCGGCGGAAGTACAGGTCGCGCATGGCCTGCACGAGGTCGCCCGCCACCTGGCAGCACACGCAGCCGCTCGGCAGCAGCACCACGTTCTCGGAGGCCGTGCGCACCAGCGCGTGGTCGACGGCCACGGGTCCGAACTCGTTCACGATCACCGCGCACTCGCCGGCGGCGGGGTGCGCCACGAGGCGGTTGAGCAGCGTGGTCTTGCCGCTGCCGAGGAAGCCGGTGAGCAGCGTGACGGGCAGGAGCGCGGTGGCGGTCATCGCGGGCCGGACGGGCGCTTGCGCCGGGCGCGCGGGTGGGCCGCGTCGTAGACCTTCGCGAGGTGCTGGAAGTCGAGGTGCGTGTAGACCTGCGTGGAGCCGATGCTGGCGTGGCCCAGCATCTCCTGCACGGCGCGCAGGTCGCCCGAGGACTGCAGGACGTGCGAGGCGAAGGAGTGGCGCAGCATGTGCGGGTGGACGTCGGTCGCGAGCCCGGCGGCCGCGGCCCGGCGCTTGATGCGCCGCTGCACCTCGCGGGGCGACAGGCGCCGCCCGGCGCGGCCCACGAAGAGCGCGCTCTCCCCCGGGGCGGCGAGCCGCTCGCGCACCGGCAGCCACCGCGCCAGCGCCGCGAGGGCGGGGGCGCCCACCGGCACGATGCGCGTCTTCGAGCCCTTGCCCGTCACCCGGACCTCCCCGGTGGCCGCGTCCACCGCGCCCAGGTCCAGCCCGGTGAGCTCGGACACGCGCAGGCCGCAGGAGTAGGCGAGCTCGAAGAGCGCCCGGTCGCGCACGCCGGTCTCGCCCTCGTCGTCCAGCGCGACCAGGCGAACGGCCTCGTCGGGCGAGAGCGCCTCGGGGAGCGTGCGCGCGGCGCGCGGCGCGCGCACGCCCCGGCAGGGGTTGGAGGCGATCTCGCGGTGGCGCGCGAGCCAGTCGAAGTAGCCCCGCCACGCCGAGAGCACGCGGGCGAGGGAGCGGGGCGAGAGGCCCTTGGCGTGCAGCGTCGCCACGAAGCGGCGGATGTCCGCGCCGCCGATCTCGGCGGGGCCGCGCCCGGCGCAGAGCGACTCGAGGAGCGCGCCGTCGCGTCCGTAGGCCGCGAGCGTGTGGGCGGCCAGGCGCCGCTCGTGCCGCAGGAAGTCGAGGTAGCGCGCGAGGGCGCTAGGCGCCGGGCTCACGGACCGGGGTGAGGTGGCGCCACAGCGCGCTCGCGACCAGCTCGCCGATGCGCTGCAGGTAGAGCGTGCCCATCTCCGGGTAGAAGCGCTGCGCGTCCTCCGAGGCGAGCGCGAGCACGCCGAACGCGTGCTCGCCGTGGCGCAGCGCCACGAGCGCGAAGGACTTCAGGTGCGGGGCGGCGTCGCCGAACCAGGCCTGGCTCTCGTAGACGGCGTGGTTGCCGCAGTAGGGCGCGGGCAGTCGCGCCACGAACTCGCGCATCTCCGCGGCGACCGTCGCGAACTCCTTGGCCTCGGGATCGCTCTCGGCCACGCCCCACAGGCGGACCGCCACGTGCGGGACGGAGAAGTGGTCCAGCAGGTCCAGGTAGGCGGTGTCGAGCGCCTCGTCCAGGCCCGAGGCGTCGAGCAGCCGGCAGGCGAGCCGGTGCACCTTGTCCGAGAGCGCGTCGTTCTCCTCGCCGAAGCCGATCAGCTCGCGAAGCTTGTCCTCGAGCAGGCGCGTCTTCTCGCGCACCGCCACGAGCTGGCGCTCGCCGATGGACACCGCGCGCCCGCCGTGCGGGTGCGGGATCTGCAGGTTCACGAGGAGCTCGACGTTCTGCTCGAAGAAGCCGGGGTTCTGGCGGAGGAAATCGGCGACTTGGTCCGGGGTCAGCAAGGCAGGCTCTCCTGGGGGTCGGGCGCCGGGAGCTCCAGTTCGCCCTCGAAGACGCGCACGGCATCGCCCGTCATGATAACGGGGGCGAAGGGGGGCGTCATGCCGGGCGCCGCTCCCGCCCACTCGATCACGAGCTCCCCGCCGCGCGTGGACACGCGAACCCGCGGGTCCAGCAGGCCCCGGCGGATGCCCGCGACGACGGCGGCGCAGGCCCCGGTGCCGCAGGCGAGGGTCTCGCCGGCGCCGCGCTCCCACACCCGCAGGCGCGCCTCGCCGCGCGAGACGACCTGCAGGTAGCCCGCGTTCACGCGGTTGGGGAAGGCCGGGTGGCGCTCGAGGCGCGGGCCCTGCGTGTCCACGGGCGCCGCGTCGACGTCCGGGACCACCTGGACCGCGTGGGGGTTGCCCATGGAGAGCACGCTCAGGACCAGCCGCGCGCCGTCGACCTCGAGCTCGTAGGTGGGCCGCTCCGCGGGCGCGTCGAACGGCACCTCGGCCGGCGCGAAGCGCGGCGGGCCCATGTCCACGCTCACGCGGCCGTCGGCGGCCAGGCGCGGGACGATCACGCCGCGCGCGGTCTCGACGCGCAGCGCGTCCTTCTCGGTGAGCCCCTGGTCGCGCACGAAGCGCGCGAAGCAGCGCGCGCCGTTGCCGCACTGCTCGACCTCGCCGCCGTCGGCGTTCCAGATGCGGTAGCGGAAGTCGTTGCCCGGCTCGCGGGCGGGCTCGACGAGCAGCAGCTGGTCGCAGCCGACGCCGAAGTGGCGGTCGGCGATGGCCCGCACCTGGGCCGGGGCGAGGGCGACGCGCCGTCGGACGCCGTCGATCACGACGAAGTCGTTTCCCTGCCCGTGCATCTTCGTGAAGCGCAGCCGCACGGCGCGATTCTAGCATCGGGTCCCCGGCGGTCCCGGGCCGCGCCGCCCTTGGGAAAGGCGCCCGGCGTGGACTACCATTGCCGCTTCCCGCCGCTGCCCGCCCCATGCCGGATTCCCCGCCCCCGCTTTCCGCCGCGGACGCCGCCGCCCTCCGCGACACCGTCGCGCACTTCGACGCCGGACGCCTCGACGAGGCCGAGCGCGGCGCGCTCGCGCTGCGGGCGCGGGTGCCGGGCAACCCGGACGTGCGCCACCTCGTGGCCCTGATCGCGCTGCGCCGCGGCCGCCCGGCCGAGGCGCTCGCGCACGTCGACGGCCTGCTGCGGGAGTGGCCGCGCGATGCCTTCGCGCTCAACACGCGCGGCGCGGCCTGCCAGGCCCTGGGCCGGCGCGAGGAGGCCATCGCGGCCTACCGCGCGGCGGTGGACGCGGACCCGGGCTACGCCGATGCCGCGGGCAACCTCGGCGTGGCGCTCCTGGAGGCGCGGCGCCAGGAGGAGGCGCTTCGCCTCGCCGGCGAGGCGCTGTCGCGGATGCCCGGCTTCCTGCCCCTGCGGATGGTCGGCGGGCACGCGGCCCTGGGCCTCGGGCGCCTCGAGGAGGCGCGGGCGCACTACGCCGGGGCGCTCGAGCTCTCGCCGGGACATCCCGCGATCCTCGGCATGCTGGGCGACGTGCTGCACCGGCTGGGACGGGACGAGGAGGCCCTCGCGGCGTTCGACTCCGTCGTCGCCGCGCAGCCCGACGCGGCCGGCGGCCACAACAACCGCGGCACGGCGCTGCTCGCCCTGGGCCGTGCGGCCGAGGCCGAGGCGGCCTTCCGGCGCGCGACCGAACTCGACCCGGGCCTCGCGGCCGCCTGGCACAACCTCGCCTGCGCGCTGCAGTCGCAGGGCCGGCACGAGGACTGCGCGCGGGCCGGGACGCGGGCGATCGGGCTCGCGCCCGGGTTCACCGAGGCGGCGCTCACGCTTTCCGCCGCGCTCAACGAGACGGGCCGCGCCCCGGAGGCCGAGTCGCTTCTGCGCGGCGTGCTCGAACGCTCGCCGGGCCATGCGCGCGCCCTCGTCACGCTGGCCGGGTCGCTGGGGCTCTCCCGGCGTCATGGCGAGGCCGTGGAGGCCGCGCGCCAGGCCGCGGCGGCGGCGCCGCGCGATGCGGCGATCCTCGGGGCCGCCGCGGGCGTGCTCGCGGAGGACGGCCGCTTCGAGGAGGCCCTGGCCCGCTACGACGCGGCCATCGCCCTCGCGCCCGGCGACGCGGCCTGGCGCGTGCTGCGCGCGCTGGCCCTGCCCGTGGTGGCGCCCTCGGTGGAGGCGATCGCCACCGCGCGGGAGGCACTCGCGCACCACGCCGCGCAGGTCGCGCAAGGTGGCCTCGCGCTGGCCGATCCCGAGCGGCGCATCGGGGCGACCGGTTTCTACCTCGCCTATCACGGCGAGCCGGACCTCGCCCTGCAGCGGGAGGTCGCGCGCATGCACCTCGCCCTGCACCCGGCCCTCGCGTGGCAGGCGCCCGGCGCCGCGCCGCGGGCGCGGCGCGGGCGGCGCCTGCGCGTGGGCTTCCTCTCCGCCTTCCTCCACAACCACACCATCGGCAAGCTCTTCCGGGGCTTCGTCGCGGGGCTGGACCGCGCGCGCTTCGAGGTCGTGGTGCTGCACGCCCGCGACCGGCGCGACGCGGTGCGCGAGGCGATCGACGCGAGCGCCGACGCGGCGTTCGTGCTGCCGACCCGCCTCGCGCCGGCGCGCGAGGCGGTCGCGCAGGCCGCGCTGGACGTGCTCTTCTACCCGGAGATCGGCATGCACGCCTTCACCTACTTCCTGTCGCACGCGCGTCTCGCGCCCGTCCAGGTGACGGGCTGGGGCCACCCGGACACCACGGGCGTGCCGGCGATCGACCACTTCGTCTCGGCGGCGTGCCTCGAGCCCGAAGGCGCGCAGGCCCACTACGGCGAGCGCCTGGCGCGCTTCGAGCGCCTGCCCGTCTTCTACGAGCGGCCGGCGCCGCCGCCGGCGCTGGGCGTGCGCGCCCGGCTGG
>JAKOWJ010000291.1 GCA_029781595.1 Pseudomonadota bacterium | reverse complement strand
GAGCGTGGAGATGCCCGTGGAGGCGATCGCGGTTGCGCGCGTGCGCGCCGCAGTCGTGGCCAGCGTCGAAGCGATCCGCCCCGCGGGCGAGGCTTTCGAGGTGACGCTGGGACTGGCCGCCGCCACGACCGGTCCGGAAGCCTCGCAGCTCGCCAACATGCTCTTCGGCAACTGCTCGCTGCAGCCCGAGGTTGAGCTGCTGGACGTCGCCTTCCCCGCGGGCTACGCGGCCGCCTTCCCGGGCCCGGCGCACGGCGTCGCGGGGCAGCGCGAGATGACCGGCGCCGCGGGCCGCGCCCTCACCTGCACGGCGCTGAAGCCCCAGGGCTCGACGGTGGCGCACCTGGCGAAGCTCGCGGGCACCTTCGCGCGCGCCGGCGTGGACCTGGTGAAGGACGACCACGGCCTCGCGAACCAGGCGTACTCGCCGTTCGCCGCGCGCGTGCCGGCGGTGCAGCGCGCCATCGAGGCGGCCAACCGCGAGTCGGGGGGGCGGACGCTCTACGCGCCCACCTTCTCGGGCGGCCCGTCCGCGCTCGCGGAGCAGGCGCGCATCGCGCGCGACTGCGGCGTGCGCGTGGCCCTGGTCGCGCCCATGCTCGTGGGCCTGCCGGTGTTCGAGTGGCTGCGGCGCGAGTCGGGCCTCGCGCTCCTCGCGCACCCGGCCTTCGGCGGTGCCTCGCGCGTGGCGCCGGCGCTGCTCCTGGGCAAGCTCTTCCGCCTGCTGGGCGCCGACGCGACGATCTTCCCCAACCACGGCGGGCGCTTCAGCTACACGCGCGAGACGTGCCTCGCCATCGCGCGGGCCGCGCGCGAGCCGTGGGAGTCGATGGCGGCCACGCTCCCCGTGCCCGCCGGCGGCATGAGCGTGGCGCGCGTGCCGGAGATGCTTGCCGACTACGGACGCGATACGTTGCTGCTCATCGGCGGCGGCCTGCTCGTCGCGGGCGACGCCCTCCCCGAACGCAGCCGCGACTTCGTCCGCGCCGTCCGCGAGGCCTCCTCATGAACGACAAGCCCGTCCGCCGGCACGACGGCGCCTTCCACTGGGAGGGCGTGGATGTCCTCGCCTACAAGCAGGAGGGCACGGCGCCCTTCCGCGACGTCACGCGCCAGGTGCTCTTCGACGACCCGGCGATGGGCGCGCAGCTTCGCTACTTCGAGGTGGCGCCGGGCGGGTGGACCACGCTCGAGCGCCACGAGCACGTGCACAACGTCATGGTGATCCGCGGGCGCGGGCGCTGCCTCGTGGGCGAGTCGGCGCACGAGATCGGCCCCAACGACCTGGTGAGCGTGCCGCCGATGACCTGGCACCAGTTCCGCGCGGCCGAGGGTGAGCCGCTCGGCTTCCTGTGCCTGGTGAACCGCGAGCGCGACCGCCCGCAGCTGCCGGGCGAGGCCGAGGCGCGGGAGATCTCGCGGCCGCTCGGCGGCTAGCGCGGCGCCAGGGCCCGGCGCCGTCCCCTCACTCGAGCCACCGCAGCAGCGTGGCGTAGAGCAGGTCCGGCTCCACCGGCTTGGCGACGAAGTCGTCCATGCCCGCCGCGAGGCAGGCCGCGCGGTCGTCGTCGAAGGCATTGGCCGTCATGGCGACGATGGGCCGGCCGGACCAGCCCGGCAGCTCGCGGATGGCGCGGCTCGCCTCGAGCCCGTCCATCTCCGGCATCTGCATGTCCATGAGGACGACGTCGTAGGCGGCGGCGCGCGCCATCTCGACGGCCGCGCGGCCGGTGCCGGCCA
>JAKOWJ010000270.1 GCA_029781595.1 Pseudomonadota bacterium | reverse complement strand
GCGTGCGCGCCCGGCTGGGCCTGCCGCCCGGCGCCGCGCTCTACGCCTGCCCGCAGAGCCTCTTCAAGTTCCACCCCGCCTTCGACGGGGTGCTCGCGGACCTGCTGCGCGCCGATCCCGAGGGCTACCTCGCGCTCGTGGCGAGCGACCGGCCCGGCTGGAACGAGGCCCTTCGCGCGCGCCTGGCGCGCGCCATGCCGGAGGCGGCCGGGCGCGTGCGCTTCCTGCCCTTCCTGCCCGAGGCCGAGTTCATGGACCTGCTCGCGGGCGCGGACGCGGTGCTCGATCCCGCGCACTTCGGCGGCGGCAACTCCACTTACGAGGCCCTCGGCCTGGGCGTGCCCGTGGTGACGATGCCGGGGCCGCTCATGCGCGGGCGCGTGACGCTGGGCTGCTATCGGCAGATGGGCATGGGCGAGCTGGTCGCGGGCTCGCCCGGCGAGTACGTGGCGCTCGCCGTGCGCCTCGCCCGCGACGCGGCCTTCCGCGAGTCCGTGCGCGCCCGCGTGCGCGAGTCCTCCGGCGCGCTCTTCGGCGACCGCGGGGCGCTGCGCGAGATGGAGGCGTTCCTCGGGCGCGCCTTCGACGAGGCCGGCGGGGGCGGGGCATGAGCGGCCGCGGCATCGACGCCTGCCCGGCCTGCGGGCACCGGGTCGCCGCGCCGTTCTTCGACGGCGGCGAGCAGCCCCTCGCCACGCTGGCGTGGCCGGCCTCCGGGGCGCAGGCCCGCGAGCTCGAGCGCCTGCCGCTCGACTTCGTGCAGTGCGTGAGCTGCACGCACGTGTACAACCGCGCCTTCGACTACGCGCGCGTGCCGTACACCACCAAGCCCAACCTCATGTTCAACCGCGGCGCCGCGTGGTCGACCTTCATCGGCGAGCTGCAGGCGCGCATCCTCGCGGGCGTGCCGGCGCGGCCCGTCGTCGTGGAGATCGGCCACGGCGACGCGAGCTTCCTCGCCGGCCTGGCGCGGATGCGCCCCGGCGGGCGCTACGTCGGCTTCGATCCGCACGGCGCCTCGGGCGTGCACGGCGACGTGGAGCTGCGCGCGCGGCTCTTCGAGCCCGCCTTGCACGTCGCCGAGCTGAAGCCCGACCTGCTCGTCGCCCGCCACGTGCTGGAGCACTTCGAGAGCCCCGTGGCCTTCCTGCAATCCATCGCCTACCACGCCGCCGGGGCCGGCCGCGAGGTGCGCGCCTACGTCGAGGTGCCCTGCGTGGACCGCCTGCAGCCCACCGCGCGCACCGTCGACCTGTACTACGAGCACAGCTCGCAATTCACCACGCGTTCGCTCGAGGCGATGTTCGCCGCGTGCGGGGCGCGCGTCGAGTCGCTGGCGCACGCCTACGACGGGGAGGTGCTCACGGCCTTCGTCGCCCTGCGCGCGCCGGACGCGCACCTGGAGGTGGCCGCGGCCAGCGCGCGCTACCGCGAGGCCACGCGCCGCTCGCGCGAGGCGATCGCCGCGCGGCTCGACGCCCTCGCGCGCGACCCGGGCGGCGTGGCCATCTGGGGCGGCACGGGCAAGTCCGCGGCCTTCATGGCGCGCTACGGCTGCGACGCGGCGCGCTTCCCGCTCGTGGTGGACTCGGACGCCTCGAAGGTCGGCACCTTCGTGCCGGGCACGGGACAGGAGATCCGCTTCCGCGACTGGCTCAAGGACCATCCCGTGGCCACGGTGATCGTGCCGCCGCAGTGGCGGGCCGCGGACATCGTGCGCGAGATGCGCCGCGAGGCAATCGTGCCGGCCTCGGTGCTCATCGAGCACGACGGCGACCTCGTGGACTTCCTGGCGGGCGCGCACCCCTACCGCATGCCCGGCGAGGCGGCGGACTAGCGGCGGCGGTAGGGCGAGGGCTCGCCCGGCGGGCGCGTCTTGAAGCGCTTGTGCGCCCAGAAGTACTGCTCGGGAACCTCGCGCACGCGCGCCTCGATGAACGCGTTCATGCGCCGCACGTCCGACTCGAGGTCGCCGGTGGGGTAGTCCTCCCAGGGCGGGTAGACCTCGATTTCGTAGCCGCGCTCGAGCTGGCGCGCGATGGCCGGCACGACGGTCGCGCGCCCCAGCTGCGCCAGGCGCGGCAGGGCGGTCACCGTGGCGGCGGGCACCCCGAAGAACGGCACGAAGAGCGCGTCGCGCGGGCCGAAGTCCATGTCGGGCAGGAAGTAGAGGAGCCGGCCCTCGCGCAGCGCCTTGACGATGGGGCGCATGCCGTCCTGGCGCGACAGCAGCGTCGGGTGGCCGAAGCGCAGCCGCCCCCGCAGGAACAGGCGGTCGAGCACCGGGTTCTTCTGCCGGCTGTAGATGCTCGCCGAGCCCGGGTACTCGTGCGCGATGCGCGCGCCCCCCATGTTGAGCCCCACGAAGTGCGGCACGAGGAGCAGGATGGGCTTGCCGCGAAGCCGGTCCAGGTGCTCGCGCCCGCGGATGGCGACGAGGTCGAGCACGCGCCGGTCGCTGCCGAACCACATGACGCTCATCTCGAGCGCGTTGCGGCCCAGGGCCTCGAAGTGCCGGCGGCCCAGCGCGCGCCGCTCGGCCTCCGGCATGCCGGGAAAGCACAGCCGCAGGTTCGTGTCGGTGACGCGCCCGCGGCCGAACCGGTACAGGAGCCGGCCCAGCGCCCGGCCCAGGGCGCCGAGGGCGGGCGTGGGCAGCCAGTGCAGCAGCCACAGCAGCCCGAGGGCCAGCCACGACCCGAGGCGGCGCAGCATCACCACGGCCGGCCCGTCTCGCCGCGCGTGAACGCCCCCAGCGCGCCGGGCGCGGGCGGCGCGCCCGCCGGGCGCTTGTAGCGGTTGTAGCCCCACAGGTACTGCACGGGCGCCAGGCGCACCAGCGCCTCCACGCCCTCGTTCACTGCGCGTGCCGCGGCGGCCCGGTCCGCCGGCAGCGGCGCCTCGCGCTCGCGCAGTCGCAGGCGGAAGCCCCGTCCCTGCGGCAGGCGCTCGGCGAAGCAGTACACGAGCGCGGCCCCGGAGGCCTCCTGCAGGCGCCCCGTGAGCGTCATCGTGTAGGCCGGGCGGCCGAAGAACTCGACCCACTCGCCCTCGCCCTCGCCGGGCACCTGGTCCGGCAGGATCACCGTGCATCCGCCCTTGCGCAGGTGGCGAAGGAGCAGGCGCACGCCCGCCAGGGTGGCCGGCGCGACGTTCGTGCCGTCCGGCGCGGCGCCGCGGTTGCGGCCCTCGCGGATCACGGCGTCGAGCCAGCCGAGCTTGTGCGGCCGGTACATGGCGAGGATGGGCAGCCGCGACCAGAGGTAGCGCCCGGCCACGTCGTAGCCGCCAAGGTGCGGCGTCACGAAGAGGATGGGCCGGCCGGCGGCGCGCAGCCGCTCGACGGCGTCCCAGCCGTCGAGCTCCACCACCAGCGCGGCCACCGCCTCCACGGGACGGTAGAGCGCCCACGCGAGCTCGGCCGCACCGCGGCCGATCTCGGCGGCGTTCTCGCGCGCGAACCGCGGCACGTCCTCTCCCTCCGGCACCACGCCGGCCGCGCGCAGGTTCTCCAGCGTGCGCAGGCGGAAGCGCGGCGAGAGCCGGAAGACGAGGCGCCCGGCGAACGCGCCCAGGCGGTGGTTCGCGGGGAGGTCGAGCCAGGCGAGGAAACGCAGCAGGAGTCTCAAGGCGGGTCCGCCGGCGCGGGGGGCGGGGTGCGGATGTTTGGTAAAATATCGGGTTCAACCGCGACTGTGGGGCGAACCCGATGAAATCGAACTACCTCTTCACCTCGGAGTCGGTGTCCGAGGGCCACCCCGACAAGGTGGCGGACCAGATCTCCGACGCCGTGCTCGACGCCATTCTAGCGCAGGACCCCCGCTCGCGAGTCGCGGCGGAGACGCTGTGCAACACGGGTCTGGTGGTGCTCGCCGGCGAGATCACCACGCACGCCAACGTGGACTACATCCAGGTCGCCCGCGACACGATCCGCGCGATCGGCTACGACAACACGGAATTCGGCATCGACTACAAGGGCTGCGCGGTGATGGTCTGCTACGACAAGCAGAGCCCGGACATCGCGGCGGCCGTCGACCATGCCTCCGACGAGTACCTGAACCAGGGCGCCGGCGACCAGGGGATGATGTTCGGCTACGCGTGCGACGAGACCGCGGTGCTCATGCCGGCGCCGATCCACTACGCCCACCGCCTCGTCGAGCGCCAGTCGCAGGTGCGCCGGGACGGGCGCCTGCCGTGGCTGCGGCCCGACGCCAAGAGCCAGGTCACCTTCCGCTACGAGGACGGCAAGCCGGTGTCCATCGACACCGTCGTGCTCTCCACGCAGCACGCCCCGGAGGTCTCGCAGGAGCAGATCAAGGAGGCGGTGATCGAGATGGTCATCAAGCCCGTGCTGCCGAAGGAGATGCTGCAGGGCACGCGGTTCCTCGTGAACCCGAGCGGGCGCTTCGTGGTGGGCGGACCGCAGGGCGACTGCGGCCTCACCGGGCGCAAGATCATCGTCGACACCTACGGCGGTGCCTGCCCGCACGGCGGCGGCGCCTTCTCCGGGAAGGACCCGTCGAAGGTGGACCGGTCGGCCGCCTACGCGGCGCGCTACGTGGCGAAGAACGTGGTGGCGGCGGGCCTGGCGCGGCAGTGCCAGATCCAGATCTCCTACGCCATCGGCGTGGCGAAGCCCATCAACGTCACGGTCTACACGGAGGGCACCGGCGCCCTCCCGGACGAGCGCATCGCCAGGCTCGTCGAGGAGCACTTCGACCTGCGCCCCAAGGGCATCGTCACGATGCTCGACCTGCTGCGCCCCATCTACCGCAAGACGGCCGCCTACGGCCACTTCGGCCGCGAGGAGCCCGAGTTCATGTGGGAGACCACCGACAAGGCGAGGCTCCTGCGCGAGGCGGCGGGCCTGAAGGGCGAGCCCGCGCTGGCGACGGCCATCGCCGACTAGGGGAAGTTGCGCGCCAGCGCCCGCGCCAGCCCGGGCAGGGCCGCGGCGCGGGCCGCGATGGCCGCGAGGGTGGGCGCGTTCTCCTCGAACCAGCGCCGCCCGGGGCGCCAGCGCGTCATCGCCACCAGGTACAGGTCGATCGCGCTCCTCGTCCCGCCGAGGAACCAGGGCGTGCCGGCCTGCGCCGCGACCTGGCGCCACAGCGCCTCCCGGTGCCGGTCCGTGGCCGCGCGCAGGGCCTTCGCGCCCGCCTCGTCGGGCACCCACTTGCGCGGGTCGTCCCCGTAGGTGAACGTCGGGTAGACGGCGCCCACCAGGAAGGCGGACCAGCGAAGCCACGCATCGCGCGCCGGGTGGCCGGCCGGGGGCACGAGCCCGGCCGCGGGGGCGAGGTCGTCCACGTGCTGGACGATGGCGAGCGACTCCGTGAGCACGCGCCCGTCCGGAAGCAGCAGCGCCGGCACCTGCCCCAGCGGGTTCGCGGCGACGAGCCGCCCGCGCGTGGGGCTGCCCGCCGCGTAGTCCACGTCCTCGACCTCCAGGGGCAGGCCGGCCAGGGCGAAGGCCATCTCGACGACGGCGGAGCCGCAGCCGGGGCAGGCGAGGAGCCGGGCAGGGGTGTCGCTCATGGTGGCGTGTCCGCTGGTCGATGGGGGGCCGGGCGCGGTATAATCCGCCGCTTCCGAGGAGCGTTGCAACGGGGCGCCCGCCCCGCCAGGCTCGGATTCCCAAGAGGAACGGCGCTCACCCGACTGCAAGGACCGGGTGTGCCTGCCCGTCCGCGCGTCGGCATCCTTCACACCGACATCGACGGAGAGAATGATGAACGCCGTTCCCAAGCAAGACGCCGCGGCCGACTTCGCGGTGGCCGACCTCTCGCTGGCCGACTGGGGCCGCAAGGAGATCGCCATCGCCGAGACGGAAATGCCCGGCCTCATGGCGATCCGCGAGGAGTTCGCCGCCACGCAGCCGCTGCGCGGCGCGCGCATCACCGGCTCGCTGCACATGACCATCCAGACCGCGGTGCTCATCGAGACGCTCAAGGCGCTCGGCGCCGAGGTGCGGTGGGCCTCCTGCAACATCTACTCCACGCAGGATCACGCCGCGGCGGCCATCGCCCGCGGCGGCACGCCGGTCTTCGCGCGCAAGGGCGAGACGCTCGCCGAGTACTGGGACTACACGCACCGCATCTTCGAGTGGCCCGACGGGGGCTTCACCAACATGATCCTGGACGACGGCGGGGATGCGACGCTGCTGCTGCACCTGGGCGTGCGCGCCGAGGCCGACGCGAAGGTCCTGGACCACCCGGGCAGCGAGGAGGAGACGTGCCTGTTCGCCTCCATCCGCGCCACGCTGGCGCGCGACCCGCGCTGGTATTCCGCCCGGCTGGGCCACATCAGGGGCGTGACCGAGGAGACGACGACGGGCGTGAAGCGCCTGTACCAGATGGCCAAGGAGGGCACGCTGCGCTTCCCGGCCATCAACGTGAACGACTCGGTCACGAAGAGCAAGTTCGACAACCTCTACGGCTGCCGCGAGTCGCTCGTCGACGGCATCAAGCGCGCCACGGACGTGATGGTGGCGGGCAAGGTGGCGCTGGTCTGCGGCTACGGCGACGTGGGCAAGGGCTCGGCCCAGGCGCTGCGCGCGCTCTCGGCCCAGGTGTGGGTGACGGAGATCGACCCGATCTGCGCGCTGCAGGCGGCCATGGAGGGCTACCGCGTGGTGACGATGGACGAGGCCTGCGACAAGGCCGACATCTTCGTCACGGCCACCGGCAACTACCACGTGATCACGCACGAGCACATGCGGCGCATGAAGGACCAGGCCATCGTCTGCAACATCGGCCACTTCGACAACGAGATCGACGTGGCCTCGCTCAAGCAGTACGCCTGGGACAACATCAAGCCGCAGGTCGACCACGTCATCTTCCCGGACGGCCGCCGAATCATCCTCCTGGCCGAAGGGCGCCTCGTGAACCTGGGCTGCGGCACGGGCCACCCCAGCTACGTGATGAGCTCCTCGTTCGCCAACCAGACCATCGCGCAGATCGAGCTCTTCAACAACCCGGAGCGCTACCCGGTCGGCGTCTACGTGCTGCCCAAGCACCTGGACGAGAAGGTGGCGCGCCTGCAGCTGAAGAAGCTCGGCGCGCGGCTCACCGAGCTCACGGATGCCCAGGCCCGGTACATCGGGGTGGACAGGCAAGGCCCCTACAAGGCCGACCATTACCGCTACTAGGGGAGGGGGCCGGGGCGCCCCGCCCCGGCCCGCGCCATGAAATCGCAGACCGAACGGCCACGGCTCTTCAGCTTCGAGTTCTTCCCCCCCCGCACGCCCGAGGGCGAGGAGAAGCTGCGCGCGGCCCGGCGCCAGCTCGCGCAGCTGCGCCCCGCCTTCATGTCGTGCACCTTCGGCGCCGGCGGCTCGACGCAGGAGGGGACGCTGCGCACCATCCTCGAGATCCACGGCGAGGGCCACGTGGCCGCGCCGCACCTGTCCTGCATCGGCTCCCGCCGCGAGAGCATCGCGGCGCTGCTGGACCGCTACCGGGAGGCCGGCATCCGGCGCCTGGTGTGCCTGCGCGGCGACCTGCCCTCCGGCATGGCCGTGGCGGGGGAGTTCCGCTACGCCGCCGACCTCGTGCGGTTCGTGCGCGCGCACACCGGCGACTGGTTCCACGTCGAGGTCGCCGCGTATCCCGAGTTCCATCCCCAGGCCCGCCGGCCGGCGGACGACCTTCGCCACTTCAAGGAGAAGATCGACGCGGGCGCCGACTCGGCCATCACGCAGTACTTCTACAACCCCGACGCGTACGCGCATTTCGTGGAGTCGGTGGAGGCGCTGGGCGTGGACGTGCCCATCGTTCCCGGCGTGATGCCGATCAACAACTTCACGCAGCTCGCGCGCTTCTCGGACGCCTGCGGCGCCGAGATCCCGCGGTGGATCCGCCTGCGCCTGGAGAGCTTCGGCGACGACACCGCCTCGATCAAGGCCTTCGGCCTGGACGTGGTGACGGAGCTGTGCGACCGCCTGCTCTCGCTGGGGGCGCCGGGCCTGCACTTCTACACCCTCAACCAGGCCGGCCCCTCCACGACCATCTGGCAGCGGCTGGGCCTGTAGGGCGCGGCCACGCGACTCATTGAATGTTGCGCGCGGCCGACCTATCATCGCCGCCATGCTCGCCCGCCTCGCCTTCGTCCTCCTGCTCGCCGGCCTCGGCCTGTCGCCGTTTGGCGACGCGCGCGCCCAGGAGCAGGCGAACACCAACCGCGCCACGGACCTGAAGGACCGGCCGGCGTTCGACGCCCGCACCGTCGCGCCGCTGGCCGCGGACACCGCGGTCAGCGTGATCTCCCGACACGGCGCTTGGACCCAGGTGGAGACGGGCGCCAGGCAGCGCGGGTGGGTGCGCGCCTTCCACCTGCGCTTCCGCAGCACCGTGGAGGCGGCGCCTTCCGGCAGCGGGGGAGCGCTGGGGGGCCTCACCTCGATGTTCAGCTTCGGCAGCCGCGAGGCGCCCAAGACCTCCCGCGTGGCCACCCTCGGCATCCGTGGCCTCTCTCCGGAGGATTTCAAGAACGCCGCGCCGGACCCGGCCGCCCTGCAGAAGCTGCAGTCCTTCCGGGCCGACAAGGCCGCCGCCGAGCGCTTCGCGCGCGAGGCGAAGCTCGCGGCCGTGGCCGTGGCGTACGCGAAGGAAGGAGGCGGCTCGTGAGGATTCCCGTCGTGGCGCTCGCCCTGGCGATGGCCTTGCCGGCCCATGCCCAGCTCGACTTCGGGCGCATGCTCGATCTCGGCAAGAAGGCGGTGGAGGTCGGCCAGCAGGTGCAGGAGGCCACCAAGGAGTACACGACGCAGGAGGAAGTGCAGCTCGGCGAGGGCATCACGGCCGGCTTCCTCGGTGCCGCGCACCTCTATCCCGACGACCGCCTGCAGCGCTACGTGAACCGCGTCGGCCGCTGGATCGCGCTGCAGTCCGAGCGCCCGGACCTGCCGTGGACCTTCGGCGTCATCGACACCGAGACCATCAACGCCTTCGCCATGCCGGGCGGCACCGTGATGGTCTCCTCGGGCCTGGTGAAGCGCCTGGCGAGCGAGTCGGAGCTCGCGGGCGTGCTCGCCCACGAGATCGCCCACGTGGTGAAGAAGCACCAGCTCTCGGCCATCCAGTCCGACGCGGGCTGGAGCGCCGCGGCCACCGGGGCCAAGGCCTACGCGGCCGACCGCATCGGCCGCAGCGGCGGCGACGTGCTGGGGCTGAAGTCGCAGCTCGCCAACGCGGGCGTCGACCTCGTGAAGGACGGTCTGTTCCTGCGTCCGCTCGACAGGAGCATGGAATACGAGGCGGACCGCATGGGCGTCGTGCTCGCCACGCGCGCGGGCTACGACCCGTACGGGCTCGTGGCCGTGCTCACCATGCTCGCGCAGGTGAAGCCGGAGGAGTCGGCCGCCTCCATCACCTTCTCGACGCACCCCTCGCCCACCGACCGCCTGGCCGAGCTCGAGAAGGTGGTGCCGGTCGACCTGGAGAAATACGCCCGCCAGCCGCAGGTCGAGGCGCGATTCCGCCAGACGCTGGGCAAGCGCTAGCCCCCCGCGCGGGCCGGAAGCGAAAAGGGCGCCGCGAGGCGCCCTTCGCGTTCCTGCGCCCCGGGGCGGCCTACTTGATGGCCGCCACCTTGCGCCGCGCCTCCTGCGCGTGGATCTGCGCGTAGGCCGAGTGCGCCGCGGCTTCCGCCTCGCCCACCTGGATGGGCAGCCCCATGTCGGAGAGCACCGAGCCCAGGGCGGACAGGCACAGCATCACGTTCTCGGGCTTGCACGAGTAGCCCATGATGCCCACGCGCCAGATCTTGCCCGCGAGCGGCCCGAGGCCGGCGCCGATCTCGAGGTTGAACTCGTTGAGCAGGGTCTTGCGCACCTCGGCCTCGCGGTCGCGGATGGCCTCGGGGATGTGCACGGCGTTCATCTGCGGCAGCCGCGCCCCCTCCTTGACCAGGTACTGCAGGCCCATGGCCTCCAGGCCGGCCTTCAGGGCGACGTGGTTGCGCTGGTGGCGCGCCCAGCAGTTCTCCAGGCCCTCCTCCTTGACGAGCAGCAGCGCCTCGTGCAGCGCGTACAGGCTGTTGGTGGGCGCCGTGTGGTGGTAGGTGCGCGTGGTGGCGCCCCAGTAGCCGAGCAGCAGGTTCATGTCCATGAACCAGCTGTGGATCTTGTCCTTGCGCGCCTTCACGTGGTCCACCACGCGGTCGTTGAACGACACGGGCGACAGGCCCGGCGTGCACGACAGGCACTTCTGGCTCGCCGAGTAGATGGCGTCGATGTCCCAGTCGTCCACCATCACCGGGCAGCCCGCGAGGGAGGTGACGGCGTCCACGATCGTGAGGGCGCCGTGCCTGTGGGCGACCGACACCAGCGACTTCGCGTCCGACTGCACGCCCGTGGAGGTCTCCGCGTGCACGAAGGCGACCACGCGCGCGTCCGGGTTCTTCTTCAGCGCGTCCTCGAGCTTGTTGGGGTCGCAGGGCTCGCCCCAGGCGTCCTCGACGATGACGGGCGTGCCGCCGCAGCGCTCGACGTTCTCGATCATGCGTCCGCCGAAGACGCCGTTGCGGCAGACGACGACCTTGTCGCCCGGGGCGACCATGTTCACGAAGCAGTACTCCATCCCCACGGAGCCGGGGCCGGAGACCGGGAAGGTGAGGGCGTTCTTCGTCTGGTAGGCGTAGCGCAGCAGGCTCTTGAGCTCCTCCATCATCTCGACGAACACCGGGTCGAGGTAGCCGATGGCCGGCAGGCTCATCGCCGCCATGACGCGCGGGTTGATCTCCGAGGGGCCGGGGCCGAGCAGGGTGCGCTGCGGGGGGTGGAACGAGTGGATCTTCTTCGTGGGAGCCAGGTGCTTGAGCGTCATTTCGTCGTCCTTGTGTCCGGGGCGTCGTCGTTTCGCGCCCCGTGGGGGAATCGTAGCAGGTGGAGTCGGTGGAGCCTGTCCGGGCGTCAACCTCGCCCGGGCGAGAAGCGCACGAGCGTGCCCTGGGTCACGTCCGGCAGCTCCTGCGGGTCGAGGGCGGTGTCGCCGTCGGGGTGGGGAAGGCCGTCGGCGACCAGGCCCGCGAAATCGAAGAGCTTGCGGTCCATGAGGTGCGAGGGCGTGACGCGCGTGAGCGCGCTGAAGATGGAGATCACGCGCCCGGGGTGCCGGCGCTCCCACTCGCGCAGCATCGCCTTCACGTGCTTCCTCTGCAGGTTCTCCTGCGAGCCGCACAGGTCGCAGGGGATGATGGGGAAGGCGCGGTCCGCGGCGTAGGCGGCGAGGTCCTTCTCCTCGACGTAGGCCAGCGGGCGGATCACCACGTGCCGGCCGTCGTCGGAGACGAGCTTGGGCGACATGGCCTTGATCTTGCCGTTGTGGAAGAGGTTCAGGAAGAAGGTCTCGAGGATGTCGTCGCGGTGGTGCCCCAGCGCGATCCGGGTGGCCCCGATCTCCTTGGCGACCCGGTAGAGCACGCCGCGCCGCAGCCGCGAGCACAGGCTGCACATGGTCTTGCCCTCGGGAATCACGCGCTTGACCACCGAGTGCGTGTCCTGCACCTCGATGCGGTGGGGGATGCCCCGCGAGGCGAGGTACTCCGGCAGCACGTGCGCGGGGAAGCCCGGGTGGCGCTGGTCGAGGTTCACCGCCACGACCTCGAAGGGCACCGGGGCGCAGTCGCGCAGGTGCACCAGCACGTCCAGGAGGGCGTAGCTGTCCTTGCCGCCGGAGACGCACACCATCACCCGGTCGCCGGCCTCGATCATCGAGAAGTCGGCGATGGCCTCCCCCACGAGGCGGCGGATGCGCTTGCGGCGCTTGGCGGCCTCGAAATCGGCCTTGCGCGGGTCGCGCGCGGCGGCGGCGGTCATTGGGGGGCGGGTCCTGGTCTAGAGGGCGATCGATCGCCCGCCATCCACCGCCAGGACCTGGCCGGTGACGAAGGGCGCGTCGAAGACCAGGTATTTTACCGCGCCGGCGATGTCCGCCGGCGACCCGGTCCGCGCCAGGGGCGTCTGGGCCGTGATGCGGTCGCGCTCGGCCGCCGGGAAGGCTTCCCCGTCCTCCGGCCACAGGATGGCCCCGGGCGACACGCCGTTCACGCGCACCTCGGGCGCGAGTTCCAGGGCGAGGGCGCGCGTGAGGCCCGCGAGGCCGCTCTTGGCGACGGAATAGGCCAGGAACCCGGCCAGCGGGCGCTCGGCGTGGATGTCGACGATGTTCACGATCGACCCGCGCGCGGCGCGCAGGTGCGGCGCGGCCGCCTGGGCGAGGAAGAGGGGGGCGCGCAGGTTCGTGCCCGCGAGATTGTCCCAGGCCGCGGGCGTGAGCGAGCCCAGCGGCGTCGGGTGGAACGACGAGGCGTTGTTCACGAGCGCGTCGAGCCGGCCGAAGCGCGCGGCCGACTCGGAGACGATCCGCCGCAGGTCGCCATCGTCCAGGAGGTCGCCCTGCACCACGGCCGCGGAACCGGGGCGCCCCGCCTCCAGCGCCGCCGCGAGCCGCCCGGCCTCGGCGACCGAGCGGTGGCAGTGCAGCGCCACGTCGGCGCCGGCCGCGTGCAGCGCCCGCGCGATGGCCGCGCCCACGCGGCGCGCGGCGCCCGTGACGAGAACCGCAGGCTGGCTCATGGTGCTATAGTCCCCCGAATCGATCGCCCGGCGCCCGGAAGGGCCGCGACAGAAGGCGAAAGTGTAGCGAAATTGCCCGCCCCTTCCCGACGGCGCCGCCCACGATGACGCCCCCTGCCGAGTTCTCGCTGCCGCCGCCGCCGCCCGAGGCGGCCTCGCATTCCCACGAGCTGGCCGAGCGCATCGCCAACGAGATCGGCGAGGCCGGCGGGTGGATCCCCTTCTCGCGCTTCATGGAGCTCGCGCTGTACGCGCCGGGGTTCGGCTACTACGCCGCCGGCGCGCACAAGATCGGGCAGGACGGCGACTTCATCACCGCGCCCGAGGTCTCGTCGATGTTCGCGCGCTGCCTCGCGATGCAGGTGCGGCAGGTTCTCGACCGCACGGGCGGGGACGTGCTCGAGCTCGGTCCGGGCACGGGGATCCTCGCGGCCGACCTCTTCGAGGAGCTCAAGGCGCAGCGCGCCGCGCCCGCGCGCTACCGGCTGCTCGAGGTGAGCCCGGAGCTTCGCGAGCGCCAGCGCCGGCGGCTGGCCGAGCGCCTCCCGGACGACCTCGACCGGTTCGAGTGGATCGACGCCCTGCCGGAGCGTATCGACGGCGTCGTGATCGCCAACGAGGTGCTGGACGTGCTGCCCTTCGCGCTCGTGCACCGCGCCGGCGGCGAGGTCCTCGAGCGCGGCGTCGTCCTCACCGAGGCGGGCTTCGCCTGGGACGACCAGCCGATGCCCGACGGGGACCTCAAGCGCCGGGCCGCGCGCGTGCTGCCGCCGGGCGACTACGAATACCTCACCGAGGTGAACCTCGCGGCCGAGGGCCTGGTGCGCTCCGTGTCCGCCGCGCTGGGCAACGGGCTCGCGCTCTTCATCGACTACGGCTTCTCCGGCGCCGAGTACTACCACCCGCAGCGCGCCATGGGCACGCTGCGCTGCCACTACCGGCACCGCTACCACTCGGACCCGTTCTTCCTGCCCGGGCTGCAGGACATCACGGCGCACGTGGACTTCACGGCCATGGCGCGCGCGGCCCTGTCGGGCGGGGCGGAGGTGATGGGCTACACGACGCAGGCGCACTTCCTCATCTCGTGCGGCCTGGCGGTGCTCGTGTCGGAGGGCGACCCCGGCATGACCCTCTCGCGCCTGAAGGCGACCAGCGCCGTGCACCGCCTCATCAACCCCTCGGAGATGGGCGAGCTCTTCAAGGTGCTGGGCATCGGCCGCGGGGTCGCCTCGCCGCTCCTGGGGTTCCAGTCGGCCCGCCCGCTCTCGCTCGGCCTGGGAGAGGAAGAGGAGGAGTTTGGATAGAATGGCCCGTCGCGGAACGCACCGGGCGTCGACGACGCCGGAGGCCCCTGGTGGCCCCGCCGTCGTGGGCTCCCGGTTCCGCGGGCAGGCCGCGGCGCGCCACGCGCGTGCCCACGCAGACGGCGGCGGCCGGCAGGCCGTGGCCACGCTCGACCGGTGCGCTTCGGCCCCGGGCGACGGACCAACGGCGGGCAATCCCGCCCACCCGGAGAGGAGAGAGCAGACATGAAGAGACTCATCGCAGCGCTGGCGGCCACCGTGGCCGTCTTCGGCCTGGCCACCACGGCCGCCGCCCAGGACAAGAAGACCCGCATCTCGATCGGCACGGGGGGCACGGCTGGCGTGTACTACCCCCTCGGCGGCGGCCTCGCCGCCGTGCTGTCGAAGTACGTCCCGGGGGTGGAGGCCACGGCCGAGGTGACGGGCGGCTCCGTCGCCAACCTGCAGCTCATCGGCGGCGGCAAGTCCGAGATCGGCTTCTCGATGGCCGACGTCGCGTGGGACGCCTACAACGGCCTGGGCAAGTTCAAGGACAAGAAGGTCGACGCCCGCGCGCTCGCCGTCTTCTACCCGAACCGCATGCAGGTGGTCACGGTCGAGGGCACCGGCATCGACAAGGTCACGGACTTCAAGGGCCACCGCATCGCCACGGGCTCGCCGGGCTCCGGCACCGAGGTGATGACGCTGCGCATGATCGAGGCCTTCGGCCTGGACCCCGACAAGGACATGAAGCGCGAGCGCCTGTCGCTCGCCGAGAGCGTGAACGCCCTCAAGGACGGAAAGGTCGACGCCCTCACCTGGGTCGGCGGCGTGCCCACGCCCGGCCTCACGGACCTCGCGGCCACCCCGGGCAAGAAGATCAAGCTCCTCGACCACGGCGACGCGGCCGAGGCCATGCGCAAGAAGTACGGCCCGCTCTACGTGAAGAACAAGATCCTGGCCAACGCCTACCCGGGCGAGACGCGCGACACCTCCAACATCGACGTCTGGAACATCCTGGTCGTGCCCGCCTCGGCCGACGAGAACCTCGTCTACCAGGTCACCAAGACGCTCTTCGAGAAGAAGGACGAGCTGGTGCGCGTGCACAAGGACGCGGCCTTCCTGGACCTGAACAACCAGCTCACCGGCGGGGCGCCCATCCCCTTCCACCCGGGAGCGCTGCGCTACTTCAAGGAGCGCGGGCTCAAGGTGCAGTAGCGAGCGCCGCCGCCCGCCCCTTCCGGGGGCGCGGCGCCGCAGACCCAGGGCCCGCTCGCGGGCCCTTTTTCTTGCCCGCCCGTTGGCGGGCATCGCCAAGTCCTTGATTTCCCGCGCCTTCCCCAATTTTTGCTGCGGCGCAAAAAATATTTGGCCATACCCCTTGACTTCCCTCTGCGGGAGCCTAAAATTCGCATTTGTGCAGTGCAGCAAAACCGCTGCCGCGACGGATCCCAGCCATCAACGTCCAGGAGACATCCATGTTCAAGGTCGACCAATTCAGCGCCGCCAACGAAGCCGCCATCAACCAGTTCGCCCACTTCGCGCAGCTCTCGCTCGCGAACCTCGAGAAGTTCGCCGAGATCGGCCTCGACGCCGCCCGCGACTCCGTCGAGCAGGCCGCCGCCCACGCCTCCGCCCTCGCCGGCGCCAAGGACGTGCACGAGGTCATCGCCCTGAACTCCGCCGCCCTCGAGCCCGTGATGAAGCGCGCCTACGCGTACTCGCGCACGGTGTACGAGACCGCCGCCGAGACCAACGCCGAGGTGAAGAAGGTGTTCGAGAAGCAGGCCGCGGACCTGAACAAGTCGGCCGCCGCCTCGCTCGAGGAGGCCTTCAAGTACGCGCCCGCCGGCTCCGAGGCCTATGTCGGCAACGTGAAGAGCGCCATCGCCGCCGCGCAGAGCGCCTACGCGAACCTGGCCGCCATCAACAAGCAGCTCTACGACACCGTCGAGAAGACCGTCGAGCAGAACGTGGCGACCGTGCAGTCCGCCGCCAAGGCCACCAAGGCCCCGGCCGCCAAGGCCCGCCGCAAGTAAGTGATCCGCGCGCCCCATCGGGGCGCGAAGTGAGCCGAAGCCCCCGCGAGACGGGGGCTTTTTTTTCGCCCTCAGTCCGGCTCGAGGGCCGCGGCGATGCGCTCGGCCCGGGCCGCGTGCACGGCGGCGGGCACCGAGCCGGGATGGGCCCGGGCGACGGCCGCCGCGTCCACGGACAGCGCGGCCTCCCGCGCGCGCCGCAACCGCTCGCGGGGCACGGGCCGCGCCAGGCCCCGTGCGCGAAGGTCGCACTCGCACACGTCGGCCAGCCGCTCCAGGCGCTCGGGCCGCCGGAAGGCGTCGGTTCGCTCCAGCAATCCCAGGAGGGCCTGCGCGCCGAGCGCCCCGGCGCCCTCCGCGGCGGCGCGCTCGCGCGCCACCAGCCCGGCCAGGTCCCGGCACTCGCCGGGCGCGTTGATCCGCGCGCCCAGCGCGGCGGCGGCCTCGGCCGGCAGCCCGACGGTGAGGCAGGCGTAGCGCACCGGCAGGGGGAAGCCGGTGGCCGCGGCCAGGCGCGCGTCGAGCAGGGCCCCGCCATCGGCCGCGCCGGCGCGGGCCACCTCGGGAAGCACGCGCTCGAGGGCGCCGCACTCGCGCAGCACGGCCAGCATGCGCGCCGGTGCCGGCTCCTGCAGGCCGCGGGCGAGCTCCTGCCACACGCGCTCGGGCACCAGGTGGTCGGCCTCGCCCGCCGCCACCATCGCCCGCATGAGCGCCATCGTCTCCGGCGCCACCTCGAATCCGAACCGGGCCGCGAAGCGCGCCACGCGCAGGATCCGCACCGGGTCCTCCGCGAACGCCTCGCTCACGTGGCGCAGGACGCCCCGCCGCAGGTCCCCGGCCCCGCCCCAGGGGTCGACCAGCGTGCCGTCCTCGGCGCGCGCCATCGCGTTGATGGTGAGGTCGCGCCGGCGAAGGTCCTCCTCGAGCGTCACGTCGGGCGCGGCGTGGAAGGCGAACCCCCTGTAGCCCGGGCCGGTCTTGCGCTCGGTGCGGGCCAGCGCGTATTCCTCGTGCGTCTCGGGGTGGAGGAAGACCGGGAAGTCCGCGCCGACGGGACGGTAGCCCAGCGCCAACATGCGCTCCGGCGTCGCCCCCACCACCACCCAGTCCCGGTCCTCGACCGGCCGCCCCAGCAGCTCGTCGCGAACCGATCCGCCGACGGCGTAGATCCTCATCGCGCGCGTCCCGGTCCGCCCGCCTCAGGGGCGGGGCGGCTCGGCGTAAGGTTCGTCCTCGGCGACGAACTCGGTCTCGGCGAGCGCGCCTTCCACCCAGGCCGAGACGCCCGGGGCCGCGCGCACGGCCTCGCAGTACCGGGAGGCCACGTCCCCGAGGGCCACGCCGTAGGTGGCGAAGCGCATGACCACCGGCGCGAACATCGCGTCGGCCGCGCAGAAGTCGCCGAAGAGGAACGCCCCGTCGCCGCCGAAGCGCCGCCGGGCCTGCCGCCACAGCGACTCGATGCGGCCGATCTCGGCGCGCACCTCCGGCGTGAGTCCCTTGCCGGGGTGGCTCGCGCGGATGTTCATGGGCATGCGCGCGCGCAGCTCGCGGAAGCCCGCGTGCATCTCGGCCGAGGCCGACCGCGCGAACGCTCGCGCCACCGGGTCCGCCGGCCACACGCCCGCCGCGGGAAACCAGTCGGCCACGGTCTCGACGATGGCGAGCGTGTCCCACACCGCGACCGGGCCCCGCCACAGCACCGGCACGAGCCCCGAAGGCGACCAGCGCCCGATGCCCGCGTCCCATTCGTCGGAGTCGAAGCGCAGCCGCCGTTCCTCGAAGGCGATGCCCCGCTGGCGCAGCAGCACCCACGGCCGCATCGACCACGACGAGTAGTTCTTGTTGCCGATGACGAGCGTCAGGGTCCCGGACATGTCACCCCCCGGTGCGCCGGCGGTAGCCGGCAAAGCGCCCCTGCGCGCCGGCGCCGGCCATGTACGCGGGCACGATGGCCTCCATCGCGGCCGGCGCGATGCCGAACGCGGCGGGGAAGGGGCAGTCACACACGCTGTCGCGGCGCATCGACGCGAGGTTGTCCCGCGTCATGACCGGTCCCGGCAGGTGCTCGAGCACGAGGGCCTGCAGGTAGGCGGCCCAGCCGGGCAGCGCGACGATCCACCGCCGGTGCCCGAGCTGCGCGGCCACGAATCGCACGATCTGCGCCAGCGTGTAGACGTGCGGCCCGCACAGGTCGTAGGCGCGGCCGGAGGTCGCCGGGTCGTCGAGGCAGGCGGCCACGGCGCCGGCGACGTCCTCCACCCACACCGGCTGGAAGCGGGTGGCCGCGCCGGCGAGCGGGACGACGGGCAGCGCCGCCACGAGCGGCGCGAAGAGGTTGAGGAAGCTGTCGTCTCGCCCGAAGATCACCGAGGGCCGCAGGATGGTGGCGCGCAGGCTCCCCCCGGCCTCGCGCACCGCCTCCTCGCCGAGCCCGCGCGTGCGCAGGTAGCGGCTGGGACCGTCGCGCGAGGCGTGCAGCGCGCTCATGTGCACGAGCCGCCGCACGCCCGCGCGGGCGCAGGCGCCGGCCAGGCGCCGCGGCAGGTCGACGTGCACCTTCTCGAACGGCTCGCGCCGGCTTTCGTGCAGGATGCCCACGAGGTTCACGGCGGCGCGCGCGCCATCCAGGGCCGCGGCGAGCGCGGCGTCGTCGTGCGGGCTGCCGGCGACTACCTCGAGGCCGGGCAGCACGGCGAGCGGTCGCGCCTTGGCGGGGTCGCGCGTGAGCGCGCGCAGGGGCAGCCCGCGAGAGGCGAGCCGCGCGCACACGGAGCGGCCGACGAAGCCGCTCGCGCCCAGCACGAGGACGGGTCCCTCGCTCACGGGAGGGCGGCCACGCTGGCTTCGTCGCCGGCGGCGCGGCCGGGCACGGTGCCCAGCAGGCCCTTCAGGCTCGCCACCCGCCCGGTCAGGCGGTGCGTGTAGTACCAGGCGTTGGCCATCACGCGCTTCACGTAGTCCCGCGTCTCGTTGAAGGGGATGGACTCGGCGTACACCGCGCCCTCCAGCGGCCGGTCGTCGCGCCAGCGCTGCGCGCGCTTCGGGCCGGCGTTGTAGCCGGCGGTGGCGAGCACGGGGTCGCCCAGGTCGGCCAGGACGCGGTGGAAGTAGTAGGTGCCCATCGCCACGTTGACGTCGGGCTGCTCCAGCAGCTGCGGGCGATAGGGACGGATGGGGAGCTGCCTCGCGACCCAGCGCGCCGTGGCGGGCATGAGCTGCATGAGCCCGGTGGCGCCGGCGCGCGAGCGGATCCGCGGGTTGAAGCGGCTCTCCTGGCGGATGATGCCGAAGAGCAGGGCCTCGTCGACGTCCCACTGCCGGGCGGCGGCGGCGAGCGGCTCGCGGTGCGGGATGGGATAGGTGCGCGCCAGGTCGTGCACGGAGGTCGTCCGCGCCGCCGCGGCGATGGCGCGGTCCGCGAGCCCGGCGCGCGAGGCCACCTCGGAGGCGGCGAGCAGGCCGCGGTCGTCGAGCCCCCGCAGGCCCCACACCCACTCGCGGAAGCCCTCCGGGTTCATGTCGAGGGCGTAGAGCGCCAGCGCCCGCGAGACGGCCGGGATCGCCCGCACGCGCTCGACGTCGGATTCGGCCACCGGCTGCTCCCGCCAGTCCGGGGCGCGGGCGCGGCCCAGCTCCTCCGCGGCGAGCAGGCCGTAGAAGTGGCGCTCGGACGCGAGGGGCCGCAGGATCGCCTCGGCCGCCGGCCGCTCGTCCGCCTGCTCGAGGGAGCGCGCGAGCCAGTAGCGCCACGCCGGCTCCCGGGCGAGTTCCGGCGGCATGAGGTTCACGGCCTCGCGGACCGCCGTCCAGTCGCCGGCGCGAAGCCCCGCCCGCGCCTTCCACTCGAGCTCGGCGTCGGTGAACGGGCCGTCGCCCGCCTCGCGGTACCAGGCGAGGGCGCCGGGGTGGTGATCGATGGCCGCCGCGTGCGCGAGCCGCGCCCACCCGCGCCGGGTCGCCTCGGGGCCCAGCGCCGCGGCGTGCGCCTCGAGCTGGCGGGCGGCGTCCTCGGGACGCGAGCGGCCGAGGCGGGCCACGGCGTAGAGGAGGAGCTCCCGGGTGGCGCGCGAGGGCGAGCGCGACTTCTCGCGCGCGAGGTAGCGGGCCGGGTCGGTGCGCGCGTGCTCCAGGGACCGTTCGTCGAGCCGCTCTCCCGCGGGCAGGAACGCATTCGCCTTGCGGGCCTCCTTCACCAGCCCGGCGTCGAGCAGGCGGTGGACGCGCTCCCAGGCCTCGGGCGATCCGATGAGGCCTTCCCGCGCGGCGGCCTCGAAGGGCGGCGTGCAGGCCTCGGGCGACTCGCGGGCCGCGAGCCAGAGCCCGCGCGCCTCGGACAGTGCCGCGGCGTCGCCCTGTGCGAGGCGCGCCTGCAGCGCGTAGCAGGCCACCTCGGCGTCGTCGAGGCCGAGCGCAGGGTATTGCGCGCGGAAGAGGTCCCAGTCGCCGGCGGCGCCGAGCTTGCGCAGCCACTCGCGGCGAAGGGCGTCGGCGAGCGGCGTGTCCGCGTAGCGGGCGAGGAAGGCGCGGACGTCGTCGGGACTCGCCTTGTCGAGGGTGGCCGCCAGCAGCCAGTAGGCGGGGTAGGCCTCCAGCGGATGGCCGGCCGCGCGGGCCCGCGCCTCGCCGAGCGCCTTGAGGTTGCCCCGCTGCGCGGCCTCGCGCGCCGCGACGATGTCGGCGTCGGACGCGGCCACGGCGCCCGTCGCGGCGCACGCCGCGAGGACCAGGGCCAGGACACGATTCTTGAACAAGGTCAACGCCACGGAGGATGCCGATCGCCTATTCTCGCGGCCATTATAGGAGCGTCCGACCGCTTCCGACCGCACGCGCGGCGGGGATTTGGCGGCGGCGCCGCGACCGGGCCCCCCGAGAGGGCCGACACTGGAGGAGAGGGCGAGGATGGAAGAACTTCTGACGGCGCATTTCTGGGGCGGTCTCATGGCCATCATCGGCGTGAACATCGTCCTGTCGGGCGACAACGCCGTGGTGATCGCCCTGGCGGCGCGCTCGCTGCCGCCCAAGCAGCAGAAGGCGGCCATCTTCTGGGGCAGCAGCGCGGCCATCGCGATGCGGATCGTGCTCACGATCGTGGCCGTCGAGCTGCTTCGCCTGCCGTACCTCAAGCTGGTCGGGGCGGCCCTGCTGCTCTGGATCGCGCTGCAGCTCATGCTGCCGGAGGACGACGAGGGCGAGGGCGCGGCGCAGGCGAGCGGCCTCGGCGCGGCCATCCGAACGATCCTGGTGGCCGACCTGGTGATGAGCCTGGACAACGTCATCGGCGTGGCGGCGGCCGCCAAGGGCAGCCTCACCCTGCTGGTGCTGGGCCTCGCGATCAGCATCCCGCTCGTGATCTTCGGCAGCACCATGCTCCTGAAGCTCATGGAGCGCTTTCCCGTCATCATCACGCTGGGCGCGGGGCTGCTCGGCTGGGTGGCGGGCGACATGGCGGTCTCCGACCCCGCGGTGAAGGCCTGGGTGGACGCCCACGCCGCCTGGCTGCACACGGCGGCGCCGGCCCTGGGCGCCATCGCCGTCGTGGCCGTGGGCAAGTTCCTCGCCGCGCGGGCGCAGGCCCGCGAGCGCGCCGAGCCCGTCTCCGATCTCGCCGGGGCCGACGGCCCGGGCCGGACCGGCCACTGAACCCTCCGGAAGGGAGAGACACGAATGCTGCGATTCCTCGTCGCGGTCGACGGATCCGAGTCCTCGGACCGCGCCGTGGGCCACCTGCTGAAGAAGCTCGCCTGGTACAAGGCGCCCGCCGAGATCCACCTGCTGAACGTGCAGCCGGCGCTGCCCGGCAGCGTGGGCCGGTTCGTGCCGGCCGAGCAGCTGCAGGCCTACCACCGCGAGCGCGGCGGCGAGTGCCTCGCCTCGGCGCGCGCGACGCTCGATGCGGCGGGCGTGGCGTACCAGGCGCACATCAGCGTGGGCGAGCCCGCCCAGGTCATCGCGCAGTTCGCGGAGGAGCGGGCGGTGGACCAGATCGTCATGGGCGCGCGCGGCCTGGGCGCCGTCGCCGGCCTCGTCATGGGCTCGGTCACGGCGAAGGTGCTGGGCCTCACGCACGTCCCCGTCCTGCTCATCCGCTAGCCGCGGCCGGCCGCGATTGACGCGGGTCAAGAGACTCGCGGCCCCCGCCGGTTCTAGAATGCCCGCGTCGCCACAAGAGCGGCATCGACGGGGGGGTATCCACGGCCGGCCGTGGCCGGCGGGCTTCCTCGCGGGATAGAATCCGCCACGCCGTCATTCCAACGACCGCCTCAAGAGGAGACCTGACATGAAACGACGCACGTATGCGAAATCCCTGCTGGCCGCCGTGATCGCCAGCGCTTTCTCCGTCCTCACGCCTGCCCTGGCCTGGGAGCCCACGAAGACCGTCGAGTTCATCGTTCCGGCCGGCACCGGCGGCGGCGCGGACCAGATGGCGCGGCTCGTCCAGTCGATCATCGCCAAGCACAACCTGATGAAGCAGTCGATGGTCGTCGTGAACAAGGGCGGCGGCGCGGGCGCGGAGGGCTTCCTCGACGTGAAGGGCGCCAAGGGCGACCCGCACAAGATCATCATCACGCTCTCCAACCTCTTCACCACGCCCCTCGCCACGGGCGTGCCGTTCAACTACAAGGACCTCACGCCGGTGCGCATGCTGGCGCTGGACCAGTTCGTCCTGTGGGTGAACGCCGAGACGCCGTACAAGACGGCGAAGGACTACGTCGAGGCGGCGAAGAAGGCCGGCCCCGGCAAGTTCAAGATGGGCGGCACGGGCTCCAAGCAGGAGGACCAGATCGTCACCGTGGCCCTCGAGAAGCAGACGGGCGCCAAGTTCACCTACATCCCGTACAAGGGCGGCGGCGCCGTGGCCACGCAGCTCGTGGGCAAGCACATCGACTCGTCGGTGAACAACCCGATCGAGGCCGTGGCGCAGTGGCGCGCCGGGAACCTGCGGCCGCTGTGCGTCTTCGACGACCAGCGCATGCCCTACAAGGCCAAGATCACCAAGGACATGAGCTGGAACGACATCCCGACCTGCAAGGAGTCGGGCGTCAACACGGACTACGTGATGCTGCGCGGGATCTTCATGCCCGGCGGCGTGACGGCCGACCAGGTGAAGTACTACGTGGACCTGCTCGAGAAGGTGCGCGAGACGCCGGAGTGGAAGAAGTTCATGGAGGACGGCGCCTTCAACCAGACGGCGCTCACCGGCAAGGAGTACGCCGACTGGGTGGCCAAGGCCGAGAAGCTCCACGAGGGCCTCATGAAGGAAGCGGGCTTCCTGGCCAAGAAGTGAGGCCGGGACGCGCGGGGGGCGGCGCCCCCCGCGCGGCATCGACGCGCAGACGACAACGAGGAGAGACGGTCGATGGATGAGGGAAAGCCGGTCACGTCCGTGCGCGTGGCCGAGCTCGCGATGGCGGGGATCTTCCTCGCCCTCGGCGCGCTGGTGATGTGGGACAGCCGGCGCCTGGGCGCCTCGTGGGGGGACGACGGGCCGCAGGCGGGCTACTTCCCCTTCTACGTGGGGCTGCTGATCGTCGCCTCGTCGGCGGCGACCATCTTCAAGGCCCTGAACCTGGGCGAGCGCGGGCGCGCGGCCTTCGTGCAGTGGGGCCAGCTGCGAATGGTGCTCACGGTGATGGCGCCCACGGTCGTCTACGTGGCGATGATCGCCAACCCCTGGTTCAGCCTGGGGATCTACACCTCCTCGGCGATCTTCATGGCCTTCTTCATGTGGTACCTGGGCAAGTACCGGTGGACGAAGATCGTGCCGATCTCGCTGGGCGTGGTCGTGTTCTTCTTCCTCATGTTCGAGGTCTGGTTCAAGGTGCCGCTGCCCAAGGGCCCGCTCGAAGCCATGATCGGCTTCACCTGACACTAGAGGCCCTCCCGAATGCACGAGATCCAGTCGCTGATGGCCGGCTTCGCCGTGGCCATGTCGTGGTTCAACCTCGCGCTGATGCTCGCGGGCGTGAGCCTGGGGGTGCTCATCGGCGTGCTGCCCGGCCTGGGCGGCGCCAACGGCGTGGCGATCCTGCTGCCGCTCACCTTCACCATGGCGCAGCAGCCGGGCGGCACCACTTCCGCCATCATCCTGCTGTCGTGCATCTACTGGGGCGCGCTCTTCGGGGGCGCCATCACGTCGATCCTCTTCAACATCCCGGGCGAGCCCTGGTCGGTGGCGACGACCTTCGACGGCTACCCGCTCGCGCAGAAGGGCCGCGCCGGCGCGGCCCTCACCGCGGCGTTCACGTCGTCCTTCGTCGGCGCGCTCGTCGCGGTGATCCTCATCACCTTCGTCTCGCCCATCATCGCCAGGTTCGCGCTGAGGTTCGGGCCACCGGAGTTCTTCTCGGTGTACCTGCTCACGTTCTCGGCGTTCGTGGGCATGGCGCGCGGCTCGCCGTTCAAGACCATCACGGCCATGATGACCGGCTTCGCGCTGGCGGCCGTGGGCATCGACACCGTGACGGGGCAGCTGCGCCTGACCTTCGGCTTCGAGAGCCTGCTGGCCGGATTCGACTTCCTCATCGCGGTGATCGGCCTGTTCGGCATCGGCGAGATCCTGCTCACCATCGAGGAGGGCCTCGAGTTCAAGGGCACCAACGCCAAGCTCAACATGAAGGTGGTCATCGAGACCTGGAAGGAGCTGCCGCGCTACTGGAAGACCTCCCTGCGCGCCTCCTTCGTGGGCTGCATGATGGGCATCGTGCCCGGCGGCGCCACGCCGGCCTCGTTCATGTCCTACGGCCTCGCCAAGAAGCTCTCGCGCGACGGCGAGAAGTTCGGCACCGGCGTGGTGGAGGGCGTGGTCGCCCCCGAGACGGCGGCGCACGCGGCGGGCACCTCGGCGCTGCTCCCGATGATCACGCTGGGCGTGCCCGGCTCGCCCACGGCGGCGGTGCTGCTCGGCGGCCTGCTGATCTGGGGCCTGCAGCCGGGCCCGCTCCTCTTCACGGAGAAGGCGGACTTCGTCTGGGGCCTCATCGCCTCGATGTACCTGGGCAACATCGTGGGCCTCATCGTGGTGCTCACCTGCGTGCCGCTGTTCGCGTCGATCCTGCGCATCCCCTTCGCGATCATCGCGCCGGTGATCTTGGTGATCTGCGCCATCGGCGCCTACACGGTGCACAACTCGATGTTCGACGTGTGGCTCATGGTCGTCTTCGGCATCCTGGGCTACGTCTTCAAGAAGCTCGACTACCCCATGGCCCCGCTGGTGCTCGCGCTGGTGCTGGGCGACCGGGCGGAGGACTCCTTCCGCCAGGCCATGCTCGGCTCGCAGGGGGACATGCGCATCTTCTTCGACAACGGCCTCGTGGGCACCATCACGGGCGCCGCGCTGCTGCTGCTCTTCTCGCCCCTCATCTCCCGCGCGCTCGCGATCGTCCGCGGCCGCGGCGGGCGGTCGGGCTAGGGCCGGCGCGCGAAAAGACGGGAGGTCGGCGGAACATGGCGGTGATCGCATTCACGCAGGAGATGGCCACGCTCGGCTCGGACGTCGCGGCGGGCGTGTGCGAGGCCCTGGGCCTCGAGATGGTGCGCCACGAGGTGGGCGACGTGGTGGCCGGCAGGATGCACGTGAAGAAGAGCCTCATCCGGCGCCTTCGCGAGGGCAAGGCGGGGCCGTTCGAGCGCTGGACGGCCGACGAGAAGTCCATCTCGATCTTCACGGCCGAGGAGGTCTACGACCTCGCGGTGAAGGGAAACGTGCTCGTCCGCGGCTGGGGCGCCACCATGTGGCTGCGCGCCGTGGCGCACGTGCCCTGCGTGCGGGTGTGCGCGCCCATGGAGGTGCGCGTGCAGCGCCTCATGCAGCGCCTGGAGACGGACGACGAAAAGCTCGCGCGGCACGAGATCGAGGTGGACGACCACGCGCGCGCGAGCCGCATGGAGGAGCACTTCGGCGTGCACTGGGGCGATCCGACCCTCTACGACCTCACGCTCAACACCGAGCGCATCCCCGTGCCCACCTGCGTGGACATGGTGGTGGGCCTCGCGCGCAGCGCCGCGTTCCAGGAGACGGCGGCTTCGCGCCAGCAGCTGGGCGACCTCGCGCTGCGCGCGCGGGCGCGGGCCGCGCTCAAGGCCAACCCGGCCACCGCCGGCATCGACGTCGCCATCGAGGCGAAGGACGGCCGGCTCATCCTGCGCGGCATCGTCGCGAACGAGCGCGAGCACGCCAAGTGCCACGAGGTGGTCGGCACCGTGGCCGGTCCCGCGGGCATCGCCGACGAGCTCACGACGATGTCGGGCCGCATGAAGACCTTCCCGCAGCAGCAGCTGCGGCGCTAGGTCAGGGCGGCGCGAGGTCCGGGGCGATGCGCCCCGCGAACCGCCTGCCGTAATCGGCGCCGAGGTGGGTGGCGAGGATCGCCCCCGCCGAGAGCAGCGCCTCGCGCAGGGCCGCGGGCGTGCGGCAGGCCTCGATCCGGCGGGCGAGGGCGTCCCCGTTGGGACCCAGCCGGTCGGAGATCTCGCGGATCGCGAGGCGGCGGATCTCGTCCAGCCGCTCCGGACCGGGCGCCGGCGGCGGAAAGGCCGCCGGGCCGGGGGCGGGCGCGGGCGAGCCGTCGGGGAGGGCGACCAGCCCCAGCGCCAGGAGCCTTTCGAAAACCGCCTGCGCCTCGCCCGCGCGAAGCCGCAGCGCGATCTCGCCCAGGGGGCGCTCGCCGTCGACGAGGCCCAGGGCCCGGCGAAGGCCCGGCGCGAGCCCCGGCGCGGGGCCGGCGGCCTGCCGCTCGCCGGATTCGGTGCGGTGGAACACGAGCGTCTCGTCCAGCATCGGGCGCCTCCTCGCGCGGGCCTCGCACGACTATAGGGCGGCGCCGGCGCCGCGGCCAGCCCGGCGCTAGATCTTGCCGGCGTGCTTCAGGCGCGAGAGCGTCTCGGCCGAGAGGTTGAGGTAGGAGGCGAGTTCCTTCTTCGGAACGCGCTCGGAGAGCTCCGGGTGCTTCCTCAGGAAGCGGTGCACGCGCCCGGGGGCGTCCAGCAGGTGCAGGGTGATCGTGTGCGCCATGACCTCGCTCATGAGGAACATCACCTCGTACTCGAAGTCCTCCTTGAGGTCGGGGTGGCGGTCGAGGAAGGCGGCCCACTGCGGCAGGGGCATCTTCGCCACGCGCGCCTTGGTGACGGCGCGGATCGAGTAGGGCGCGGGCGTGCGCAGCTTCCAGGCCGCGTAGCTCGTGTCCATGTCGTCCTCCTTCGCGAAGCGCAGGATCATCTCCTTGCCCTCCGGGTTGGAGACCACGCGCTTGAGGACCCCGTCGAGCACGAAGTACTGCTCCATCTCGTGGGCGCCCTGCGTGAGCAGGACGTCGCCCTTGCGGTAGTCGACGATGGCGAGCAGCGGCTCGAGCTCGCCGAAGGCCGCCGGCGGCAGGCGGCGAAGGACGATGTTCTGGTGGAGCCGGTCGCACACGTCTGTGCGGTCGGGATGATTGGCCAGCAGGGTCATGGGGATCGACAATTGACCCGCATCAAGGCGGTGCGCAAGCGCGGTTCCCTAACATTCTAGCGCGATTCGACGCGGCCCAGCCGAGGGCGAGGGGGCCGACGACGGACGAAGCATCCAGCACGAGATCCCGCCGCGCTCCCCGGCGCCCGGGCGGGCCCGCTCCCTCAGGAGGTATCCATGGCAACCGTCACCGATCACGTCGCCGCGCCGCAGGCCGCCGCGGGGCAAGGCGCCGCCGAGGCGCAGATGCCCGAGACGACGGACGGCTTTCACCTGGTCATCGACGCGCTCAGGCTCAACGGCATCGACACGATCTTCGGGCTGCCCGGCATCCCGATCACCGACCTCACGCGCAAGGCGCAGGCCGCGGGCATGCGCGTGGTGAGCTTCCGCCACGAGCAGAACGCCGGCTACGCGGCCTCCATCGCGGGCTTCATGACCGGCAAGCCCGGCGTGTGCCTCACGGTGTCGGCGCCCGGCTTCCTCAACGGCCTCACCGCGCTCGCCAACGCCACGACCAACTGCTTCCCGATGATCCTCGTGAGCGGCTCGAGCGAGCGCGAGGTCGTCGACCTGCAGCAGGGCGACTACGAGGAGATGGACCAGCTCGCGATCGCGAAGCCCCTGTGCAAGGCCGCCTTCCGCGTGCTGCACGCCGAGGACATCGGCGTGGGCGTGGCGCGCGCCATCCGCGCGGCCGTCTCGGGCCGCCCCGGCGGCGTCTACCTGGACCTGCCCGCCAGGCTCTTCCCGCAGTCGATCGACGCCGAGGCGGGCCGCCGCTCGCTCATCAAGGTGGTGGACCCGGCCCCGCGCCAGATCCCCGCCGCGGATGCGGTGCAGCGCGCGCTGGACCTCCTGCGCGGCGCGAGGAAGCCGCTCATCCTGCTGGGCAAGGGCGCGGCGTACGCGCAGGCCGACGCCGACATCCGCGCGCTGGTCGAGCGCACGGGCATCCCCTACCTGCCGATGTCGATGGCCAAGGGCATCCTCCCGGACACGCACCCGCAGTGCGCCTCGGCCGCGCGCTCCTTCGTGCTGCCGGAGGCCGACGTGGTGATGCTCGTCGGCGCGCGCCTGAACTGGCTGCTGTCGCACGGCAAGGGCAAGACCTGGGGCGGCAAGTCGTCCAAGGAGTGGGGCGGCCAGAAGTTCATCCAGGTGGACATCTCGCCCACGGAGGCCGACAGCAACGTGCGCATCGACGCGCCCGTGGTGGGCGACATCGGCTCGTGCGTGGCCGCCCTCCTGGCCGGGCTCGGCGCGGACTGGCCCAGGCCCCCGGCGGAGTGGACGGCGGCGGTGGCCGAGCGCAAGGCGAAGAACGTCGCCAAGATGGCCGAGACGCTGGCGAAGGACCCGGCGCCGATGAACTTCCACAGCGCGCTCAACGTGGTGCGCGACATCGTCAAGGCCAACCCCGACGCCATCGTCGTGAACGAGGGCGCCAACGCGCTCGACTTCACGCGCAGCATCGTGGACATGTACAAGCCCCGCAAGCGCCTGGACGTGGGCACCTGGGGGGTGATGGGCATCGGCATGGGCTTCTCGGTGGCCGCCGCGGTGGTGAGCGGCCAGCCGGTGATCGCGATCGAGGGCGACAGCGCCTTCGGCTTCTCGGGCATGGAGGTCGAGACGATCTGCCGCTACGGCCTGCCGGTGTGCGTCGTGATCCTCAACAACAACGGCGTCTACCGCGGCGACGAGGTGAACCCCACCGGCGGCAGGGACCCGGCCCCGCTCGTGTTCGTGAAGGACGCGCGCTACGAGAAGCTCATGGAGGCGTTCGGCGGCGTGGGCGTGTACGCCACCACGCCGGCGGCGCTTCGCCAGGCGATGGAGGAGGCCATCCGCTCCCGCCGGCCGACGCTCATCAACGCGATCATCGACGAGAAGGCGGGCACGGAGAGCGGACGCATCACCGCGCTCAACCCCACCGCGAAGAAGAAGTAGCCCGTCCCGCGGGGCCTTACAATCGGGGGCTCCGCGGGGTGGTCGGGTGGAACCGCGGATGAACGCGGATGCAGGCGGCTCGCTTCCCTGTCCGGAAGCGCTTGCGGGGCGGGCAGCGGCGCCTGCCGCCTCGTCGACCGCCGCAAGCCGGCCAGCGTCCGCGTTCGTCCGCGGTTCCACCCACTCGCCGCCCGGACCCCCACCTGAATAGGAAGCGAAGCGAATGGAAGCTCTCAAAGGCGTGAGAATCCTCGACATGACCCACGTGCAGGCGGGGCCGACGTGCTCGCAGCTGCTCGCGTGGATGGGCGCGGACGTGATCAAGTTCGAGCCGCCGCAGGGCGACGCCACGCGCGGGCAGCTGCGCGACGTGCCCGGCGCCGACAGCCTCTACTTCACGATGCTCAACTGCAACAAGCGCTCCATCACGGTCAACATGAAGACCGCGGAGGGCAAGGAGGTCTTCGTGGACCTCCTGAGGAAGTGCGACATCATGATGGAGAACTTCGGCCCCGGCGTGCTCGAGCGGCTGGGGTTCACCTGGGAGAAGATCCACGAGATCAACCCGCGCATCGTCGTGGGCTCCATCAAGGGCTTCGGCTCCTCCGGCCCCTACGCCGACTTCAAGGCCTACGAGAACGTCGCCCAGGCCATGGGCGGGGCGATGAGCACGACGGGCATCCCGGACGGCGCGCCGTTCGTGACCGGCGCGCAGATCGGCGACTCCGGCACGGGCCTGCACCTGGCCATCGGCCTGCTCGCGGCGCTGCACCAGGCCACGCGCACCGGGCAGGGCCAGTACGTCGAGGTGGCGATGATGGACGGGGTGATGAACCTGTGCCGCGTGAAGTTCCGCGACCACCAGCGCCTCACGCGCGGCGAGCTCGCCGAGTACTCCGTGCCCACCTACCAGGGCATGGGCGACGTGCCGCGCGCGGGCAACGACTCGGGCGGCGGCCAGCTCGGCAACGCGATCCACTGCAAGCCGCACGGCCCCAACGACTGGATCTACGTGGTCGTGCAGGAGGCGGTGTGGGAGGCCCTCGCGAAGCGCATCGGGCCCGAGGTGCACCACCCCGACCTCGCGACGGACCCCGACCTCGCGAAGATCGCCGACCGCCGCCGGCACCAGGCCAAGATGTGGGGGCTGCTCGGCCAGTTCGCCTCGAAGTACACGAAGCGCGAGTTCATGGCGATCCTCAACGAGATCGACGTGCCCTGCGGCCCCATCATGTCCACGAGCGACCTCGCCGACGACGAGCACGTGCGCGGCCGCGACATGTGGGTCGAGCTCGACCACCCGCAGCGCGGCAAGTGGTTCAACGTGGGCATGCCCATCAAGCTCTCGGCCTCGCCCGCGAGGATCGAGAGGAGCCCCCTGCTCGGCGAGCACACCGAGGACGTGCTGAAGAACGTGCTGGGCTACGACGAGGCGCGCATCACGGCCATGAAGACGGCCGGCGCCTTCTCCGCCCCGCCCAAGAAGGCCGCGTAGGCGAGTCGCGCGACCCAAAGGCCCGGACACGGATGGACACGGATGAACACGGATGTTTCTTGACCGGCAGGCGCCATCCCGGATTCGCGATGGGCGCTGCCCCGGGCTCCATGGCCCGAACGTCAAGGGCCATCCGCGTTCATCCGTGTCCATCCGTGTCCATCCGTGTTCCCAAGGTTTTCTGAACGGATAACTCACCATGCGCATCGCGATCATCGGTCAGCAGGACTTCGGCAAGGCTGTCATGGAGGCTTTTCTCGCGCGCGGCGACACCGTCGCGGGCGTGTTCTGCGCGCCGGAGAAGGAGGGCGGCAAGCCCGATCCCATGAAGGTGGCGGCCGTCGAGAAGGGCCTGACGGTCTTCCAGTTCCCCTCGCTCAAGGCGCCGGAGGCCGCCGCCGCCATGAAGGGCCTGGACGCCGACATCGGCATCATGGCCTTCGTGCTGCAGTTCGCGCCGCAGGAGTTCGTGAACATCCCGAAGCACGGCACGATCCAGTTCCACCCCTCGCTCCTGCCGAAGTACCGCGGGCCCAGCTCCATCAACTGGCCCATCACCAAGGGCGAGACGAAGACCGGGCTCACCATCTTCCGGCCCACCGACGGCCTGGACGAGGGCGCGGTGATCCTGCAGAAGGAGACGCCCATCTCGGGGGACGACACGCTGGGCACCGTGTACTTCGACCGCCTGTTCCCCATGGGCGTGCAGGCGATGCTCGAGGCCGCGGACCTGGTCGTGGCCGGCAGGCACCGCGAGGTGGTGCAGGACGAGTCGCAGGCCTCCTACGAGGGCTGGTTCCGCGCCGCCGAGGCGCGGGTGCACTGGAACCAGCACGTCGACTGGATCCACGACACCATCCGCGGCGCCGACCCCGCGCCGGGCGCGTGGACGACGATCGGGGGCAGGAAGCTCCAGCTCTTCGGCTCGCGCAAGCACCTGGTGCGCACCTTCGGCGCGGTGAAGGGCAAGATCGGCGAGATCACCGAGGTGGGCGCCGAGACGATCCGCATCACCGCCCAGGGCGGGCAGGTGGAGATCGCCAAGGTGAAGCCCGAGGACGGCAAGAAGGTCTCCGCCGCGCAGTGGGCGAAGGACGCCGGCGTCGCGCCCGGCACGATCCTGGGCACCTGAGGCGCGCCCCGGCCCGGCCCCGACGCCCCGCCCGAAGCGGGGCGTCGCGCTTGCGGCGTATCCTATCGGCCGGACAGGGAACACGACACGAAGCGAGGAGACAGACGAATGCCCCATGCCATCCGATTCCACAAGACCGGCGGCCCCGAAGTCCTGCAGTGGGAGGAGGTCGCCGTCGGCGACCCCGGCCCCGGCGAGGTGCGCCTCGCGCACAAGGCCATCGGCCTGAACTACATCGACACCTACCACCGCACGGGCCTGTACCCGCTGCCGCTGCCCTCGGGCATCGGCCTGGAGGCCTCGGGCGTCGTCGAGGCGGTCGGCCCCGGCGTGACCGAGTTCAAGGCCGGCGACCGCGTGGCCTACTGCAACGGCGCCATCGGCGCGTACTCGGAGGTGAAGATCCACGCGGCCGACCGCCTGGTGAAGCTCCCCGACGGCATCAGCTTCGAGCAGGGCGCGAGCATGATGCTGCAGGGCCTCACCGTGCAGTACCTCCTGCGCCGGCTGCACCTCACGCCGAAGCCCGGCGACACGATCCTCTGGCACGCGGCCGCCGGCGGCGTCGGCCTCATCGCCTGCCAGTGGGCGAAGGCGATCGGGGTGAACCTCATCGGCACCGTGAGCTCCGAGGAGAAGGCGAAGCTCGCGCGCGACCATGGCGCGGCGCACACCATCCTCTACACGAAGGAGGACTTCGTGAAGCGCGTCGAGGAGATCACCGGCGGCAGGAAGGTGCCGGTGGTGTACGACTCGGTCGGCAAGGACACCTTCCTCAAGTCCCTCGACTGCCTGCAGGGCCGGGGCCTTCTCGCGCTCTTCGGCAACTCCTCGGGCCCGGTGGACGCCCTCAACACGGGCCTGCTCTCGGCCAAGGGCTCGCTCTACGTGACGCGCCCGACGCTCATGGGCTACGTCGCCCGGCGCGAAGAGCTGGTCGCCGCCGCCGACGAGCTCTTCGGCCACGTGCTCGCCGGCCGGATCCGCATCGACCCCCGCCAGAGCTACCCGCTGCGGGAGGCGCAGCAGGCCCACCGCGACCTCGAGGCGCGCAAGACCACCGGGTCGACCATCCTCGTGCCGTGACGGCGGGACGGGGACGGCGCCTGGCGCTCGCCGGCGCGCTCGTCCTCGCGGCCGCGGCGGCCGGGGCAGGCCTCGCCGGGCCCGCCATGGGACTTTTCTCGGGAAGCCGGCCAACGACCCTGGGCTTCGCGGGCGGCCGCTTCGCGGACGGCGACTGGCGGCCCAACTGGGTGTCCTCCACGGCGCCGGCGGACGACGCGCGGCACCGCGTGGCCCCGCTCGCCTTCCGCGGCGACGCGGCCCGGGCATGGGCCTGCCTCGCCGAGGCGATCTCGGCCACCCAGCGTGCCACGGTCGTGTCCCGCTCCGCCGCCTACCTGCACGCCGAGTTCGCGAGCCGAGGGCTGGGCTTCGTGGACGACGGCGAGTTCGCCCTGGACGCCGCCGCCGGCGTGATCCACGTGAAGAGCGCGGCGCGCCTGGGGGTGCGCGACTTCGGGGTGAACCGGGCGCGCATCGAGGCGCTGCGCGCCGCGCTCGCCGCCTGCGCCGGCCAGGCGTCCGGGTAGCCCGCAAGCGCCCCGGCGCGCCCGCGTCCGCCGCCCGCATCGCCGGGGGGGCGGGCCCGCCGGTGCCCGGGTCGCGCCGCCGCCTCCGGGTGCCTGACCCCGTCATCGCGTTGCTGTAAGATCGGCGCCTTGCATCGGTCGCCGGGCGACGACGCTCGCCCGCGTGCGCGAGCGCCGGGGAAGAAAATGGGGAGAACTGCATGAAGAGCCAATTCTGGAAGGCCGACTGGTTCCTCGGGGTGGTGATCGCGGTGGCCATGCTGGTGTTCAACGCGGCCTCCAACCTCATCCCGGGACTGGAGCGGTGGGCGTACGACCTCGGCGTGCGCATGACCTCCAAGAATCCCAGCGACAAGATCGCCGTCATCGCCATCGACGACCAGTCGATCGCCAACATCGGCCGCTGGCCCTGGCCGCGCGAGGTGCAGGCCAAGCTCATCGACCAGCTCGCCGCCGCCAAGGCCAAGGTGATCGGCAACACGGTCTTCTTCTTCGAGCCGCAGATCGACCCGGGCCTCATGTACGTCCAGCGCATGCTGGAGCTCTACGACAAGGCCTACCCCGGCTCGGCCGCGCCCGAGGCGCCCGGGGTGGGCATCTTCGGCAACGCCACGCCCGCGGGCCAGGTCGCCCAGCCCGCCGGCGAGATCGCCGAGATCGGCAAGCTCCTGCGCGAGGCCTCGGTGGTGCTCAACAACGACGTGATCCTCGCCGCGAGCGTGAAGAAGGCGGGCAACGTCGTGCTGCCGATGGTGTTCGAGGAGACGAGCGGCTTCCCGCCGCCCGGCAAGCCCGACCAGCCGCTGCCGGAGTACGTGGCGCGCAACGCCATCGGCGGGGCCGCCGGCGGCAACTCCACGCTCTTCGGCGTCTCGCTCATCGCGCCCATCGAGCAGATCGGCGCGCAGGTGGCGGCCATGGGGCACCTGAACGCCTCGCCCGACCCGGCCGACGGCGCCATCCGCAGCGAGCCGCTGGTGATCGACTACTACGGCCAGCAGTTCCCGTCGCTCGCGCTGATGATCGCCGCGAAGAGCCTGAACCTCTCGCCCAAGGACATCAAGGTGAACCCCGGCGAGAGCGTGGCCCTGGGCAACAAGGTCGTGCGCACCGACCAGCAGGCCAAGATGTTCACCTACTTCTACAAGGACCGCGACGGGCGCCCGGCCTTCCCCATCGACTCCTTCTTCGACGTCTACTCCGGCAAGATCCCGGCCACCAAGTACGCCGACAAGATCGTGCTGATCGGCGCCACCGCCGCGGGCATCGGCACCGCGCAGGTCACGCCCATCTCGGCGCAGATGAACCCGGTCACCACGCTCGCGCACTCGGTGTCCTCGCTGCTTCAGGAGCACTTCTTCGTGGCGCCCACCTGGGGCCTGTACGCCTCCATCGGCGTCTACCTGCTGGTGGCGGTCTATCTCGTCCTCCTGCTGCCCAACCTGGGCGCGGGCATGGGCGCGGTGTTCACCGCGGTGCTCCTGGCGGCGCTGTTCGGGGCCCACCTGGGCCTGATGACGGGCGCGGGCCTGTGGCTGCAGCTCATGCTCCCGGCCACGCTCCTGGTGGTGGGGCACCTGCTGCTCACGACCAAGCGCTTCCTGGTGACCGAGCGCGGCAAGGAGAAGGCCGACATCGAGGGCGCGGAATCCAACCGCATGCTGGGCCTCGCCTTCCAGCAGCAGGGCCAGCTCGACATGGCCTTCGACAAGTTCCGCAAGTGCCCCTACGACGAGCAGGTGGGCGAGAACCTCTACTCGCTCGCCCTCGACTTCGAGCGCCGCCGGCAGTTCAACAAGGCCGAGAGCGTGTTCGGCTACATCCACAAGCTCGACCCGAAGTTCAAGGACGTGGCCGACCGCATGCAGCGCGCCAAGGCCATGAGCGAGACCATCATCCTGGGCGGCTCCGCGGCGGCGCGCTCCAACGCCGCGACGATGGTCATGGCCGGCGGCGGGGCCACCAAGCCCACGCTGGGCCGCTACGAGGTGGAGAAGGAGCTCGGCAAGGGCGCGATGGGCGTGGTCTACCTCGGCAAGGACCCGAAGATCAGCCGCACGGTGGCCATCAAGACCATGGCGCTCGCTTCCGAGTTCGAGGGCGACGAGCTGCAGGAGGCCAAGGAGCGCTTCTTCCGCGAGGCCGAGACGGCCGGCCGCCTCACGCACCCGAACATCGTCACGATCTACGACGCCGGCGAGGAGCACGACCTCGCCTACATCGCCATGGAGTTCCTCAAGGGCAAGGACCTCGTGCCCTACGTGAAGCAGCCCAACCTCCTGCCGCCGGACCGCGTGCTCTCGATCGTGGAGCGCGTGGCCGACGCGCTGGGCTACGCGCATTCCATGGGCGTGGTGCACCGCGACATCAAGCCCGCCAACATCATGTACGAGCCGGAGAGCGACACGGCCAAGGTCACGGACTTCGGCATCGCGCGCGTGACGGACTCGTCCAAGACGAAGACGGGGATGGTGCTGGGCACGCCCTCCTACATGTCGCCCGAGCAGCTCGCCGGCAAGAAGATCGACGGCCGCAGCGACCTCTTCTCGCTGGGCGTCACGCTCTTCCAGATGCTGTGCGGGCGCCTGCCCTTCGAGGGCGAGTCGATGACGCAGCTCATGTTCGCCATCGCGAGCAACCCGCACCCGCACATCCGCGAGATCAACCCCAACCTGCCGCCCTGGATCGACGCCATCATCGACAAGGCGCTCGCCAAGGACTTCAACCAGCGCTACCAGACGGGCGCGGAGTTCGCGGAGGCCATCCGCCAGGCGCGCAAGGGCGGCGCCGGCGCCGCCGTCGATGTCGCTCTCTGAGCCGAAGGCGAGGCGCGAACCGCTGCACCGCCGCACCGTCGAGATCGTCGGCTACCGGCGCGACGACGGGCTCTTCGACATCGAGGGGCGGCTCCTCGACCGCAAGGACGTCGCCTTCCCGGTGGGCGGGCGCACGCTCGCGCCCGGCGAGCCGGTGCACGAGATGTGGCTGCGCATCACCGTGGACCGCGAGCTGCGGATCGTCGCGGCCGAGGCGAGCACCGACGCCATGCCCTACGAGGGCGCCTGCGACGCGATCGCGCCGGACTACGGCAGGCTCGTGGGCCTGGCCATCGGGCCCGGGTACCTGCGCCACGTGAAGGAGCGCCTGGGCGGCGTGCACGGCTGCACGCACGTCACGGAGCTCGCCGGCGCGCTCGCCACGGCCGCCTTCCAGACCTTCGCGGGCCAGGGCCTTTCCCCGCCCGAGCGCAAGCCCCCGCAGCTCGACCGCTGCCACGCGCTCGACAGCCACGGTCCCGTGGTCGCGCGCTTCTACCCGAAGTGGTATCGGGGGGCGGCTCCCGCGCCCGACGCCGGCCCCGGCGAGAGCCACTGAAAGGCGCGGCCGGCTGACCGAGGTCAAGGCTCGGGGCGCGACCCCGGCTGATAGAATGGGCGGGCCTTCCACCACGCCCCCCCACGACGATGAACATCCACGAATACCAGGGCAAGGAACTCTTCCGCAAGTTCGGCGTGCCCACGCCGCGCGGCATCCCCGCGTTCACGGTCGACGAGGCGGTGAAGGCCGCCGAGAGCCTGGGCGGCGGCGTCTGGGTGGTGAAGGCCCAGATCCACGCCGGCGGCCGCGGCAAGGGCGGCGGCGTGAAGGTCGCCAGGTCGCTCGCGGAGGTGCGCGAGCTCGCCGGGAAGATCCTCGGCATGACGCTCGTCACGCACCAGACCGGCCCGGACGGGCGCAAGGTCCGGCGCCTGCTCATCGAGGAGGGCGCGGACATCGCCAAGGAGCTGTACGTGGCCATCGTGGTGGACCGCGCCACGCAGCGCGCGACCATGATGGCCTCCAGCGAGGGCGGCATGGACATCGAGGAGGTCGCGGCGAAGACCCCGGAGAAGATCCACCGCGTGGCCATCGACCCGAAGACGGGCCTGCAGGACGCGCAGGCCGACGACCTCGCCAGGAAGATCGGCGTGCCCGAGGGCTCCCTCGCGCAGGCGCGCGAGCTGCTCAAGGGCCTGTACCGTGTCTTCGACGAGTGCGACTGCTCGCTCGCCGAGGTCAACCCTCTCATCGTCACCGGCGGCGGCAAGGTCGTCGCGCTGGACGCCAAGCTCAACTTCGACTCCAACGCGCTCTTCCGCCACCCCGAGATCGTCGCCTACCGCGACCTCGACGAGGAGGACCCGGCCGAGATCGAGGCCTCGAAGCACGACCTCTCCTACATCTCGCTCGACGGCAACATCGGCTGCCTGGTGAACGGCGCGGGCCTCGCCATGGCCACGATGGACACCATCAAGCTCTTCGGCGGCAACCCCGCCAACTTCCTCGACGTGGGCGGCGGGGCCACCACCGAGAAGGTGACGGAGGCCTTCAAGATCATGCTGGCCCGCCCGGGCCTGAAGGCCATCCTCGTGAACATCTTCGGCGGCATCATGAAGTGCGACACCATCGCCAACGGCGTGGTGGCGGCGGCCAAGGAGGTGAGCCTCTCGGTGCCGCTGGTGGTGCGCCTGGAGGGCACCAACGTCGACCTCGGCAAGAAGATCCTCGCCGACTCGGGGCTGCCCATCATCTCGGCGACGGACATGGGCGACGCGGCCGCCAAGGTCGTGGCGGCGGCGGCGAAAGGCTAGGGGAAGGCACATGAGCATCCTGATCGACAAGGACACGAAGGTCATCACGCAGGGCATCACGGGCAAGACCGGCCAGTTCCACACCAAGATGTGCCGCGAGTACGCGAACGGGAAGAACTGCTTCGTGGCCGGCGTCAACCCGAAGAAGGCCGGCGAGGACTTCGAGGGCATCCCCATCTACGGCACGGTCGCCGAGGCGAAGAAGCAGACGGGCGCCACGGTCTCGGTGATCTACGTGCCGCCGCCCTTCGCGGCCGCGGCCATCGACGAGGCGGTGGACGCCGACCTCGACCTGGTGATCTGCATCACCGAGGGCATTCCCGTGCGCGACATGGTCCGCACGCGCGACCGCATGAAGGGCAGGCGCACGATCCTGCTGGGGCCCAACTGCCCCGGCACCATCACGCCCGACGAGATCAAGATCGGCATCATGCCCGGCCACATCCACCGCAAGGGCCGCATCGGCGTGGTCTCGCGCTCGGGCACGCTCACCTACGAGGCCGTGGGCCAGCTCACGGCGCTGGGGCTCGGGCAGTCCTCGGCGGTCGGCATCGGCGGCGACCCGGTCAACGGCCTCAAGCACATCGACGTGCTCAAGCTCTTCAACGACGACCCGGAGACCGACGCGGTCATCATGATCGGCGAGATCGGCGGCTCCGACGAGGAGACCTGCGCGCGCTGGATCAAGGAGCACATGAAGAAGCCCGTCGTGGGCTTCATCGCGGGCGTCACGGCCCCGCCGGGCAAGCGCATGGGGCACGCGGGCGCCATCATCTCCGGCGGCAAGGGCACGGCCCAGGAGAAGCTCTCGGTGATGGAGGAGTGCGGCATCAAGGTGACGCGCAATCCCGCCGAGATGGGCAAGCTCCTCAAGTCCGTCCTCTGAGGGTCGCGGCCGGGCGGCAAGGCCCGGCCCTGCGCTCCCCGTGTCCGACGCCGCGCCGGCCACGCCGTTCCTGGAGCGCCTCCACCCCGAGGCGCTCGAGCTGTTCCTCGCCGCCGCGCGGCCCGTCTCCTGCCTCCCGGGCACGGTGCTCGTCCACCACGGCGACCCGGCGCGAGGCGCCTTCATCCTGCGCGCGGGCGAGGCCGAGGCGCGCATCCCCGCGCCGGGAGGCGAGACCCTCGTGGTCGCGCGCCTGGCGGCCGGCGACATCTTCGGCGAGATGGCCCTGGTGGAGTCGGGCACCTGCACGGCCACCGTGGTCGCCACCGGCAACGTCGACGGATGGTTCCTCGCGTGCGAGGACTTCCGCGCGGTGGTGGCGCAGCGCCACGCCGCGGCGCGCGAGCTGCAGCACGCGGTGACGATGGTGCTGGCGGGCCGGCTGCGCGCGGTGAACCGGCGCCTGGCGGCCATCGCCTCGCCGGAGGACCGGCCGGCGCCCGTGCGGGCGGGCCGGCCCGGCGAGGGGCTCGCGCACCCGCGGCGGGCCGCGTTCGACCTCGCCGCCTTCCTGCCCCGGCTCGCGTTCTTCGAGCACTTCCTTCCCGACGAGATCGACGAGTTCATGGCCGCCGGCCACCTCGTCGAGGCCCCGCGGGATGCGTGGCTGCACGAGCCGGGCGCGCCGTCGGCCGCGGTGTGGCTGGTCGCGCGCGGCGCGGTGGAGATCGTGCGGCCGGCCGCCGGCCTGGAGCGGCGCGTGGCGGTGCTGGGGCCGGGACGGCTCTTCGGGTTCCTGGGCGTGCTCGAGGACGAGCCGCACCACACGCACGCCATCGTGCGCGAGGTCGCGACGCTGCTGCAGGTCGCCGCCGCGGACTTCCGTTCGCTGTACGCGGGCGAGCGCCCGGTGAGCGTGCGCGTGCGCGCCGCGGTGCAGCGCAGCCTCCTGGAATCGCTCGCGCGCACCAACCGCGCCCTCACGCGCTACGCCAGCCACGCTCGCCTGGCGGCACGCCGGCCGGAGGCCGCCGCGCTGGAGGCCGCGGGCGCGGCGAGCCTGTGGACGGCGGGCGGGGCGGCCCCTCAGTCCAGGTAGCGGATCGCCACCGACGGACGCCCGCCTTCCAGGCGCGCGTGGAGCACCGAGTACTCCGGCACTTCCACCCACGAGGCGACATCGCGGGTGAGCGGCTCGGAGGCCACGAGGATGGAGCGCGCGTCCCCGGCGCCACCCACCATCTTCCACTCGCCCTCGTGGCGGTCGTAGTCGCGTCCCAGCGTGTACCACAGGCTCAGGAAGCTCAGGTTGGCCTCGTGCACGCGCGCCGGGTCCGCCGTGGCGTAGCGGCCGAAGTCGAAGCAGTAGCGCACGGCGGCGATCTGCGCGCCGTCGGCGAAGAAGAGGTTCACCGACGAGGAGGTGTCGATGCCCAGCCGGCCGCGCGCCTCGCGGACGAGGGCCAGGGCCCGCGCGATCGCGGCGGGCAGCTCGTCGCCCTCGGGCGAGCCGTAGGGGTCGCGCAGCCCCGAGAGCACCAGCGCGTAGATCCACTCGCTGTCGGTGGTGCCGCGCACGTGGCGAGCGAGCCCGGCCGGCACGTGCGCCGCGATCTCCGGCCGCAGCTCGGCGAAGCGCGCGAGGTCGCCGTTGTGCGCCATCGCGAGCCGCGCGCCGGGGAACTGGAAGGGGTGCACGTTCGCGAGCGAGATGTCCACCGCGGTCGAGTAGGCCACGCCGCGCACGTGCGCCAGCACCGCGCCGGCGGCCACCTTCGCGGCCAGGTTCTCGAGGTTGCGGTCGAAGACCGGCAGCGTCGTCGAGCCGTAGGCCCAGGGCTTCTCCGGACCGAGCGAGGCCGCGTCCCAGGCGCGCAGGCCGAAGCCCGCGAGGTTGAGCATGTGCAGCATCTTCGGCATCGTCGCCTGGCGCACGAGCGCCGAGTCGGGCTCGTGCAGCAGGTGCGAGAGCGGGACGGGCTCGCCGAGGTAGAGCAGCGCGCGGCACATGGGGCCATTCTGGCACAGGCCCCGGCCGCGGGGCGCTAGCGGGCGTGGGGCGGCGGCAGCGTGAACCGGAAGGTGGCGCCCGCGCCCGGCGCCGACTCGGCGCGGATGGTGCCGCCGTGGTGCTCGACGAGGCGACGGACGATGGCGAGCCCCACGCCCGTGCCGGGGAACTCCGCCTGCCCGTGCAGGCGCTGGAACATGCCGAACAGGCGCTCGGCGTAGCGCGGGTCGAAGCCCGCGCCGTTGTCGCGCACGAAGAACACCGGCCCGTCGGGGCCCTCCTCGGCGCCGACCTCCACGCGCGGCTCGGCCACCCGGGAGGAGAACTTCAGCGCGTTGCCGACGAGGTTCTGCAGCACCTGGCGCGCCATCGTCGCGTCGGCCTGCACCGCGGGCAGCGGCCCGATCTCCACCCGGGCGCCGGGCCAGGCCTCCTGCATCTCGCGCACGACGTCGACGGCCAGGGCTCCCAGGTCGACCTCCGCGCGCTCGACCCGCGCGCGCTCCGCCCGCGAGTAGGCGAGGATGTCGGAGATGAGCTGGTCCAGGCGCTCGGCGTTCTCGATGATCCGGCGCAGGTTCTCGCGGCCCTCGGGCGAGAGGCGCTCGGCCTCGTCCTCGCGCACGATGCTCGCGAAGCCGTTGATGGCGCGAAGGGGCGCGCGCAGGTCGTGGGAGACGGTGTAGCTGAAGCTCTCCAGGCTCGCGATCGAGCGGCGCAGCGCCTCGCCGGTGGCGGCGAGCTCCTCGTTCTGGCGCGCCAGGCGGTTGCGCGCCTCCTGCAGCGCGAGCTGCGTGCGGATGCGCGCGAGCACCACGTTGGCGTGGAAGGGCTTCGTGATGTAGTCGGAGGCGCCCATGTCCAGCCCGTGCTGCTCGTCCTCGGCGGCGTGCCGCGCCGTGGCGAAGATCACGGGAATGTCGCGGGTGCGCTCCTCGGCGCGCAGGCGGGCGAAGACCTCGTAGCCGTTCATCTCCGGCATCTCGATGTCCAGGAGGATCAGGTCCGGCCGCGGGTCCGCCGCCGCGACGGCGAGCGCCCGCCGGCCGGAGTTGGCCACGAGCACCCGGTAGTGGGGCGCGAGGAGCTCGCCCAGCACCGCCAGGAACTCCGGCGTGTCGTCGACGAGCAGGATGCAGGGGCGGTGCGCGCCGGGCGCGAGCGGTTCCGCGGGAGGGTTGTCGGTCGGTTTCATGGCTTGGGGGAGGGCGCGTTGCCGGCGCGCGCGGCGCGCACGACGGCCAGGGCCCGGTCGAAGTCGTAGGAGAGCATGCATCGCTCGAGCTCGCCGGCCTGCTCGCCGAGGGCCTCGCGCAGCGCCGGTGCGCATTCGCGGTAGTGGAGCTTGGCGGTGAAGTCCGACAGTTCCAGCAGCGACTCGAGGCGGTCGAGCATCGCCGCCGTCTCGGCGGGCGGTGACGGCGGCGCCCGCCCGTCCTGCGGACCGGGGAGCCTCGATTCGAGGGCGGCCACGAGCTCGCCGAGCGCCTGGTCCAGCGCCTGCAGCAGAGGCTCGGGCTCGGGCCACGGCGGCACCCGCTGCAGCGCGAACTCCAGCTCCGCCGCGAGCGCCTGCACTTTCGTCGCGCCCAGCGTGCCGGCGGCGCCCTTGAGCGAATGCGCCGCTCGCCGCGCGCCC
>JAKOWJ010000251.1 GCA_029781595.1 Pseudomonadota bacterium | reverse complement strand
GGCGCTCGGCGGGGGTGAGCAGGCGTCGCGCGGCCAGGTCCAGGCGCTGCGCCGCGTCTTCGACCCTGCGCGTGGCGGCGCGAACGAGCGCGGCGCGCGCGCGCCCGAGGCGGTCCAGCAGGGCCTCGCGGTCCGGGCTCGCGGCCACCGCCGCCGCGGTGGGAGTGGGCGCGCGCAGGTCCGCGGCGAAGTCGGCGATGGTGAAGTCCGTCTCGTGGCCCACGCCGCTCACGACCGGGATGGCCGAGCCGGCGATGGCGCGGGCCACCGGCTCCTCGTTGAACGCCCAGAGGTCCTCGAGGCTGCCGCCGCCGCGCGCCACGATGAGCACGTCGCACTCGGCGCGCGCGTTGGCGGCGGCGATCGCCGCGGCGACCTGCGCGGCCGCTCCCTCGCCCTGCACCGGCGTCGGGTACAGGATCACGGGGACCATGGGCGCACGCCGCGCGAGCGTCGTGAGGATGTCGCGCAGCGCGGCCGCCGCCGGCGAGGTGACCACGCCGATGGCGCGCGGGTAGGCGGGCAGGGGGCGCTTGCGCGACTCCTCGAACAGGCCCTCGGCCGCCAGGCGCGCCTTGAGCTTCTCGAAGGCCGCGAAGAGTTCCCCCAGGCCCGCGTGGCGCATCTGCTCCACGGCGAGCTGGTAGGCGCCGCGCGGCTCGTAGACCGTGACCCGGGCGCGAACCTCGACCTTCAGCCCGTTCTCGGGCTTGAAGTCCAGGTACTGGGCGCGGCCGCGGAACATCGCGCAGTCGACGGCAGCCCCCTCGTCCTTCAGGACGAAGTACCAGTGCCCCGAGGCGGCCAGGGTGGCCCGGGAGATCTCCCCCGAGACCCAGACCAGGCCGATCTGGCCCTCCAGGAGCTGGCGGGCGCGGCGGTTGAGTTCCGTCACGGAGAGGGGGGCGGCGCCGGGCAGGGAGGCCATGGGGGGCGATCCTAGAGGGATTCGCGGGGACGGGAAAGCGCCCTCTATCCACCGTCACGCGGGTGTCGCCGGCGGGAAACACGCAGGCGGGGGCCGTTCCCGGCTTGACAAGGGAAAAAAACCGTAAGTGGCTGAATACAAAAGCGTATCCGGATGCGCTCAAAAAATGAGCGGCCGAAAAAAAACCCTTACCGGGGCAAGACTTGGCGAACGCGCCCGCGAGCCGCCCACAGGCTTATCCACAGCCTCTGTGGATGATTCGCCACACCCCTTTCCTGCACGCTCTGGCGGCCGCCGTCACGCGAGAATCGACGCCGCTTCCGGGGCGATTTCGCCCGGAAAGCCGCGCCGTTGCTGGCTTCGCGGGCCGATGGGGCTCGCGCGACTTCAAGTGGTTTCTCAAGGCACTTGTGTCCGCGGGGCGCGCCGGGCACAAACCCTTGTGGAACGCCGACCGGCAGGCGAAAATGCCGGGCGGATTTTCCGCCGAGGACAACCACGCGTGCTGTCGATCATCGAAGCGGCCGGATGGCCGATCTGGTTCATCATCGCCGCCTCGGTCGCGGCGCTCGCGATCATCATCGAGCGGTTCTGGTCGCTGCGCACGGCCCTCGTGGCGCCCCGCGACCTGCTGCCCGCCACGATCCGCGAGTTCCAGGCCAAGGGCGTGACGCAGGAGCTCCTGAACCGCCTGCAGCAGGGCCCGCTCGTGGGCCGCATCTTCGCCGCGGCCCTGGCCAACGAGAAGAGCCCGCGCGAGGCCATCCGCGACTCGATCGAGGACGCCGGCCGCGCCGTGACGCTCGAGCTCGAGCGCTTCCTCAACACCCTGGGCACCATCGCCACGGTCTCCACGCTGATGGGCCTGTTCGGCACCATCGTCGGCATGATCGAGATCTTCGGCTCGCAGTCGCCCACGGGCGGCGGCAACCCCGCGCAGCTCGCGCACGGCATCTCGGTGGCCCTCTACAACACGCTCTTCGGCATCGGCGTGGCCATCCCGGCGGTGATCTTCTACCGCCACTTCCGCAACCGCGTGGACGTGCTGGTCGTCGAGATGGAGAGCCAGGCCATCCGCCTCGTCGAGATCCTGCACGGCGAGCGGCGCGCATGAACTTCCGCCGGGGCAGGACGCGGGAGGAGCCGGAGATCAACCTGATCCCGCTCATCGACATCCTCATCGTCGTCCTGATCTTCCTGTTCCTCACCACCACCTACAGCCGCTTCGCCGAGCTGCAGATCAACCTGCCCGAGTCCTCGGCGGACAAGTCCGCCGACCGCCCGCAGGTGCTCGCCGTGGCGGTGGACGCCCAGGGCCACTACGCCATCAACGGCGCCACGGTGCCCTTCGACGGGCCGGCGGGACTCGCCACGCGCCTGCAGGAGGCGGCCAAGGGCGCCAAGGAGCCCGTCGTCGCCATCAGCGCCGACGCGGCGGCCACGCACCAGTCGGTGGTGAACGTGATGGAAGCCGCGCGCCTCGCGGGCTACAACCACATCTCCTTCACCACGCAGACGCGCGCCAAGTAGCGCCGCCGCGCCGCGAGAGCCCATGCGCGCCTGGCTCGAGGGGGAGTGGCAGCGTCTGGGCGGCGGGGCCCTGGTGTTCCTGCCCCTCGCCGCCGTCTTCCGTGTCGTCTCCGGCGTTCGCCGCGCGCTCTACCGCGCCGGTGTGCTGCGCGCCTGGCGCGCGCCGGTGCCGGTCGTCGTGGTGGGCAACATCACCGCGGGCGGCACGGGCAAGACGCCCCTGGTGGTGGCGCTCGTCGAGACGCTGCGGCGCGCCGGGCGCCACCCCGGCGTGGTCTCGCGCGGCTACGGGCGCGTGCCGCCCACGGAGGCCGACCCGCGCGGGGTCGTGCGGGTGCTGCCGGGCCTGG
>JAKOWJ010000247.1 GCA_029781595.1 Pseudomonadota bacterium | reverse complement strand
AAGCGCGGCATGCCCACCGAGATCGCGCTGCTGCCCGTGGTGGAGAGCGCCTTCAACCCGATGGCGCACTCGCGCTCGCGCGCCTCGGGGCTGTGGCAGTTCATCCCGTCGACCGGCCGAAACTACGGGCTGCGCCAGGACTGGTGGAAGGACAACCGCCGCGACATCGTCGCCGCGACCGACGCGGCGCTGAGCTACCTGCAGCGCCTGCACGACATGTTCGGCGACTGGGAGCTCGCCATCGCGGCCTACAACTGCGGCGAGGGCTGCGTGAGCCGCGCCATCGCGGCCAACCAGCGCCGGGGCCTGCCCACGGACTACCTGAGCCTGAAGCTGCCGCCGGAGACGACGAACTACGTGCCCAAGCTCATGGCCGTGAAGAACATCGTCCTCGCGCCGGCGGTGTACGGCATCGACCTCGAGTCGATCCCGGACGAGCCCTACTTCACCACCGTGAAGGCGCCCGAGCGCATCGACGTGAAGCTCGCCGCGCGCCTGGCGGACATGCCCGAGGACGAGTTCCTCGCGCTCAATCCCGCGTACAACAAGCCGGTGGCGGTGGCGCACGCCGGCGAGCTCGTGCTGCCGCTCGACAAGGCCGACACCTTCCGCGAGAACCTGGAGAACTGGAACCAGCCCCTCGTCACCTGGACGACCATCCAGGGCCGGCGCGGCGAGTCCATCTACGCGATCGCCAAGCGCCACGGCATGTCGGGCGCCGCGCTCAAGCAGGCCAACAACCTGCACGTGAACCGCAAGGGGCGCCTCACCGCGAACCAGCCGATCCTCGTGCCGGGACGCGGCCGGCCGGTGACCGTGGCGAAGGCCTCCTCTGCCCCGGCCCCTCGTCCGGCAGCGGCGACCGCGAGCGCCGCCCCGGCGGCGCCCAAGGCGCCGTTCTACACCGTGCGGTCGGGAGACACGCTCTACGGGATCGCGCGCCAGTTCGGGCGCGCCGTGCCGGAGCTGCTGCGGCTGAACAACCTCGGCGCGCGCGCCATAATCCAGCCGGGGCTGCGGCTGCGCCTGTACTAGGGCGGCGGCCGCGCCCGCCCGGGCGCGGCGCGAAGCGGCTCAGCCGAGGTTGGCGGCCGCGAATTCCCAGTTGAGGAGCTTGTCGATCACCGCGTTGACGTAGTCCGCGCGGCGGTTCTGGTGGTCGAGGTAGTACGCGTGCTCCCACACGTCGATGGTGAGCAGCGGCTTCAGGCCCTGCGTCATCGGCACCTCGGCGTTGCCCGTCTTCACGACCTTGAGCTTGCCGGCGCCATCGGCCGCGAGCCAGCCCCAGCCGCTGCCGAACTGCGAGACCGTCGTGGCGGAGAGCTGCTTCTTGAACTCGTCGAAGCTGCCGAACGATTCATTGATCGCGTCGGCGACCTTGCCCGTCGGCGCACCGCCGCCGCCCGGCTTCAGGCTCTTCCAGTAGAAATCGTGGTTCCAGATCTGCGCCGCGTTGTTGAAGACCGGCGCCTTGTCGGCCTTGCCGGCCACGGCCATCACGATCGCCTCGAGGCTCTGGCCCTCCAGGTCCGTGCCCTTCACCAGGTTGTTCAGGTTGTCGACGTAGGTCTTGTGGTGCTTGCCGTGGTGGAAGCCGATGGTGTTGGCCGAGATGACGGGCGAGAGCGCATCCGGGGCGTAGGGCAGCGCCATGAGCGTGAACATGGGGGTTCTCCGGGAAGGATCGTGTTCGGGGAACGGCGATTATAAAGGCAACGGGGGCCCGAAAGCCCCCGTGGCGCGCGGGTGAATGCCCGCGTCAGCGCCGGCCGGTGATCTCGGCGAAGAACGCGGCGCTCGAGGGAGCGCGGCCGAGGAACTTGCGCACCATGTCCGCCGCCTCGACCTGCCCGCCCTGCGCGAGGATGGTGTCGCGGTAGCGCCGGCCGACGCGCGGATCGAGCATGTGCCCCTTGAACGGCGAGAGCATGTCGAGCGCCAGCACCTGCGACCACATGTAGCCGTAGTAGCCGGCCGCGTAGTTGGACGCGATGTGGCTGAACGCGGCCGGGAACATCGTGCCCGGCACGTAGCCCAGCGGCGTGGCGCCCTCCATCGCCTTCCACACCTCCAGCGGGGGACGCGGATCCGTCGACAGCGCCATGTCGAAGGCGGCGTAGAGCCACTGCCGCGCGTACTTGATGCCCTGGCCGTACTGGCGCGCCGCCTCCAGGCGCGCGATGTCGTCCCGGCCCAGGCGCGGGCACTCGGGACACACCTTCGCCAGCAGCGCGAGCGACTCCTCGCGCCGGCCCCACTCCTCGAACATCTGCGAGGGCGCCTCCACGAAGTCCTGCGTGGTGGCGGTGCCGGCGTGCGAGACGTACTCGGCGCGCGAGAGCACGCCGTGCAGCACGTGGCCGAATTCGTGCAGGAGCGTCTCCATCTCCTCCTGGTCCAGCCCCTGGCGGTTGAAGTTGGTGACCAGGGCCGAGAGCGGCGTGCGGTGCGCCCGCGTGCTCACGCCGCGGATGGGAAAGGCCGCCGCGTGGTTGTACTTGCCCTCGCGCGGGTAGAGATCGAGGTAGAAGCCCGAGAGGAATGCCCCCGACCTCGCGTCCGTCACGTCGAAGTAGCGCACGTCCGGGTGCCACACGGGCACCTTGCGCTCGGTGAACTTCACGCCGTAGAGCGTCTCGGACAGGCGAAGCACGAACGCGACGGACTTGTCCGTGGGGAAATACTTGCGCAGGGCCTCCTGGTCCACCGAGTAGCGCGCCTTGCGCACGCGCTCCTTCAGGTAGAACAGGTCCCAGTGGTGGACGGCGGTCTGCGCGAGCGGCGTGCCGTCGAGCTTCGCCTTTTCCGCGCGCAGCTCCTCGAGCTCCTGCTTTTCCAGGCCGCCCACCGCCTCCTTCACCTCGCCCAGGAATTTCTCCACCGTGGCCACGTCGCCCACCATCCGGCGCCGAAGCGTGTAGGCGGCGAAGCTCGGCAGCCCGTACAGGCCCGCGAGCTCCTTGCGCAGGCGGAAGATCTCGTCCAGCCGCCCGAGGTTCGCCTCGCCGCCCTCGTTCTGCTTGGCCATCCAGTAGCGCCGGCGGGCCGCCTCGCTGGTCGCGTTGGTGACGAACGGGAAGTACGAGGGGTAGTCCAGTCCCAGGAGGTAGTTGCCGTCCGGGCCGGGCTTGCGCGACTTCACGTAGGACTCGGGCATGCCGGCCATCTCGGCGGGCGAGACCTCGACCTTCGTCGGGTCGTCCCGGATCGCCTTGTCGTAGTCCTGCCGCAGGACCTCGATGCGGTCGAAGATCGCCTTGGCGCGCTGGCGCTTCTCCGGGGGCAGCGCGATGCCCGTGTCCTCGAAGCCCTCGATGAGGTCCTTGCGAAGCTTCGCCTGGTGGGCGCCGGCCGCCGCCGCGGCCATCACGCGGGCGAAGAGGCGCTCGCTCTGGAAGATGTCGGTGGAGAGCGTCGTGTACTTGGTGAGGCAGGGGTCGGCCGCGTCGCGCACCGCCTTGTCCGGATGCACGCTGCCCATGAGGTAGATGGGGTTCACCACGTCCTCGATGCCGATCTGCAGCCGGTTCCACTCGTCGAAGAAGCCGGCGCCGCCCTTGCGGGCCTCCATGCGCGCGAGCTCGGCGCGCGAGCGGGCGATGCCCTCGTCGCACAGCCGCGTCACCGCGGCGGCGTCGTAGGTGCCCACGACGGGGCGGGCGGGCGCCGGGGCGGGCGCGGCGGTGGCGGCGGCCGACAGGGCGGCCGAGAGGCAGGCGATGGCGACGGTCTTCATGCGGGATCCCCTCGTGGGAGCGGTGCGGCCGCCACGGGGCCGCCCGGGTGGGGCGCCCCGCCGGCGGCCGGGCGGGTCAGGCGGCGGCGCGCGAGGCGTCCCAGCCGCGCGGGATCGAGGCGAGGAGCTTGCGGGTGTAGTCCTGCTTCGGGTTGAGGTAGATCTCGTCGGCGTCGGCGATCTCCACGACCTCGCCCTGGTTCATCACCATGATCTGGTCGGAGATGTACTTCACGACGGCGAGGTCGTGCGAGATGAAGATGTAGGACAGGCCGAACTCGTCCTGCAGGTCCTGCAGGAGGTTGAGCACCTGCGCCTGCACGCTCACGTCCAGGGCCGACACCGACTCGTCGCAGATCAGCACGTCCGGCTTCATCGTGAGGCACCGGGCGATGGCGATGCGCTGGCGCTGGCCGCCGCTGAACTCGTGCGGATACTTGTAGAACGAGGCCTCCGGCAGGCCCACGCGCGCCAGGAGCTGGAAGGCCATCTCCACCCGCGCCTTCTGGTCGGCGCCGATGCCGTGGATCTTCATCGGCTCGGTGAGGATGTTGCCCACGGTGAAGCGCGGGTTGAGGGAGGCGTAGGGGTTCTGGAAGATGATCTGGATGCGGCGGCGGTAGGCCATCATCTCGCGGTCGGAGAGCGAGAGGAGGTCCTTGCCGTCGAAGAGCACCTCGCCGCCCGTGGCGTCGTGCAGGCGCATGAGCGTGAGGCCCACGGTGGTCTTGCCCGAGCCCGACTCGCCCACCAGCCCCAGCGTCTTGCCGCGGGCCAGGCGGAAGCTCACGTCCTTCACGGCCGGCACGGCCTTGCGGCCGAAGAGGCCCTCCTTCAGGAAGAAGGTCTTCGCCAGGCCCTTCACCTCCAGGATCGCCGCGTCGCCCTCCTTCACGCCGCGCGAGCGCTCCTCGAGGTCCACCGCGCCCGGGCCGTTCATGAAGTCGTCGATCACCGGCAGGCGCCGCGGCCGGCGGTCCAGCCGCGGCCGGCAGGCGAGCAGCGCCTTCGTGTACGGGTGCCGCGGCGTCTCGAAGATCTCGCGCGCCGCGCCCTTCTCCTGGATGGCGCCGCTCTGCATCACGACCACCTCGTCGGCGATCTCGCCGACCACGCCCAGGTCGTGCGTGATGAAGAGCACCGACATGTGGTGGCGCTCCTGGAGCCTCGCGATGAGGTCCAGGATCTGCTTCTGGATCGTGACGTCCAGCGCCGTGGTGGGCTCGTCGGCGATGAGGAGCTTGGGCTCGCAGGCGATGGCCATGGCGATCATGACGCGCTGCTGCTGGCCGCCGGAGAGCTCGTGCGGGAAGCTGCGCATGCGCAGGTGCGGCTCCGGGATGCCCACCTCGGAGAGCAGCTCCACTGCGCGCGTGGCCGCGGCCCGCGAGCCCAGGCCCATGTGCAGCCGAAGCACCTCGCCGATCTGGTCGCCCACCGGGAACACCGGGTTGAGCGAGGTCATCGGCTCCTGGAAGATCACGCTGATCTCCTTGCCGCGGATGGCGCGCAGCCGCTCCGTCGGGGCCTTGAGCAGGTCCGCCCCGCCGTACAGGATGCGGCTGTCCGCGGGGACGATCGCGTTCTCCGGCAGCAGGCCCAGGATGGACATCGCGGACACGCTCTTGCCGCTGCCGGACTCGCCCACCAGCGCCACCGTGCGGTGCGTCGGGATGTCGAAGGACACGCCCTTCACCGCCTCGAAGACGTTGTGCCGGTCCAGGCGGAAGGCGACGCGCAGGTCGCGGACCTCGAGCAGGTTCTTTTCGTCGGCCATCTCGGTCGTCCGGGCGTTCACTTGAGCTTGGGATCCAGCGCGTCGCGCAGGCTGTCGGTCAGCATGGAGAAGGCGGTGACCAGCACCGCCATGCCGGCGCCGGCGGCCACGAGTTGCCACCACTTGCCGATCACCAGCTCGTTCTGGGCCTCCGCGAGCATCGTGCCCCAGGAGACGAGGTCCACCGGCACGCCCAGGCCCAGGAAGGAGAGGATCACCTCCGCCTTGATGAAGCTCACCACGTGCTGCGAGAGCTGCACCAGGATCACGTGGCTCGCGTTGGGCAGGATGTGCACGAACATGCGCGAGGCGTGCGAGGCGCCGATCGCCTGCGCCGCCTTCACGTACTCGCGGCCGCAGTGCTTGATGTACTCGGCGCGCACCAGCCGGTAGATGCCCGTCCAGCCCGTGAGGGCGAGGATGACGATGATGGTGTCCAGGCCCCGCTTGAACACCGCCGCGAAGGCGAGGATGAGCAGGATGTACGGGATCGAGGTGAAGATGTTGTAGAACCACTCCAGGAAGTCGTTCACGCGCCCGCCCCAGTAGCCCGCCAGGGCGCCGAGCACCGTGCCGATGAGCGTCGCGAAGAACGCGGCCGTGAGGCCCACGAAGATCGAGATCTCCGCGCCCTTCACCGCCTTCTTGAGGACGTCGCGCCCCCACTTGTCGCCGCCGAAGGGCAGCGTCTCGGAGCGCTTGACCTCCGTCACCGCGATCTTGGCGGCGCGCTCCTCCCACTCCTTGTAGCGGGGCGCGAGCGGGTCGATGTCGGAGAGGTCCACGGGCTTGGCGCGGCTCTCGCCGTCGCGGTTGGTGACCTCGCGCGCCTCCAGGTTCTCGGCCCCGGCGAGGAAGGAGGGGTTGGCGTAGGACACGCCCCGCTCCTTGTTCCAGTCGCCGGCGACGAGGCCGGCGAAGGAGGCGACCATCATCGCGAGGTAGACCACCACCACGACGAGGCAGACCATCCCCACGCGGTCCTGGCGCAGGCGCCGCCAGGCGAGGGTCCACAGGCCCGGCGACTCCTGCACGGCGGGGGCGGCGTTGTTCGGCAGCACGGCGCTCATCGCGGCCCCCTTACTTGAACGACACGCGCGGGTCGACGAACTTGTACATCACGTCGACCAGCAGGTTCACGACCATGGTGAGCACGGCGAGGTACACCGTGACCGCCTTGATCACCGGGAAGTCGCTGCGGTTCACCGCCGTCACGATCTCGCGGCCCAGGCCCGGCACCGAGAAGAAGACCTCCAGCAGGAACGAGCCCACGAACAGGCCCGGCAGGTAGATGCCCACGTTGGTGAGGATGGGGATGAGGGCGTTGCGCAGCACGTGCTTGAGCATCACCTTCTTCTCGGGCAGGCCCTTGGCGCGCGCGGTGCGCACGTAGTCCTGGTTGATCTCCTCTAGGAAGAAGGAGCGGTACAGGCGCAGCTGCGGCGCCACGCCCACCGCCACCGCGAGCAGGATCGGCAGCGGCGCGTAGGTGAGCAGGTTCTTCCAGTAGCTCTCGCTCCAGCCCTGCACCGGGAACCACCCCAGGATGAAGCCGAAGAGCCACTGGCCGAAGATGATGTAGACCAGGAAGCTGATCGACATGGCGGTGGTGCAGATCACCATGATGGCGCGGTCCGTGAGGCTGCCGCGCACGTAGGCGACCATGATCGCGAAGAGCACCGAGAGCGAGGTCTCGATGAGCATCACGGGCACCATGATGGTGAGCGTGGGCCCCACGCGCGTCATGAGGATGCGCGAGACCTCCTCGTTGGTGGACCAGCTGCGCCCGAAGTCGAACGTGAACACCTGCTTCACGAAGACCAGGAGCTGGTACCAGTAGGGCTGGTCGACGCCCAGCTGCTTGCGGATGTTGGCGATCTGCTCGGGGTTGGAGATCTTGCCCGCCAGCACCTGCGCGGGGTCGCCGCCGACCCAGTTGAACAGGAAGAAGATGAGCAGGATCACGCCCGCGAGGGTCGGGATCATCTGCCACAGTCGTCGCACTACGTACGCTGTCACGCTTCGTCTCCTTGGCGCCGGTGCGCGCGCCCCTACCGCGTGGCCGCCCGCCGGGCGGCCACGTCGATGTCCAGGTACTTGAAGTTGGTGTAGAGGATGGGGTGCTTCTTGTAGCCCTTCACCCACGGGTACTGCAGGTGGTTGAAGATCCGGTGCACCCCCAGCCGCCAGGGCGCGTAGGCGAGGATGAGGCGGTTCATCTCGCGGTAGAGGGCGTTGCGCTCCGGGCCGTCCGGGACGGCCAGCGAGCGGCGGTAGAGCAGGTCGTACTCGGGCAGCCGGAACCGTGCCTCGTTGGACTGCCCGGTGTTCGGGCCGTAGAGCAGCTGCAGGAAGTTCTGCGCATCCGGGTAGTCCGCGATCCAGGCCGAGCCGGCCATCTGGAACTTGCCGACGCGCTTGTCGTTGAGGAGGTCGGCGAACTGCACCGCCTCCGCCTCCAGCCGGATGCCGACCGCGGCCATGGACTTCGCCCACAGCTCCGCGAGCTGGCGGTTCGACTGGCTGCCGGCATTGTACTTGTAGACGACCGTGAGCGGCCGGCCGTCGGGGCGGTCGCGCCAGCCGTCGCCGTCGCGGTCCACGTATCCGAACATGTCCAGCAGGGCCTTGGCCCGGGCCGGGTCGTGGTCCTGCTGGGTGGACCGGAACGACGGGTCGTAGCCCACCACCCCCGGGGGCACGGGGCTCTGGGCGGGGATGGCCTGCCCCTTGCGGACGATGGCGATCTCCTGGTCGCGGTCGTGGGCCAGGACCATCGCCCGGCGCAGCGCCACGCGCTCGGGCGAGTAGCCCCCCACCAGCGGGTCCTCCATGTTGAAGACGTCGTAGGTGACCTCGGGCTGCTCCTCGCGGAAGACGTGCACGCCCTGCCGGGCGAGGTTGGGGGCGAGGTGGCCGTTGGGCAGCACCTGGTCGATGAACTCGGCCGGCGTCTCGTCCAGGAGGTCGTGCTCGTGGTTGATGAAGGCGAGGAAGCGCGGCTGCTCCTCCTCGATGGGGTAGATCTCCACGCGGTCGACGAGGGGCAGGCGCTTGCCCGCGAGCGCGTCGACGGCGCGCCGGTCCCACTCGTCCGCCGGGTCCGCCCAGCGCGCGTCGAGCTCGTAGCCGCGGTGCAGCGGGTTCCTCTCCAGCACGATCTTGGCCCGGCGCACCCACTCCTTCAGGACGAAGGGGCCGGTGCCCACCGGGTGCGCCATGGTGTCGTCGCCGTAGGCCTCGATCACCTCGCGCGCCACCGGCACGACGTTGGGCATCGCGAGGATGTAGAGGAAGTTGAAGTCCGGCTCGGTGAGCTTGAAGCTGATGGTGTAGCGGTCGCGCACCTCCAGGCCCGCGACCTTCGCGTCGTAGTCGAAGCGGCCGGTGCGCCTGGCCTCCTTCGCCACCTCGTCCAGCCCGAGGATCTTGTTCTCGAAGAGCCACTCGTAGGGGCTGGCGTACTTCGGGTCCCGGAAGCGCTTGACGGCGTAGGCCACGTCGGCGGCCACCAGTTCCCGTCGCTTGCCGCGGAACACCGGGTCGTCGGCGAAGTAGATGCCGGGCCTGATGCGGAAGGTGTAGCGCGTGCCGCCCTCCTCGGCCGGCGGGATGGCCTCCACCACGAGGGGCACCAGGCGCACCGGGCGCGCGAGGTAGTCGTAGGTGAGCAGCGGCTCGAAGAGGTTCTCGCAGACGCCCACCGAGTAGCGGTCGAAGATGCGCTGGGGGTCGAACCCGGTCTCCGCGGTGCGGAAGGCCATCCGCACGACCTTCTTCGGCGCCTGGGCGGCCACGGGCCCGGGGGCGAAGCCGGCGGCGGCGACGAGGGCGCAGCAAAGGAGGGTCGGCAAGCGCTTCAACGGGTCCCCGGGCGAGCGAAAAATCGGCGGATCATAGCAGCCCCGGCCGGCCCGGCCGCCGCGCGGCAAGGCATGGTGACGGGGCGGTCACTTCAGGTAACGCGCGCGCACCGCCAGGTCGATGTCGGCGTAGCGGTAGGTGTCGTGCAGGAAGGCGTGCTTGCGCCAGCCCAGCACCCAGGGCTGGACCATCTGCCAGCGCTTGCGGTGCACGTAGAACTTCCACGGGGCGTAGACGGCCACGAGCTTGACCATGTCGCCGTAGATGCGCGTGCGCTCGGGCCCGGGGGGCAGCGCCGCGGCCTGCTCGTACAGCCGGTCGTAGGCCGGCAGCTGGAAGCAGCCGTCGTTCGAGGACCCGCAGTTGGGGCCGTAGAGCAGCTGCAGCGCGTTCTCGCCGTCCGGGTAGTCGTAGCTCCAGGCGAGGTTCCAGGCCATGAGCTTGCCGAGCTTGCTCTTCTTGCGCAGGTCCGGCCACTTCTCGACCAGCACCTCCATGCGGATGCCCACGGCGTCCAGGTCCTTCCTCCACAGCTCGGTGAACAGGCGCTCGAGCTGCGAGGGACCCGTGGCGTACTGGAAGACCAGGGGCCGGCCGTCGGGCTGGTCGCGCCAGCCGTCGCCGTCGCGGTCCACGTAGCCGTACATGTCCAGCAGCGCCTTGGCGCGCGCCGGATCGTACGCGGGCCCGAGGTAGAAGCCCGGGTCGTAGCCCAGCACGCCCGGCGGCAGGATAGAGCGCGCCTCGATGGCCGCGCCGTTGCGCACCAGGTTCACCTCGGCGTCGATGTCGTAGGCGAGCCCGATGGCGCGCCGCAGGGCCACGCGCTCGGGGGTGTAGCCGCCCCAGACCGGGTCCTTCATGTTCCAGTACATGTAGGCCACGTCCATGTCGACGCCCGGCATGTAGCGCACGCCCTTCTTCGCGAGCCAGGGCGCCACCTCGTCGCCCGGCAGGGCCATGCTCTTGAACTCGTAGGGCAGGTTCACCCAGTCCAGCTCGCCGTTGAGGAAGGCGAGCCAGCGCGGCTGCGACTCCTCGATCACCGAGATCTCCACGCGGTCGATCTGCGGGATTCGCTTGCCCTTCATCTCGGCGTACAGGCGCTGGCCCAGGGCGTCGTCGGGCGCCGGCTCGGCCTCGTAGTAGGTCTCGCGGTAGCCCGGATTCTTCTCGAGCACGATGCGCGAGGAGCGCTTCCACTCGGCGAGCCGGTAGGCGCCGGTGCCCACCGGGTGCGCGCCGATGTCGCTGCCGTAGCGCTCCACCACCTCGCGGGCCTGGGCGCCCATCGTGCCCATGGCGAGGATGTAGAGGAAGTTGTAGTCGGGCTTGGCCAGGCGGATGACCAGCGTGTAGCGGTCGGGCGTGGAAAGGCCCGCGATGGGCGCGTCGTAGTCCAGGCGCCCGGCCCGCTTGGCCGCGGCGGCGGCCGCGTCGATGCCCTCGATGCGCCCCTCCACCAGCCAGGCGTTGGGCGAGCGCACGGCCGGGTCGATGAGGCGCTTGATCGCGAACTCGTAGTCCTTCGCCACCAGCTCCCGGGGCCGGCCGCCGAAGGCCGGGTCGTCGGCGAAGTGGATGCCCGGGCGCAGGCGGATCGTGTACACGCGCCCGCCCTCGGTCACCTCCGGCATCGCCGCCGCGGTGTTCGGCTTGAGCTTGTAGGGCCGCGCGAGCATGTCGTAGGTGAGCGGCGGCTCGAAGATCTCGTCGATGACCGTGTTGGAGTACAGGTCCGACGTGAACGCGGGGTCGAAGTTGGTCTCCGCGATCACGAAGGGCACGCGCAGCACCTTGAGCGGCGCGGTGGGCGCGGCCGCGCCCGCCGCCGCCGCTGCGAGGAGCGCGGCGGCGGCGAGGCGGGCGACGAGGGCGGGCGCGCGCAAGGCCGTCAGCGCG
>JAKOWJ010000215.1 GCA_029781595.1 Pseudomonadota bacterium | reverse complement strand
TAAACACCGGTAAGACTCATTAGGTAGTTGCCGACGCTTCCACAGGTCCGAGACGGCGCCAGGACACCGAAGGCGACAACTAGCCCACCAACCGATGCCACGGCAATGCCCGCAATGCTGGTGTCGGCGGACTTAGCGATGATCACGGCTCCAACAATGAGCGCAAGTGCACCCGTTGCAATGAACAAGCCGCGCGCCATGAGGACAGCTCGGCGTGCGTATGGATGCTCGCTCATGGACTGCCCTCTAACTAAGTATTGGGTTGACTGTTGTTGCCGGCTTTAACGTCCGGTAATGCAGGAATTGTGGGCTTGGGGGGAGAGGCCGTCAACGTCAGGTGCCTGACGCCGTTGAGGAATCGTCTGCTCCTTTCCGGTATGGCAATGACGGTAAATCCGCCTCCCCCCACCCGCCTCCTCGACGCCCTGCGCGAGAAGATCCGCCTCCTCCACTACAGCCTTCGCACCGAGCGCGCCTACGTCCAGTGGACCCGCCGCTTCATCCGCTACCACCGCCACCGCCACCCGCGGGAAATGGGCGAGGTCGAGATCACCGCCTTCCTGGGCGCGCTGGCCACCGAGGGCAGCGTCGCCGCCGCCACGCAGAACCAGGCGCTCGCGGCCATCCTCTTCCTCTACAAGCAGGTGCTGGGCATCGAGCTCGCGTGGCTGGAGAACGTCCCGCGCGCCAGGCTCCGGCGCCGGCTGCCCACGGTGCTCACGGCGGCGGAGGCGCGCCGGGTGCTGGAACTGATGACCGGCACACACGCCCTGATGGCCCGGATGCTCTACGGCACGGGCATGCGGCTCGCGGAGTGCCTGGCCCTGCGCGTGAAGGACGTGGAACTCGAGCGCCGCGAAATCGTGATCCGCCAGGGCAAGGGCGGCAAGGATCGGGTGACGATGCTGCCCGCGGCCCTCGTGGAGCCGCTTCGCGAGCACCTGGTGCGCGTGCGCGCCCTGCACGAGCGCGACCGGCAGGCCGGCGTGCCCGGCGTGGAATTGCCGGGGGCCCTCTCGCGCAAGTATCCGTCGGCCGGGTGCCAGTGGGCGTGGCAGTGGGTCTTTCCCCAGGCTCGCCTCTCGGTGGATCCGCGCTCCGGCATCCGGCGCCGCCACCACGCCTTCGGGCAGACGCTGCAGCGCGCCATCCGCCGGGCGGTGCACGCGGCCGGCATCGTGAAGCCCGTCTCCACGCACACCTTCCGCCACTCCTTCGCCACGCACCTCATGGAGGCGGGCTACGACATCCGCACCGTGCAGGAACTGCTGGGCCACAAGGACGTGAGCACCACCATGATCTACACGCACGTCCTCAACCGTGGCGGGCGCGGGGTGGTGAGCCCCCTGGACCGCTAGGCGCTGCAGTGCAAACCGCGGGCGTGCGCCCGCCTGGCCTACTCGGAACGCCGCCGCCCGACCCGCTTTCCCGCGGGCGGGGCCGGTCCGTCCTGGACCGCCTCCACTTCCCGCACGTATTCCGGGAGCACCTGCCGCAGCACGCTTCTCAGCACCTGCTCCGTGACAGGCTGGCCGGCCTGCGAGAGGTACGCCCGCAAGGCCTCGTTCATCATCGTCTGGTATCCCGTGCCCGCCTTCTCCGCGCGGGCGCGGAATTCGGCCAGCACCGCGTTGTCGATGAAGATCGAGATTCGCGTCTTTCCCTTCTGCGGAATGACGGCGCCGCGCTTGCCCTTGGAGAAATCGTATTCAGGCCTCATAGGTCCTTCGTTCCTTCCGCGTGGCGCGCCGTGCGGAGATCAGGCGGTGTTCGCCGCCGCGTTCCGTGTGGACGACGACCAGGATCTCGCCGGCACTGCCGAGGCCGATCGTCACGTAGCGCCGCTCGCCGATCGCGTCGATGTCCTCGACGGTCAGCGCCATCGGGTCGTGGAGCACGCCTTCGGCGTCCGCGAACGAGACACCGTGCTTCCTGATGTTCGCGGCAGCCTTGGCGGGATCGTGACTGAGCGGCACCCGTCAAGCATATATACATCATATGCATGCGGCAAGCCTCATCGGCCGCACCGCCGGCACACGGGGAGGGAAAGACTCCTAGCTGCGGATCTTGCTCACTTGGATCACCGGCTTGATGTCGGTGTAGTTCTCCACGTCCTCGCCGATCGCCTCCGCCTGCGGGTTGAAGGCGGCCAGGAAGTCCTCCGCGGAGTCGAAGAGGAAGTGCACCACCACGCGGTAGGGCGCGTGCCCCGGAGGCGAGAGGCCCGCGACGCCCTCGTCCACCGTCACGCCCTTGCACGCGCCGCCCAGCCGCTCGAGCACCATCGGGATGTGCTCCTTCAGGTAGTAGTCGAGGTCGAAGCGGCTGCCGGGGGTGTTCGGGTAGAGGGAGGTGACGCGGATCATTTCGGCTCCTGGGCGGTCGCGGCTGCGCCGTCATTATCGCCGGGGCCGAACTTTCGCGAAATGCGCGCCGCCGCGGCCGCGCCCCACGCCGCGTAGACGGCGGGCCCGGGGTGGAAGCCGTCGCTCGCCATCGAGGCGCGGTCCAGGCTTCCGTCGAAGGGCAGGAACTCCGCGCCCTGTCCGTCGGGCAACGAAGCCGCCAGCGCCGCATCCAGCTCGCGGGCGCGGGCCCCGAGGTACCAGCGCAGCGGCTGCGGCAGCGCCGGGAACGCGTGCACCGGCGGCAGGCCCGAGACGACGACCTGCCGCGCGCCGAAGCGCTCGCGCAGCAGCGCGTGCAGCACGGCCTGCCGCGCCACGAACTTCGCCGGGCCCACGGCGCCGGTCACGTCGTTGACGCCGAGCGAGGTCACCGCCACGTCCACCGCAAAGGCTTCCAGGCGCGACAGGTGCCGGATCGTCGAGGCGGTGGTCGCCCCCGTCTTCGCCACCACGCGCCAGCGCACGCGAAAGCGCGGCGCGAGCTGCGCCACGAGACGGCCCGCCAGCGCCTCCTCCTGCGAGGCCGCGCCCACGCCGGCTCCCGCGGAGTCGCCCGTCACCAGCACGCGCAGCAACGGCCCTTCGCCCGCCTCGCCCTCGCGCGCGCCCGGCGGCTCCGGCAGCACGGGCGTGGTGCGCCGCACGCGCCGGCCCTGCGCGAGGAGCAGCGGTCCCAGCGCCGCCTGCGCCAGCGCGAGCTTCATTCCTTGCGCGGGCTGCGCCGGCGGCCGCCGAAGGCGGGCCACGCCTCGGCCATCTTCACGAACCGCTCCAGCAGCGGCGCGCGCTCCGCCGCCCGCCAGGCGAGCAGCAGCCGGCTGCGCGTCGGGGCCGAGCGGATGCGCAGGTGCGCCACGCCCGGGATGCTCGCCTTCTGGTACGTGTCCGGCAGGATGGAGATGCCCGTGCCCGCGGCCACCAGCGCCATGATGGTGGTGCCCTCGCGCGCCTCCTGCACCACGCGCGGGGCGAAGCCCGCCTGGCTCGCGAGCGTCATCACGTGGTCGAAGAGCCCGCAGCCGATGCCGCGCGGGAAGAGGATGAAGGGCTCGTCGGCGAGGTCCGCCATGCGGATGCCGCCCTTCGCGCGTGCCAGGCGGTGCGAGGCCGGCAGCACCGCGTGCAGCTCGTCCTGCCAGAT
>JAKOWJ010000195.1 GCA_029781595.1 Pseudomonadota bacterium | reverse complement strand
GGGCCGGTCGACGATCTCAGGCATGGCTCGCGAGCGGCGCGGCCCGCCGCCAGAAGCGAAGTCCCGTGCGCCGCCGCAGCTCGAAGACGGCGGTGTCGTCCTCCGACGGCAGCACGAGGCGGACCCGGCCGCACAGGCGCAGGATCTCGCCCAGGCGCGAGAACCACTGCGCCTCGAGCGCGCCCGCCGCGGCCTCCCACGCCGGCGCGTCGCCGCGCCGCGCGGGCGCCTGCAGCGTGTCCAGCACCACGAGGCAGGAGGCGGCCGGGCCGAGCGGGAGGCGGTCCGGCGCGCCGGGCATCGCCTGGACCGCGCAGCCGCTCGCGAGGGCGAGGCTGCGCGCGAGCGCCTCGTCGGCGGCCACGCAGTCGAAGGCGCGCGGCAGGCCCGCGGGATACGAGCCCCCGCCCCAGAACCAGAGGGCGTTGAGGGCCGGGCGGCCGGCGGCCTCGCGCTCCGCGTTGAAGGGCAGGGCCGCGAGGAGCATCTGCGCCTCGCTGAAGAGCGCGGGCCAGCGAAGGCGCGTGCCGCCCTCCGGCAGCCGCCCGAAGGGGTTGCGGCCCACGACCTCCTCCAGCGGCACCGTGCGCGGCATCTCGCCGGGCGGCACCCGCACGTACCAGCGCCCGGCCCCCGGCGCGACGAATGCGAGGCCGTCCTGGGCGAAGAAGTCGTTCAGCGCGGCGAGCGCCGCCCGGATCTCCCCGGGCGCGAGCTCCAGGGCGCTCGCGTCGTGCACCACGAGCCCGTGCCCCTCGACGCGCTGGTGCACGGGGTCGGCCCGCAGCCACTCGCCCTCCCGCGGGCCGCCGTCGGCCGCGAGCGTGAGCGCGGCCACGGGCGCGTCCGGCGCGAGGCCCCACTGGCGCAGGAGCCAGGCCGGGCCGGGACCGGGCTCGCGCGCCCGGTCGGCGCGCGCGAGCCAGCCCTCCAGGGCGGGCAGGCGCAGGCCGCGCGAGGCGGCGTGGGGCAGGAGGTCGGGAACGACGAGCGTGAGCGGCATGGCGGGCACGGGCGAGAAATAATCCCCGCGGCAGGCGATAATAAATCCGTTCGGCCCCGCCCACCCTTCCCGGTCGCCTTCTTGCAGCCCTTCGAGCTCTTCGTCGGCCTTCGCTACACGCGCGCCAAGCGCCGCAACCACTTCATCTCCTTCATCTCGCTCGTCTCGATGCTGGGCATCGCCCTGGGCATCGCCGCGCTGGTGACGGTGATGTCGGTGATGAACGGCTTCGAGCGCGAGGTGCGCAGCCGCATCCTCGGCGTGGCCTCGCACGTGCAGATCCTCGGGCTGGACGGCGCGCTCGCCGACTGGCGCGCCGTGGCGGCGCAGGCGAAAGGCAACCCGGCCGTCGTGGCCGCCGCGCCGTTCGTGGCGGCGCAGGGGCTGCTCTCGTCGGGCGCGCAGGTCCGCGGCGCGTTCGTGCGCGGCGTGGTGCCCGAGCTGGAGGACCAGGTCGCGGACATCGGCCGGCACATGCGCGCGGGCCGCCTCGAGGACCTGCAGCCCGGCGGCTTCGGCATCGTGCTGGGGTCGGACCTCGCGCGGGCCCTGCGCGTGCAGGTGGGCGACCGCGTCACGCTCATCGCGCCGCAGGGGCAGGTGACGCCCGCCGGCCTGGTGCCGCGCCTGAAGCAGTTCCGCGTGGCGGGCGTCTTCAACGTGGGCCACTACGAGTACGACTCGGGCCTCGCGCTGGTGCGCATGGAGGACGCGCAGGCGCTCTACCGCCTGGGCGACGCGGCGAGCGGCGTGCGCCTGAAGCTCGCGGATCTCTTCGAGGCCCCGCGCGTGGCACGCGAGCTGGCGCGCACCATCCGGGCCCAGGCCTACGTCACGGACTGGACGCAGCAGAACGCCAACTACTTCCGCGCCATCCAGATCGAGAAGCGGATGATGTTCATCATCCTCGCGCTCATCATCGCGGTGGCGGCCTTCAACCTCGTCTCCACGCTGGTGATGGTGGTGACCGACAAGCAGCCCGACATCGCCATCCTGCGCACGCTGGGGGCCTCGCCGGGATCGGTGATGCGCATCTTCATGGTGCAGGGCACCCTCATCGGCGTGGTCGGCACGCTGCTGGGGGTGGTGCTGGGCGTGGCGCTCTCGCTCAACATCGACGTGGTGGTGCCCGCCATCGAGCGCACCTTCCACTTCCAGATCCTCTCGCGCGAGGTGTACTACATCAGCGAGCTGCCCTCGCAGCTCGAGTGGCGGGACGTGTGGTCGGTGTCGGCGGTGGCGCTGGTCCTGTCCTTCCTCGCCACGCTCTACCCCAGCTGGCGCGCCGCGCGCGTGAACCCGGCCGAGGCGCTGCGCTATGAGTGAGGCCGTCCTCGCCTGCACGGGGCTCGCCAAGACCTTCGGCCTCGGCGACGTGGCCGTGCCGGTGCTGCGCGGCGTGGACCTCGCCATCGGCGCCGGCGAATCGGTGGCCATCGTCGGCGCCTCCGGCTCCGGCAAGAGCACGCTCCTGCACCTGCTGGGCGGCCTGGACCGGCCCTCGGCCGGCAGCGTGCGGCTCGCGGGAGAGGACCTCGCCGCGCTGGACGCGCGCCGGCAGGGCGAGCTGCGCAACCGCGCGCTGGGATTCGTCTACCAGTTCCACCACCTGCTGCCGGAGTTCACCGCGCTCGAGAACGTGGCCATGCCGCTCGCGATCCGCCGCGAGCCGCCGGGGCCGGCGGCGGCCCGGGCGCGCGCGGTGCTGGAGGAGGTGGGGCTCGGCCACCGTCTCGGCCACCGCCCCGGCGAGCTCTCGGGCGGGGAGCGCCAGCGCGTCGCCGTGGCGAGGGCCCTGGTGACCGGCCCGGCCTGCGTGCTGGCCGACGAGCCCACGGGCAACCTCGACCGCGAGACGGCCGGCCAGGTCTTCGACCTCATCGTCTCGCTCAACGCGAGCCGCGGCACGGCCTTCGTGATGGTCACGCACGACCCGGCGCTCGCCGCGCGCATGGGCCGGCGGCTGCGCCTGGCCGACGGGCGGCTCCTCCCCGACTGAGCGCCGGCGCTACAATCGGGACGGTTCCCCGGTTTCCCGCCCATGCACGACTACTACCAGGTCCTCGGCGTCGCCCGCGGCGCTTCCGCGCGGCTGGTGAAGCTCGCCTTCGAGGCCAAGACGAAGGCGCTGGACGACCCCGGCTACGCGGCCCCGGCCGCGGAGAAGCAGGCCGAGGCCCGGCTTCTCAAGGAAGCCTTCGTCACGCTCTCGCTGGACGCCAAGCGCGTGGCCTACGACGAGAAGCTCGCCGCCTGGGAGAAGGCGGGCGAGGCGGCGGCGCCCGGGCGGCCGGCCTGGCTCGCGCCGGCCGCGGCCGTGGTGGCGCTCGCCCTTGCCGGCGGCGGATTCGCCGCGTGGCGCAACCACGCGCAGGAGGGGGAGGCGAGGCGCCTGGAGGCCGAGCGCGTGGCCGCGGAGCAGGCCGCCGAGGCGCAGCGCCAGGCCGAGCGCGCCGAGCGCGCGGCGGCGAGCGCCGAGCGCCGCGAGGAGCTGGAAGCCACGCGCCGCGCGCGCGCCGAGGAGCGGCGCCTGCAGGCCGAGCGCAACGCCTACGACCGCTACCAGCGCAACCAGGAATACAGCGCGCGCAGCCAGGAGGCGGCCGCCGCGAACGCCGCCCGCCGCGCCGACTACGAGAAGCGCGCGGCCGAGGACCGGGCGCGGCGCGAGGAGGAGGCGCAGCGCCGCGCCGCGCAGGCCGAGGTGGACCGCCAGAAGGCCTACCTGCGCAACCTCGAGCAGGAGGAGGCGCGCGCGCGCGCCGAGCGCCACGAGCGGGCGCTGCGCGAGGCCCGCGAGCGCGAGTACCGCGAGGCGCTCGAGGAGCGGCGCAAGCGCCTGCAGCAGCGCTAGGCGGCGGGCCGCCCTAGTACTCCACCGGCACCGGGTCGAGCGAGCGCCAGAGGTACCAGGTCGCCACCGAGCTCCACGGCCGCCACGGCTCCGCGATCTCCCGCATGTCCTCGCGCGTGAGCGGGTCGCCGTCGTTGTAGAGGCGTTCCATCGCGCGTTGCAGGCCGAGGTCGCCCACGGGGAGCACGTCCGGGCGCATCAGGTGGAAGATGAGGAACATCTCCACGGTCCAGCGGCCCAGGCCCTTCACGCGCACCAGGTCGGCGACGACTGCCTCGTCGTCCATGCGCGACCAGCGGCGCGGCTCGAGGCTCCCGTCGTGGAAGCGGCCCGCGAGGTCCTTGAGGTAGGCCACCTTCATGCGCGACAGCCCCGCGGCACGCAGCGCCTCGTCGGCCAGCGCGACGACGGCGGCCGGCTCCACGCGCCCGGCCACGGCCGCGAACCGGTCCCACACGGCCTGTGCCGCCTTCACGGAGATCTGCTGGCCGACGATGGAGCGTGCCAGCGTCTGGAAGGCGTCGCCGCGCGTGCGCAGGTTCGCGTCGGGGTGGGCGCGGATGATGCCCCGCAGCACGCGGTCGCGGCGGCCGAGGTGGCGCTTGGCCTCCTCCCAGTAGCGCGGCTTCATCCCGCGGCCCTCGCGCGGCGGGCGTGGCGCGTGCGCCAGGCGTGGGTGACGGCCAGCCGCCAGGTCACCATGGTGAGCGTGTAGCCGGCGACGGCAAAGACCGTGCACTGCACGGCGAGGCCGACGAGCAGCGTGCCGCCCATCGACCCGATCCACGCGAAGAAGTCCGGCAGCGCCTGGCGCAGGCTCTCCCAGCTGAACGCCGCCTCGGGCGGCAGGACGGGCGGCGCCGCCTCGCCCGTCACCAGGCGGCCGATCTGGTAGGCGAGGAGGTAGAGCGGCACGAAGGTGAGCGGGTTGGTGTAGAGCGTGGTGAAGACGGCTGCGGGGATGTTGGCGCGCAGCGGGATCGCCACGAGCGCGGCGAGCAGCATCTGCACCGGGCCCGGCACGAGGCCGGTCACCAGGCCGATGGCCACGCCCAGCGCCACGGCCCGGCGGTGCAGGTGCCACAGGCGCGGGTGCGACAGGACGGGCGCGCACCACTGCAGCCAGCGGTGGCCCCGGATGCTGTCGGGGGAAGGGAGCGTCGCCCTGAGCTTGCGTCGGATCATGTCGGCGCGCCGGCGGGGTGGCGCGTTCACGGATTCTAGCGTAGCGGCCCGCGCCGCCCGGTCACCCGTCCCCGCCTTGCGACTCTTCGCCGCCGCCTTCCTCGCCGGCACGGCCGCGCTGCAGCAGGCGGCCGGGTTGCCGGATGCCCGCCTCGCCGGTCTCGCCCTCGCGGCGGCGCTCGCCGCAGGGCTGTGCCCGCGCGGTGCGGCCCGCGCGACGCTGCTCGTGGCGGCGGGTTTCCTCGCCGGGGTCGGCCTGGCCGCGTGGCGGGCGGAGGTCCGCCTCGCGGACGGGCTGCCGGCCGCGTGGGAGGGGCGCGACATCGTCGTCGAAGGCGTCGTCGCCGGGCTGCCGCGGGAGGACGGGCGCGGCACGCGATTCGCGTTCGAGGTGGGTCGCGTGGTGACGCAGGGCGCGCAGGTCCCGCGCCGGTTGTCGCTCGCCGCGTACGGCCCGCCGCAGGGCGAGGCGCTGCGCGTGCGGGCGGGGGAGCGCTGGCGCGTGGCGGTGCGCCTGAAGCGTCCGCGGGGGCTGCGCAACCCGCACGGATTCGACTTCGAGCGCTGGGCCCTGGCGCGGGACATCCGCGCCACCGGCTACCTGCGCGACCGGCCCGCCCCGCTGCGTCTCGCCGCGCACGAGGCCGGCTGGCCCTGGAGCGTGCACCGGCTGCGCGGGGCCATCCGCGAGAGGCTGCAGGAGGGGTTGCGCGGCAAGCCCTACTCGGGCGTGCTCGTGGCGCTGGCCATCGGCGACCAGGACGCG
>JAKOWJ010000193.1 GCA_029781595.1 Pseudomonadota bacterium | reverse complement strand
AGCGCGCCGATCACGCCGAACATCGCGGCGAGCGAGTCGCCGATGGAGATGCCCACGCGCACGGGCGCGCGGTCGGGGTAGCCCGTGATGTAGCGCATGCCGCCCATGGACTCGCCGATGGCGCCGAACCCGGGCTGGTCGCGCTGCGGGCCGGTCTGGCCGAAGCCCGACAGGCGCACCATCACCAGGCCCGGGTTGGCCTGCGAGAGCGTCTCGTACCCCAGGCCCCACTTCTCGAGCATGCCCGGGCGGAAGTTCTCCACGAGGATGTCGGCCTTCGAGGCGAGCTCGCGGGCGATGGCCCGGCCCTCCTCGGCCTTGAGGTTGAGGACGACGGACTTCTTGTTGCGCGCCTGCGCGTACCACCAGAGCGAGGTGCCCTCGTGCATCACGCGCCACTTGCGCAGCGGGTCGCCCTCGCCGGGCGTCTCGATCTTGATCACCTCCGCGCCGAACTCCGCGAGGAGCCGCGCGCAGTAGGGGCCCGCGATGAGGGTGCCCATCTCGAGGACCTTGAGGCCGGCGAGGGGGCCGGGGCCGTTGCCTGCTTTCATCCATTTCTCCCGCTGTGCGCACGGGGCTCGCGCCCCGGCCGATTGTCTCATCTCCGGCGGAAGCGCCCCCCGTGTCAGGCCACCGCGAGGCGGGGTGGCGAAGGGCCGGACCGGCGCCACAGGCTGAAGGCGATGGCGAGGTTGAGCAGGGTCCAGGCGATGCCGTTCACGAAGGCCGCGCGGTAGCTGCCCGTGAGGTCGAAGACCTTGCCCGACATCCAGCCCCCGAGCGCCATGCCCACGAGAGTGCACATGATGATGGCGCCGGTGCGCGCGCCGGCCTCGCGCGCCGGGAAGTGCTCGCGGACGATGATGGCGTAGGAGGGCACGATGCCGCCCTGGAAGAGGCCGAAGAGCGCCGAGATCACGTAGAGCGGCACCAGTCCGTCCACCGGCAGGAACATCGCCAGCGCCACCATCTGCAGGAACGAGCCCAGCAGGAGCGTTCGCACCCCGCCCACGTGGTCGCAGATCCACCCCGAGAACAGCCGGCTCGCGATGCCCGCGCCCAGCATGAGCGAGAGCATCTCGGCGCCGCGCGCCGGCCCGAAGCCCAGGTCCGAGCAATACGCGACGATGTGCACCTGCGGCATCGCCATGGCCACGCAGCAGGCGGTGCCCGCCACCATGAGCAGCCCCGTGGCGGCCGTCGGCGACATCCCGAACGGCGCGTCGTGCGGCCCCGCGGCGTGGCCCGCGCGCACCGGGCCCGCGGCCTCCGGCGGGCGCCGGCCCATGAGCAGCGAGAGGGCCGTCATGCCCACGCCGCAGGCAAGCGCCATGGCGAGGTAGGCCTGCCGCCACCCGGCGGTCTCCACCAGGTGCTGCAGCACGGGGGGCCAGATGGCGCCGCCGAGGTAGTTGCCGCTCGCGCAGACCGCCACGGCGATGCCGCGCCGCCGCTCCCACCAGAGCGAGGTGTCCGCGAGCAGCGGGGAGAAGGTGGCCGACACCCCCAGGAACCCGAGCAGGAGCCCGTGCGCCAGGTTGAAGGCGAGCACGTCGCGCGAGAACGCCGCGGCGGCGTAGCCCAGCGCAAGGCACGCCGACCCGACCACCAGGGGCACGCGCACGCCGAAGCGGTCCGCGAGCCGGCCCATGAGCACGCCGCCCAGGCCCATGCCGACCATCAGCAGCGAGTACGGCAGCGAGGCGTCCGCCCGCGCGATGCCGAACTCCGCCTGCACCGCCGGCAGCACCACCGGCACCACGTACATCGCGCTCGCCCCGATCGTCATGATCGCCAGGGCGACGACGAGCCGGAAGGCGGCGTAGGACGAGTCGGGGCGCGGCTGCATGCGCGCAGCCTAGCAGCTTCGCTCCCGGCGGGAGCGCGGCGCCGGCGCGGCCCTCAGGCCGGGTAGCCCACCGTCTGCGCGAAGGTCACGAACTGCTCGTGGTCCAGGCGCATGGCGCGCGCGAGGGCCGGGTAGTCGATGGAGCCGCGGAACACCGTCGCCAGGCCCGCCGAGGCGCAGTAGAGGTACACGTTCTGGCCGAGGAAGGCGCTGTCCACGGAGCAGATGAGCCGGCGGTTCTCCGGCGTGAGCTCGCTCATGCGCTCGCCGTTGGCCACGTACACGAGGTCGAGCGGCGCGTGCCCGGCGAAGGCCTGCTGGCCGGTGAGCGCGCGGATGTCGCCCGCGGGGTGCGCGACCAGCGCGTGGCGCTTGGCGTCGTAGAGCCAGAGGCCGTCGGCCATCGCCGCGTACACGTCGATCGCCATCACGTGGCGCCAGCAGGGGGCGGTGCGGTCGCCCGAGGGCCGGTTCACGCCGTAGGCGGCCCAGAGCAGGTTCGAGAGCACCTGCTCGGGCAGCGGCCGGTCCGAGAACTCGCGCGTGGAGCGCCGGGCCGCGAGCGCCTGCATGAGCGGCAGCCCGCCTTCGCGCTCGGGCGCCGGCAGCATGCGCGATTCGCCCGGCTCGAGGCGCGCGGCCTCGGCGTGGCCGACCGGGACGAATGCCGGCACGACGATCGCGGCGCCGGCGGCGCCGGAGTCGACGAGGAAATCGCGGCGGGAATACGGGGGAGGGACGGGGGGACCGTCGCGCCGGTAACGAGGGGTTGTCATCGCAGCCTCCTCGGGGCCACCCGGCGGCACCACGGGACGCGGCGCACGGGCGACCGGTAGTTTCCCCATCCTATTTCGGCACGCGCGGCGCCCTTTGACGCGCGTCAACGGCCCGCCCTGCGCGGCGGGCGCGGGCGGGCTAGGTGCGAACGCTCCCGGTGCCCAGCAGGCGGTCGAAGTAGGCGATGGTCTGCGCGAGGCCCTCGTCCAGCCCGACCGCCGGCGCCCACCCCAGCGCGGCCTTCGCCGCGGCGATGTCCGGCTGGCGCCGGTGCGGGTCGTCGGCGGGCAGCGGCCGCGTCTCGATGCGCGAGGCCGAGCCCGTGAGGGCGATGACGCGCTCCGCGAGGCCCCGGATCGTGACCTCGGCGGGGTTGCCCAGGTTCACCGGGCCCGTCACCTCGTCGCCCGTGTCCATGAGGCGCACGAGGCCGTCCACGAGGTCGGAGACGAAGCAGAACGAGCGCGTCTGGCTGCCGTCGCCGAAGAGCGTGATGGGCTCGCCCCTGAGCGCCTGCACGATGAAGTTGGAGACCACCCGCCCGTCGTCGGGGTGCATGCGCGGGCCGTACGTGTTGAAGATGCGCGCCACCTTGATGCGCAGGCGGTGCTGGCGCCAGTAGTCGAAGAAGAGCGTCTCGGCGCAGCGCTTGCCCTCGTCGTAGCACGAGCGCGGCCCGATGGGGTTCACGTTGCCCCAGTAGTCCTCGCGCTGCGGGTGCACCGCCGGGTCGCCGTACACCTCGCTCGTGGAGGCCTGCAGGATCCTCGCCTTCACGCGCTTGGCCAGGCCCAGCATGTTGATGGCGCCGTGCACGCTGGTCTTGGTGGTCTGCACCGGGTCGAACTGGTAGTGCACGGGCGAGGCCGGGCAGGCGAGGTTGTAGATCTCGTCCACCTCCACGTAGAGCGGGAAGGTGATGTCGTGGCGGATCACCTCGAAGCGCGGGTGGCCGTGCAGCGCCAGGGTGTTCTCGCGCGTGCCGGTGTAGAAGTTGTCGACGCAGATCACCTCGTGGCCGTCGGCCACCAGGCGCTCGCACAGGTGCGAGCCGAGGAACCCGGCGCCGCCGGTGACCAGGACCCGCTTGCGGGGAAAGCGCGGCATCTCCCGCGCTCAGCCCACGTCGATCTCGGCCACGTGCCAGCCCACGCGGCAGCTGCCGGCCTTCACGACGAGCCGGCCGCGGCCCTCGGTGACGAGCGTGACGAAGCGCTCGTTCACGTTGCCGCGCGTCCACGGGAAGAAGATGTTGGTGCCCGCGTACAGGCCGCTGCCCCAGCCGTCCAGGTGGCCGATCTCGACGATCGCCTCGGCGGGCGCCACCAGCTTCACCGTGGAGCCCTCGGTGGTGATGCGAAGGGGCTCCACGTGCGGGAGCTTCCTCGCCGACCACGGGCCGTAGGTGCCCAGGTAGCCGCGGTTGGCCACGCGCAGCTCCACGCGCGTGTGGCCGGGGCCGGCGCCCTCCACCTTCACCACCTCGAGCGAGACGCGGGGGCCGAGCGAGGCCACGCGCAGGAACGCCGCCGACTGCGACGCGCAGGTCTGCGCGAGCTGCTCGTACGGGGGGTTGGAGATGCCCACGCGGCCGTCGAAGCCGCCCACCTCCACCTCGCCCAGCTGCGGGTGCACGGCCTTGCGCCAGCGCTTGAAGATGCGCCCGCCGTTCTTCTCGCGGTCGAACTTCGCCAGGGCCAGGTAGTCCTTGCGCTCCAGGCGCGTGTAGTGGTCCACGAAGGGCTTCATGCGCGCGATGCCCAGCTGCGCGAAGAGGTCCCAGAGCTCCACCACGTAGGCGATGGCGCCGCGCTGGTGGTAGGCGTACTCGGTGATGTCGCCGTAGAGCGGCTTCTCGGGCTCGTAGAGGAACTCGTGGTAGCCGCTCACCGTGGCGTAGCCCGTGTGCTCGGTCATCCACGCCTCGACCTGGCGGAAGAGCGCGAGGTCCATCTGGTCCATCTTGTGGTCCGGCGCATCTCCCAGCGGGCGGATCAGCACGCCGCCGAAGGTGTGCAGGTTGAGCCAGGCGAAGATGTTCGGGTGGCGCGCGGCGAACTCCATCACCGCGCGCGTCTCCGGCGCGCTGCCCGGGTAGTGGCCCGCGCCCTCCTGCTTGGGCTCCGCGGCCCACTGGTAGGGGAAGTTGCGGTTGAAGTCGTAGAGGTTGTCGGAGAGGAAGTACGGGTCGGGGATGCGCCGGCCGTCGAAGTTGACGATCTGCCCCTCGGGGTAGAGCTTGAAGTACGGGCCCTCGTCCTCGGGCCCGCGCGGCACCATGACCGGCGGGTCCAGGGGCTTGCCGTCCTCGCCGCGCAGCTCCACCAGCTCGCCGTCCGGCGAGGGCAGGCGCATGTAGGTGGCCTCGCCGTCGCCGTCGATGTCCTCGGCCTCCCAGTACGAGTGGCCCTTGTTGACGCGGTCGTTCACGGGGCTGGAGCGCACGTAGCGCCCGGTCTTGAGCACCGCCTCGGCGCCGTCGGGCGAGATGCGCGGCACCACGTAGAAGATCGTCTCGCGGATGGCCTCGGCCATGTGCGCGGGAAGCGGCTTGCCGCCCGCCTCGTCCTTGCCGCCGTGGATCGCGAGGATGTCCTCGGCGATGGCGAGCGCGACGCTGGAGCCGCACAGCTCGGAGGCGTGCATGTTGCCGTCGATCCACACGGCCGGGTGGTGCCGGTCCGGGTGGCGGCCGATGGTGAGGAGCGGGATCTCGCGGTCCTCGGGCGTGCGGCCCAGGGTGGACAGGCGCACGAGGTCGGGGTGCTGCTTCGCCCACGCCTGGACCTGCGCGGTGAGCTCGGCGTAATCGAGGTATTTCTGGCGGAACATCGCGGTCGCTCCCGGGGGCGGGAGCCTTCGGGGAAGGGGCCGCCATTATCGCCCAAGGCGGGCGCCGCCGCCGGCGCCCGCGGGGCGTGCCGCGCCCTCAGTCGTCCATCGCCAGCACGAGGGCGGCCAGGGCGGCGAGCGCGGCCGGGATGCCCCAGCGCTCCAGCGGCGAGACGGCCTCACCCGCGACCACCTCCACGGGCACCGTCGCGAGCTGCAGCACGCGGTTCACCACCGAGCCTTCCACCAGGCGCGTGAGCGAGTTCTTGCGCGCGGTGGCCATCACGATGCGGCCGCAGCGCAGCCGGCGGGCGGCGTCGGCGATGGCCTGCGCGCGCTCGCCCACCGCCTCGTGGACGGCGTAGGGGATGCCGTGCGCCTCGAGGATGCTGCGCGCGGCCAGCAGCGCGGCCGCGGAGCGCTCGTGGTGGTACTCCCCGCGCACGCGCCGGCTCACGAAGTGCGCGACATCGCGGGAGAAGGGCGCCTGGACGTTCAGCAGGTGAACCTCCATCGCCGAGTCTTCGAGGAAGAGGCGGGCCACCCGCCGCGCGGCGAACTCGTCGTTGCGGGACCCGTCGACCGGCACGAGGACCTTGAGCATGGTCTTGCCTCCATCGGGGTGCGGGGTGTCGTCCGGCGCCCCGGGCGCGTCGCCCCGCGGCGCGTCCGGCGCGCGCGCCGCCGCCTCTCGCGAGGCCTGGCGGGCGCGGAAGTAAAGCTTCAGGATCTCCATCGCCACCGGCGAGGCGAAGAGGAACGGCAGCATGAGCAGCCAGTCGTCGGCGCCCGGCGGCACGGCGTCGAAGAAGGGCCGCAGGAAGGGCAGGTACACGGCGGCGAGCACCAGGAGGAAGGAGGCCGCCACCGCCCACACCATCCAGCGATTGGAGAAGAGGCCGATCGAGAACGCGCCGTGGGTCTCGGAACGGGCGGCGAAGGCGCGCAGCAGCTCGGAGGTGGAGAGCGTCACGAAGGCGATCGTCTGCGCGGCCTCCAGGCTTCCGGGGTGGCGCAGCAGCGCGAGGTGGAACACGGCGAGGATCGCGACCGCGTCCACCAGCCCCACCACCGCGATGCCCAGGGCCATGTCGCGGTTGACGACGGGCTCGCGCGGCGAGCGCGGCGGGTGGCGCATCACGTCCGGGTCGCCCTTCTCCAGGCCCAGGGCGAGCGCGGGGGCGCCGTCGCTCACGAGGTTGAGCCAGAGCAGCTGCACCGGCCTGAGGGGGATGGGCAGGCCGACCAGCATCGCCCCGAAGACGATGAGGATCTCGCCCACGTTGCAGGCGAGCAGGAAGTAGACGAACTTGCGGATGTTCGCGTAGATGATCCGGCCCTGCTCGATGGCGGCCACGATGCTCGCGAAGTTGTCGTCGGTGAGCACCATGTCGGCCGTCTGCCGCGCCACGTCCGTGCCCGTGACGCCCATGGCCACGCCGATGTCGGCGCGCTTGAGTGCCGGCGCGTCGTTCACGCCGTCGCCCGTCATGGCCACCACGTGGCCGCGCGCCCTGAGGGCGGAGACGATGCGCGTCTTGTGCTGGGGCGAGACGCGGCAGCACACCTCCAGCCGGTCGGCCTCGCGGGCAAGGTCCTCGTCGCTCATGGCCTCGATCTCGGGGCCGGTGAGCACCACGCCGCCCGCGGTGCGAAGGCCGATCTGGCGCGCCACCGCCTCGGCCGTGTCCTTGTAGTCGCCGGTCACCATCACCGTGCGAAGGCCGGCCGCGCGCGCGGTGGCGAGGGCCGGGATGACCTCGGGCCGCGGCGGGTCGATCATGCCCACCAGGCCCGCGAAGACGAGGTCGCGCTCGATCGCCTCCGGCGTCGCCTCCCCGGGCAGCGCCTCCAGCGGGCGGAAGGCGACGGCCAGCACGCGAAGCGCGTCGGCGGCCATCGCGTGGTTCGCGTCGAGGATCGCGCGCCGAAGCGCGGCGGTGAGCGGCACCGCCCGCCCGTCCTCCATCACGTGCGTGCTCAGGCCGAGCACCAGGTCCGGCGCGCCCTTGGTGATGGCCACGAAGGGCTGCGCGCCGTGCGCCACCGGCCAGCCGCCGCGGTTGGCGTGCAGCGTGGTCATGCGCTTGCGCTCGGCGTCGAAGGGCAGCTCCTGCTCGCGCGGCAGGGTGGCCGCCAGCTCGTCCTGGCGCACGCCGCCCTTGGCGGCCGCGACCACCATCGCGCCCTCGGTGGGATCGCCCAGAATGCGCCAGGCCCGGCCGCCGTCGTCGTCGCGCGCGGCGAGCTTCGCGTCGTTGCACGCGGCCGCGCCCACCAGCAGCGCGCGGGCATCGGGGTCGGCGTCCGCCTCGAACGGCTCGTCGTTCTCGAGGAAGCGACCCTGCGGCGCGTAGCCCTCGCCGGTGACGCGAAGGCTGCGCCCGCCCGCCCAGGCGCGCACCACGGTCATCTCGTTCTGGGTGAGCGTGCCCGTCTTGTCGGAGCACACTACGGTGGCGCAGCCCAGCGTCTCCACCGCCGGCAGCCGGCGGATGAGCGCGTGGTGGCGGATCATGCGCTGCATGCCCAGGGCGAGGCAGATGGTGACGATGGCCGGCAGCCCCTCGGGCACCGCGGCGATGGCAAGGCTCACCGCCGTCATGAAGAGGTTCACGATGACCGCGCGCTGCGCCTCCAGGTAACCCGCGAGGCTCCCGTCCAGCGCGGTGGCGAGGTTCGCGTCACGGAAGAGCCCGTAGACGAAGACGACCGCGCAGATGGCGAGGCTCGCGGTGCCCAGCACCTTGCCCAGCTGCGCGAGCTTCCTCTGCAGCGGCGTCTGCTCGGCCTCGAAGGACTGGATCATCTCGGCGATGAGGCCGATCTGCGTGGCCATGCCCGTGGCGGTGACCAGCCCCGTGGCGCGCCCGTTGGTGACGAGCGTGCCCATGAAGGCGGTGTTGCGCCGGTCGCCCAGCGGGATGTCGGCGTCCAGCAGCAGCGCCGCATCCTTGTCCACCGGCACCGACTCGCCCGTGAGCGAGGCTTCCTCGACCTTCAGGCGGTGCGTCTCGACCAGGCGCACGTCCGCCGGCACGAAGTTGCCCGCCTCCAGCCGCACGATGTCGCCCGGCACGAGCTCGCGGCCCGGCACCGTGACCTGCTCGCCGCCGCGCACGACCTGCGCGCTGGGCGCCGACATCCGGCGCAGCGCCTCCAGGGCCTTTTCCGCGCGCGATTCCTGCACGACGCCCACCGCGGCGTTGAGCACCACGATGACGAGGATGGCGATGGAGTCCACCCACTCGCCCAGCGCCATCGAGACGAGCGCGGCCGCGACGAGGATGAGCACGAGGTAGTTGTTGAACTGCTGCGCGAGGAGGGCGAGGAGCCCGGGGCGCGGGCGCTCCGTGAGCTCGTTGGCCCCGTGCGCCGCCAGCCGCGCCTGGGCCTCCCGCGGCGCGAGGCCCTGCTCGAGGTGGGTGCCCAGCTCGTTGGCCAGCTGCTCGACCGGCTTGCCGTGCGGATTCGGGTCATGCATGGCGCTCTCCTCACCGTGGCCGGCGAGACCGACGCCCCGCCGGCGCTCGAGACCAGTATCGGCCGGCCGTCGCGGGAGGGGAACTTGAACGATGCAAGCGCGGGCATTGCGTTTCCGGCGGGAAAAATCGGACAACGGATGACGTGGATCAAGTTCCGCAATGCCTGAGGCCGGCGGGCGCCTTGAAGGTGACAGGGGCGGCTGCTATACCAGTACCGAGAGTCCCGGCGTCATTCGCCGGGGCGCCAAAGGGGAGTAGCCACGTTGGCCCTCGGGCCAATGCGGCGCGGCCGTCAACACGGGCCCGAGGGCCCCGGTCGCGCCGGCAGGAAAGCCATGCAGGCAAGACCTTTGCCCACCGGCCGGGCCGCCCACGAGGCGGCGCGGCGCCGACTGGCAAGGAGTCCGACCGTGCTGAACACCAACATCCGCCGCTACCTGAGACACGGCACGCTTCCGCAGATGCGCGTCTTCG
>JAKOWJ010000188.1 GCA_029781595.1 Pseudomonadota bacterium | reverse complement strand
TGGCGGCGGTGGCGGTCACCGCGCCGACGTTGGCGCAGGAGAAGGTGCCGGCGTACGCCACGCCAGTGGTGGCCGTGCCGGGCAGCCCCGCGGCGGAGGCGGCCATGTCGGTGGTCGCCGGTGCGGAAACCGTGACGGTGATCGTGACCACGGCGCACACCGGCGGCCCGGAGAGGTCGCAGAGCTGGTAGTCCACGGAATACACGTTCACGGCCGTGCCCGGCGCGACGAGGACGGCGCCGGTGGCGGTGTCGAGCGTGAGGCCCGCCGGCCAGGCACCCGAGGTCGCGACGGTGGCGTTGCCGCCGCCGCCGAGAACGGCGGGCGCGCCGTTGATGGTGTCGTTGGCCGCGACGTTGGCGATGGCGGTGCCGCCCGCGGTGGTGGTCGAGCCGCTGTCGGTGATCGGCGTGACGGTGACGGCCGCGGTCACGACGATGGGCTTCACCACCTCGTTGTTGGTGGCGTCGGAGTCGTTGGTGGCGCCGGTGGTCACGCGCGTGTTGAAGGTGCCGGCCGCCGAGGGCGTTCCGGCGACGTTGCAGGTCACCGCTTCGGGCGAGGCCACGGAAGCCGGGCCGGTCCAGGCCGCGCTCGCCGGGCTCACCGTGCAGCCGGTGACGGCCAGGCCCGTGGGCAGGCTCGTCGCGTCGCAGGTGGCGAAATCCGCGGAGGAGGCGCCGGTGTTGGTGCACGCGAAGCTGCCCGAGTAGGCCACGCCGAGGGGCGCGGTGCCGGAGAGCCCTGCGGCGCTGGCGGCCATGTCGCTCAGCAGCGCCGGCGCGAGGAGCACCGTCTGCACGAGCGGGCCCGAGATGGGCGGCAGGCCCGTGCCGGAGATCGCGTAGGTGCCGTTGTTGATGGGGCCTGTGGGGCTGTCGGGGATGACGATGGTGAGGGTGAAGGAGCCCGACTGCCCGGGCGTCAGGGTGCCCTGCGCGCAGGAGATGGCGCCGCCCGGCGTGGGAGGAAGCCCCGCCGCGCCGCCGGAGGGCGTGCAGGTCGCGCCGCTCACGGAGACGTAGGTCGTGTCCTGCGGCGTGGGCGTGTTGTCCTGCGGCATCGCGGCGTCCACCACCACGTTGTTGGCGTCGGAGGCGCCGTTGTTCGTGTAGGTGTACGTGTAGGTGATCGTCGTGCCGCTCGCGCTGGAGACGCTGGCCGGGCCGGCCGCGCTCACCCACAGGCTCGCCGGCGGGTGGAAGCTCACGCCGTCGACGTAGACGTGGCCCTCGTGGCCGCCCTTGGAGCAGCCGGCCGCCACGATCTCGAGCTCGACGGTGTCGCCCACCGCGAGCTTGGAAGCGCCGGGCGAGAAGTCGATCGACTGGAAGTTGGCGTACGTGTAGAGGTTGCCGTCGAAGGTGTTGGTGACGTTGCCCCAGGAGACGCCCGCCTGGTTGGAGAAGTTGAAGGTGAAGAAGAGCTGGCCGGGCGAGCTCGCGGGCGCACCCGCCACGGGGATCGGCGTCGCGTCGGCAAGCGAAGTGATCTTGCGGACTTCGACTGCGAAGAAGGGCTGCTCCTCCGCGAAGTGCCCGCCCGTGGGGCCGGCGAAGGCCGTGACGCCCGCGTTGTTGCTGGAGACGTTGCTCGAGGTGGTGAGGTGCGTGTCGTCGACGATCGTGGCCACCACCGATTTCGAGGTGCTGGTCCCGAAGAAGATGTCGTCGCCCACGTTCACCTCGGTGGTGAAGTGGGTGCCGGCGCCGGTGACGTTCTTCGAGCCGCTGGAGGTCGTGACGGCGCCCGTGAGCGGCTTGAGCAGGCCCGGGTTGTCCAGCACCGGCGCGAAGAGGAAGCGCACGTGCACCTTGCCGTCGGCGGGGTCGACGTCCGCGGCCGTCACCGTCATGCGCTGGCGGATCGAGGAGCCACGCTTGCCCTTGAACGTGTAGGTCTGCCCGGAGATGGGCTGGCCGCTGGTGCGGGAAACGGCCCGGCCGATGGGGTCCAGGTTCACGACGGCGCTGTATCCGCCGCCGAAGGGGTAGCGGAGGGCCGCGCCGTAGCCGGCCATGAGGGGATCCTCCACGCCGCCCGTCGCGCCGCTCACGATCACGGAGAGGTCCGTGGTGTCCGAGGGGGCCACGCCCGGGTACAGGGTCGCGTCCGCGGGCGAGGCGCCGAGGTTCAGGTCGCGGATGGAGAGCGGGTTGATCGCGTGCGTGGAGACCGTCGGGATCTTGTTGTTCTGCAGCGCCGTCTTGGTCCACGACGCCCCGAAGGCGCCGGTCTCGAAGTCGCCGTTCACGAAGTCCGCGCCCGCGAACGGGGCGAGGAGGAAAAGGGAAATCGCCACCAGGGCCGTCGCGGCGCGCCTCGGCGCCGGGCCACGGGAAACCACTGCTTTGCTGGACACGACCTGCTCCTCCCCGGAACAGCCGTCCGGCCGACATGGCCGGACCACGGCTGCCGTGGAAGGCAGGTTCCCACGCGCCCCTCCGCGCCCATCGCGGGAAAAGCACCCGCCGCCGCCGTCATTTCGAGGCTTGCCGGCCGAAAGCCGGGGACGCTCCCCGATGGAAAAAACCGGGGACGTTCCCCGATTTCGCTGCCGCTGGCGAAATCGGGAAACGTCCCCGGTTTTCGGGGGGACTTCAGGAAATCGGGGAACGTCCCCGATTTCCGGGTCGGGCTACTGGCAGGCCTCGCACTCCGGGTTGTCGATGGAGCAGAACTTGCCGGCGGCTTCCGCCGAGCCCTCGCCCGCCCCCTCGCCCGAGGCGCCCTGGCCGCCCAGGCCCCCGTGGGCCGGCACGGCGTTGAGCTCGCCGCCCTTGCCCGTGGACTTCTCGGCCGAGGTGGCCGCTAGGGTGCGCAGGTAGTAGGTGGTCTTCAGGCCCCGGAGCCACGCGAGCTTGTAGGTCTCGTCGAGCTTCTTGCCGGAGGCGCCGGCCATGTAGATGTTGAGCGACTGCGCCTGGTCGATCCACTTCTGGCGGCGCGCGGCGGCCTCGACGATCCAGCGCGGCTCGACCTCGAAGGCGGTGGCGTAGAGGTTGCGCAGCTCCTGCGGCACGCGGTCGATCTTGCCGATGGAGCCGTCGAAGTGCTTGAGGTCCGCGACCATCACGTTGTCCCAGAGCCCGAGCTTCTTCAGGTCGCGCACGAGGTGCTCGTTGACCACCGTGAACTCGCCCGAGAGGTTCGATTTCACGTACAGGTTCTGGTAGTTCGGCTCGATGGAGGCCGACACGCCGATGATGTTGCTGATCGTCGCCGTGGGCGCGATGGCCACGCAGTTGGAGTTGCGCATGCCGTGCTGCGCGATGCGCGCGCGAAGGCTGGGCCAGTCCATGGACTCGGAGCCGTCCACCTCGACGTAGCCGCCGCGCTGCTCCAGCAGGAGCTTGAGCGTGTCCTGCGGCAGGATCCCCTGGTCCCACAGCGAGCCGGCGTACGAGGAGTAGCGCCCGCGCTCCTCGGCGAGCTCCGTGGAGGCCCAGTAGGCGTAGTAGCACACCGCCTCCATGGAGCGGTCCGCGAACTCGATGGCCGCGTCCGAGCCGTAGGGCACGCGAAGCTCCTGGAGCGAATCCTGGAAGCCCATGATGCCCAGGCCCACCGGGCGGTGGCGGTAGTTGGAGTCGCGCGCCTTCTTGACGGCGTAGTAGTTGATGTCGATCACGTTGTCGAGCATGCGCATCGCCGTGGCGATGGTGCGCCGGAGCTTGTCGTGGTCCAGCGTCTTGCCGCCGCGGCCGTCGTCCTTCAGGTGCGCGACGAGGTTCACGCTGCCCAGGTTGCACACGGCGATCTCGCTCGCGTTGGTGTTGAGCGTGATCTCGGTGCACAGGTTCGAGGAGTGCACCACGCCCACGTGCTGCTGCGGCGAGCGCAGGTTGCACGGATCCTTGAAGGTGATCCAGGGGTGGCCCGTCTCGAAGAGCATCGAGAGCATCTTTCGCCACAGCGTGAGCGCCGGGATCTTGCGGAAGAGCTTGAGCTCGCCGCGCGCGGCCTTGTCCTCGTAGCGCGTGTAGGCCTCCTCGAAGGCCTTGCCGAACTTGTCGTGCAGGTCCGGGCAGTCCGAGGGGGAGAAGAGGGTCCACTCGCCGCCTTCCATCACCCGCTTCATGAAGAGGTCCGGGATCCAGTTGGCGGTGTTCATGTCGTGGGTGCGCCGGCGGTCGTCGCCCGTGTTCTTGCGCAGCTCCAGGAACTCCTCGATGTCCATGTGCCAGGTCTCGAGGTAGCAGCACACCGCGCCCTTCCTCTTGCCGCCGTTGTGCGCGAGGCCCGCGGCCGTCATGTAGGACTCGTCCGCCTCCACCTTCAGGTCGAAGACGAAGGGCCGCGTCTCGACGGGGGTGACCTGCGTCACGCGCGAGAAGAGCTTGCCGCCGACCTCCAGCCAGTTCCTCTTGGCGATGGGCTTGCAGCCCACGAGCGTGGCGATCTCGGCGACGGCGGGGATGCGCAGGTCGTACGCCTTGGTGACGCCCCGGAACTCGGTGGTGGAACCGTCGGAACGCGTGGCCGCGTGCGTGGTATCCCATTCGCGGTACTGGCCGGCCGTGGGCACGCCCATCCGCAGCAGTTGGTAGCGCAGGCCGTCCACCAGGGACCTGGACGTGTTGGTGAAGTAGATCTCGTTGCCGCGCGAGACGCCCCCGTCCGTCTCCAGCAGGCCGCGGATCATCGCCAGCGTGTGCCCGCGGGGCAGGTGCGTGAACCGGCGCGCGATGCGCTTCTTCCCGGACTCGTCGTACAGATCCTCGTGCGTGAAGGGCATGGTGGCCGCGCCCGCGCCCACGATGCGTCCCGTGGTGCCGTCGCGGACGACGCCGCGGCCGCTGGCCCAGTGCACCTGCGCGTAGTGCTCGCCGCGCCCGGTCTCCCAGAAGTGGATGCCCCGCTCGGCGAGGTAGGCGCGCGCGAAGGCGAGGTGCTCGTCCTTGGCCGGATTGCCCGACACGCCCCACTGCAGGCCGTCCTTGGAGAGGTGCCCGTCGCCCAGGAGGATGCCGTAGAAGCGCGCGTCCTCCTCCGTGAGGCCGGCGGCGTGCACGACCTCCGTGGGGATCACCTGCGCGACGTAGTCGCCTTCGCGAAGCTGCGCGGCCTCGACCCAGTCGGCCTTCACCTTGCCCCTGGCCAGCCAGTCGAGCGTGCGGGCGTTCGACTGCTCCTTCGGCACCCCCTGGATGGCGTAGAACGGGTGGGCGCTGGTGACCACGAGCGCGTCGATGGCGTGCTTGACCTTGACGGCCACCATCGCGTCCTTCTGGTTGTAGGCGAAGCGGCGCTCGACCTCGCGGTAGGTGCCGCTCTTGCCCAGCACGAGGTCGCCGGGCTTCACGTCCTTGATGGCCTTGAGCCCGTCGGCCGTGTAGACGCCCGTCTCCGGCGCGAAGCACTGGTTCACGGCCACGGCGGTGTCGTTCACCACCTTGAGGAACGGCACCACGCCCTGCGACTTCCCGTTCGTGCCCTTGATGTAGGAGCCGAGCGCGCGCACCGGCGTCCAGTCGTTGCCCAGGCCGCCGGCGAACTTGGAGAGCAGCGCGTTCTCCTTGATGGCCTCGTAGATGCCGTCCAGGTCGTCGGCCACCGTGGTGAGGTAGCACGAGGAGAGCTGCGAGCGCTGCGTGCCCGAGTTGAAGAGCGTGGGCGTGGACGACATGAAGTCGAACGTGGAGAGCACGTCGTAGAAGGCGATGGCGCGCGCCTCCCGGTCCACCTCGTTGATGGCGAGGCCCATGGCCACGCGCATGAAGAAGGCCTGCGGCAGCTCGATGTGGTGGTCGTGGATGTGCAGGAAGTAGCGGTCGTAGAGCGTCTGCAGCCCCAGGTAGTCGAACTTGAGGTCGCGCTCGGGCTTGAGCGCGGCGCCCAGGCGCTGCAGGTCGTAGGTGCCGAGCCGCTCGTCCAGCAGCTGCGCCTTGATGCCCTGGTGGATGAAGGCCGGGAAGTACTCGGCGTAGCGCGTGCCCATCTGCTCGTGCGCGACCTCCTCGCCCAGCACCTCGTGGCGCACCGTGTGCAGCAGCAGGCGCGCGGAGACGTAGGTGTAGGCCGGGTCGGACTCGATCAGCATGCGCGCGGCGAGGATGGCGCACTTGTGCACCTCGTCCAGCGGCACGCCGTCGTAGAGGTCGCGCAGGGTCGCGTCCAGGATCCTCTTGGGCTCCACGTCCTCGCCCAGCCCCTGGCAGGCCGAGGCGATGAGCGATTCGAGCGCGGCGAGGTCGAGCGGCACCTTGGCGCCGTTCACCAGCACGTGCAGCTTCGGCTGGCGGGCCTCCGCGGCCTCCTGCGCGCGCTTGGCGCGCTCGCGGGCCCGCTCCTCGCGGTACAGCACGTAGGAGCGCGCCACCTGGTGCTCGCCCGCGCGCATGAGGGCGAGCTCCACCTGGTCCTGGATGTCCTCGATGTGGTAGGTGCCGCCCTGCGGGTGGCGGCGCACGAGCGCGTTCACCACGGCCTGCGTGACGCCGTGCACCTTCTCGCGCACGCCCGCGCTGGCCGCCGCGGTGCCGCCCGCCACGGCGAGGAACGCCTTGGTGACCGCCACCGCGATCTTGTCCGGCTCGAACCCCACCACGGCCCCGTTGCGGCGGATCACCTTGTAGTCCGCGTACCGCTCGGGGGAGGCGCCCTCCTCGCCGGGAACCGGGTTGGGCAGGGGCGCCGCGGGATCGATGTCGGAAGCCAAGCGCATGGTCCTCTCCTTTTTGGAAGCTGTTTTGGGGCCGGCGGGCCGCTTGTGACGCCGCCGGCGGTTTGTGGAAAAAAGCGGCAACCCCGGGCTGGACCCAAGGCGCTGATTTGTATGTGAATAACCCGGATCCTTCCCCGGGGTTGTGCACAGCTTGCCCACCGGGGAACCCACAAGATGTTGTGAGTCGACGCGAGCGTGGCCACAAAGTCTAGTAAAGGTCTCCCGGGGGCGCAAGCGCTCGCGAAGACATTTTTTTCGTGCGGGAAATCAGCCGCTTGAAGACGATTGCTGCGTAAAACTTGAGCAATATGGCGAGGCGGGCCCGCCGCCGCCGCGAGGACCCCAGGGGGTATCTCTCAGGCCAGGGCGGCCTGCAGCCGGGCCCAGTCGAACCCGGGGCCGGGGTCGGTCTTGCGGCCCGGCGCGATGTCCGAGTGCCCCGCGTAGTCGAGCTCCCCGTAGCGCTCCCGCAGGGCCTGCGCGAGCCCGCCCAGCGACTCGTACTGCGCCTCGGTGAACGGCGCATCGTCCGTGCCCTCCAGCTCGATGCCCACCGAGAAATCGTTGCAGCGTTCGCGCCCCCTCCAGCACGAGGCACCCGCGTGCCAGGCCCGCAGCTCGCACGGCACGTACTGGATCACCTCCCCCGTGCGCCGCACGAGGAAGTGCGCCGACACCCGAACGCCCGCCAGTTGCGCGAAGTACGGGTGCGCGTCGGTGCGAAGACGACCCAGGAAGAGATCCGTGATCGCCTCGCCCCCGAACTCGCCCGGCGGCAGCGAGATGGCGTGGATCACCACCAGCTCCACGCGCGCCTCCTCCGGCCGCTCGTCGTGGTGCGGCGAGGGGATCCACCGCGCGCCCGAGCACATTCCCGCGATGTCCAGCAGGAAGCGCGGCGCGGGCTCGGCGGGGGCGTCGGGGTCGAGGCTCATCGAGTGGGCATCCTACGCAATCGCGCGCTTCGGCGTCGATACGCGAGGCGATGGGGCATCGAGCACGGGATTCTCGCTGCGCGAGGTAATGCGGCTACGGGCACTGCTTGTTCGCTGCGCGAGGTAATGCGGCTACGGGCGACAGGGGCCGGGTGGTTCTCTTTTTTTTCGGTTTTCGGCCAGGTCAAATTGCTGCTGGCGTCGACTCCGGCACCTCCTCGACATAGGTTCGAGCCGTGACGCCCGACGCAAATCAATCTGGCCGAAAACCGAAAAAAATGAGAACCGCCCGGCCCTTTGGCGGCATCGGTCCGATCGGACCTTGGCCGGCGTGGGATTCAAGTGCGAGCGGTGTTGGCATCGGTCCGATCGGACCTTCACCGCGACGGGATTCAAGTTCGAGCGGTGTCGGCATCGGTCCGACCTGACCTTCGCCACGACGGGATTCAAGTTCGAGCGGCGTCGGCGTCGGCATCGGCACGGGCGGTCCGCGCGGATGCTCAGGGCAGCACGTGGTAGAAGAAGGTCGTGCCGTGGGTGGAGCCGTCGGGCTCCACGGTGTAGTTGGGGATCTGCGCGGCGCGGGTGTAGCCCATGGATTCGTAGAGCTTCTCGCCGGTGTCGCCGGTGCGCGTGTCGAGGACCAGCAGGCGCCGTCCGCGGTAGGTGGCTTCCACGTGCACGGCGGACAGGAGCGCGCGCCCCAGGCCGTGGCCGCGGCGGGAGGTGTGCACCATGAGCTTCTGCACCTCGGCGCGGTGCTTGCCGTTCTGGCGCCGGCTCAGGCGCAGCTGCACGCTGCCGACCACCTCGCGGCCGTCCTGCGCGACGATGAGCACGATGTCCTCGTGCACCATGCCCTGCAGCACCTCGCGCCAGTAGAGCAGCGCATCGTTGTTCGCGAGAGGGGCCCAGAAGCCGACGGAGGCGCCCGAGTCCACGGCGTCGACGAGCAGCGCCGCCAGCCCCGGCAGCACCTCGGCGAACTGGTCGAGGTTGACGACGCGGATGCGCGCGCTCACCGCACGAGCTTTCCGCCGAAGGCGATGCGCCCGCGCGCGGCGGGCTGGACGAGCACGTGCACGTTCCCGGGCGGGCGGTCCGCGAGGTGGGCCACCGCCTCCGTCACCTGCCGCGCCACGTGCTCGAGGTGCTCGCCCTCGGGCGGCGCGCTGGCGGTGAGGGTGACGAACACCGGGAAGGGCGTGTCGCCGCCGGATTCGTTCTCGGCGTAGGCGCCGGGGGCGAGCGTGCGCAGGCGCACCCAGACCTTGCCGGGCGCCGCGTCGAGCACGGCGCCCAGGGCGTCGGCGAGGTCGGCGGCGAGCGTGGGGGGCACGGCCTCCCCGTGCCGGGTGGCGATCTCGATGTCGAAGATGGGCATGGCGGTGCCTCCCGGCGGCTCAGTCGATGCCGAGGCGGTCGAGGCGGTAGCGAAGGCTCCGGAAGGTGATGCCCAGGAGCTTGGCGGCCGCGGTCTTGTTGAAGCGCGTGGCCTCGAGGGCCTTCTGGATGGCCTCGCGCTCCACCTGGTCCAGGAAGTCGTGCAGCGGCAGGCCGCGCGTGCCCAGCGCGCCGTCCAGGGCCACGGCCTTCTCCTTGGGGGAGGCCTGGGTGAGGTACAGGTCGCCCTCGCGGATGGCGTTGTCGGTGCACAGGGCCATGGCGCGCTCGAGGATGTTCTCCAGCTCGCGCACGTTGCCCGGGAAGTCGTAGCGGCGCAGGGCGAGCAGCGCCTCCTCGGTGACGGTGGGCGGCTCGCCGCCGGTCTGCCGCGCCAGGCGCTCGACCACCTGCGCGACCATGAGCGGGACGTCCTCCGGGATCTCGCGAAGGCTGGGCATCTTCATCTCGATCACGTTGAGGCGGTAGAAGAGGTCCTGGCGGAACTGCCCGGCCTCCACCTGCTCGGCCAGCGAGCGGTGCGTGGCGGAGATGATGCGCAGGTCGATGGTCTCCTCGACGGTGTCGCCCAGGCGCCGGAACTTCTTCTCCTGGATCACGCGAAGCAGCTTCACCTGCATGGCGAGCGGCAGGTCCCCCACCTCGTCCAGGAAGAGCGTGCCCTTCTGCGCGGCGTGCAGGTAGCCGGGGCGGTCGGACTCCGCGCCGGTGAAGGCGCCCTTGCGGTAGCCGAAGAACTCGCTCTCCATGAGGTTCTCGGGGATGGCGCCGCAGTTCACGGCCACGAAGGGCGCGTCGGCGCGGCCCGAGCCGGCGTGGATGAGGCGCGCGGCCACCTCCTTGCCCGTGCCCGACTCGCCCGTGATGTAGACGGGCGCCTGCGAGCGCGCCAGGCGCCCGATCATCTCGCGGGCGCGCTGGATGGGCGCGGATTCGCCGATGAGCCGCGGCGTGCCCGGCTGCGGCGTCTCGCCCACGGAGGCGCGCCGGGACTGCGGGTGGCGCGGGAGCTTCAATGCGCTCATCACCAGCGGGCGCAGCTGGTCGAGCTTGATGGGCTTGGAGAGGTAGTCGAAGGCGCCGGCCTTGAGCGCGGCCACCGCGTTCTCGGTGGAGCCGTAGGCCGTGATGACGGCCACGGGCGTGTTGCCGAAGTGCTCGGCGATGTGGCGCAGCACGTCCAGGCCCTCGCCGTCCGGCAGGCGCATGTCGGTGAGCGCGAGGTCGTAGGCGCGCTGCTCGAGCGCCGCCTTGGCCTCGGCCACGCTCGCGGCGGTGTCTGCGTCGATGCCCATGCGCGCGAGCGTCACCACGAGCAGCTCGCGGATGTCCTTCTCGTCGTCCACGACGAGGACGGTCTTGTTGGCCATCAGGCGCCTTTCAGGGTGATGCGGAAGCGGCAGCCGGGGCCGCCCTCGCAGTACTCGATGCGCGCGCCGTTCACCTCGCAGAGCTCGCGCGCGATGTACAGGCCCAGCCCCGTGCCCTGCGACTCCGTGGTGAAGAACGGCTCGAAGAGGTGCGGCTGGAGGTTGGCCGCCACGCCGGGGCCGTCGTCGGCGACCTCGAGCGCGAGCATCCCCGCGGTCTCGGCCGGCGCGAGCGTGACGCGCACCGACCCCGGCGCCTTGCGGCCGTGGCGCCAGGCGTTGCGCACCAGGTTCCACAGCACCTGGTGCAGGTGCTGGCGGTCGAACACGATGCGCCGGCCCTCGCACGGCTCGAGGGCGATGCCGCCCTCGGACACCTTCTCCGTCACGCGGAAGTCGGCCGCGAACTGCCCGAGGAAGTCGGCGGCGTCCAGCGTCTCGGGCTGGGCGCGGTCGCGCCGGTTGAGGTAGAGCACCTCCTGCACGATGCGGTCCAGGCGGTGCACGTTGTCGCGGATGATGGCGAGGAGGCGCTCGTCGCCGGCCTCGGCGTGCTCGGTCTCGGAGAGGAGCTCGGCCGCGTGGTTGATGGACGAGAGCGGGTTGCGGATCTCGTGCGCGATGGAGGCCGTGAGGCGCCCCAGGGCCACGAGCTTCATCTGCTGGGCCTGCGCCCGCTGGCGCCCCACGTCCTCGATGAAGACCACCGCGGGCGGCGGCTCGCCCGTGCCGATGGCCACGAAGCTCGCGGAGAGCTCCAGCCCCGAGCGCGGGCTGCGGAACGGGTGCGTGGCCGGCGCGTTGCCCCGCCGCCAGGCCTCCAGCATGCGCGCCACCTCCGGCGAGTAGTCGGCCAGCGCCGTGCGCCGCCGCCCCGCGGGCAGGGGGCCCAGCATCTGCGCGATGCGCGGGTTGGTCTGGCGGATGCTGCCCTCCGGGTCCACCACCAGCAGGCCGTCCTGCATGTCGCGGATGACCAGCTCGTTGATCTGCGAGAGGTTGGCCAGGTCGATGGTGCGCTGGCGGGCGATGGTCTCGCTGGTGCTCGCGTAGCGCGCGAGGGTCCAGCCCAGGCCCGCCGTGGCGAAGAGGGCCATGCTGGTGAGGCCCGACTGCACGAAGTCGCTCGCCGGCGCATCGAACCGCCAGAGTTGGAAGGCCTGCTCGACCAGCACGGCGATGGCGGCCACCGCCGCGTGGAAGAAGGCCAGGCGCCCGCGCGTGATGAGGCCGGCGGCCGCGAGCGAGATGAGGAGCGAGACGCCCAGGCCGGAGCGGATGCCGCCGCTCGTGTGCATCAGCACGACGATCGCGAGCGTGTCGGCCAGCACCGCGGCCGAGACCTGCAGCGCGATGCCCGGCTCGCGAAGCAGCGCCGGCACCACGAGCAGCACGGAGATCACGCAGTAGGCGACGAGCGTGGTGACGGCGAGCTGCGGCTGCTGGATGCCGAGCTGGAAGATCGGGTTGAGGAAGGTGTAGGCGGCCGCCAGGCCCAGCGCCAGCACGACGCGGTAGGCGGAGAAGATGAGCAGCGTGCGCCATGCCACGTCAGAGGTGACGGCCGCGGCGGCGGCGCGGTCGTCGGCGGCGCGGTCGACCAGGCCGCCCGGGGCGACGGCCGCGGGCGTCATGGCGCGTGCCGGCAGGTCGCCGGATCCTTGCAGGTGACCTTGCCGCCCTCCGCCTTCGACTCGCTGCGGGGCATGTTCACGCCGCAGAGCGAGCAGGCGACCATGTCCTCGACCTGCGCCTCGGCGGGTCGGCCGTCGCGCGCCTGCGAGCGGAAGAAGCCGCGCAGCACCGCCCAGAGGACGACGCCGATCGTCAGCAGCAGGAGGATTCGCGCCAAGACCGTGATTCCGGAGGTTTTTCCGGACTCCAGTTTAGCGCAAGGCGCCCTCGTTCCCGCCTCGCGAGGGGGCCAGCGGCAGCTCCACTTCGAAGAGCACGCCGGCCCCGTCCGCGAGGTTGGCGGCGCGGGCCGTGCCCCCGTGGAACTGCGCCACCAGCCGCACGATGGCGAGGCCCAGGCCCAGGTGGCCGCCGCGCCCGCGACCCTCGTCGCGCGCCGAGACCATCGCGTCGAACAGGCGCGGCAGCATGGCCGGCGGGATGGGCGGGCCCTCGTTGGCCACGCTCAGGCGCGCGTGGCGGGCGTCGGCGGCCAGCACCACGCGCACGGCGCGGCCCTCGGGCGCGAAGTCCAGCGCGTTCTCCACGAGTTTGTCGAGCAGCTGGGCCACGGCGTCGGGCACGCCCTCGAGCGGCACGGGGCCGGGCGGCGCCTGCAGCTCGATGGCCCGGCCGGGATAGGCCCCGCGGTAGCCCTCCACGCAGCCGCGCACCACGGCGGCGAGGTCGAAGGGCTCGCGCTCGGCGCTCTCGAGCATCTTCTCCAGGCGCGTGCCCTCGGACAGGCGCGAGATGAGGCGCGAGAGCCGCTCCACGCCCTCGCCCGCGCGGTCCAGGTACACGCGCGCCTCGCCCGCCGGGGACTGGCTGCGCAGGTTGTCGAGCGAGGAGCGCACCACGGCCACGGGCGTGCGCAGCTCGTGCGACAGGCGCGAGGCCATCTGCTCCAGGTAGGCGTTGTAGTCGCGAAGGCGCCCGAGCACGGCGGCGATGGTGCGCTCGAGGTCGCCGATCTCGTCCTTCGCGCCCGTGAGCGTGATGTCGCCGCGGATGCGGCCCTGCGCGTCGATGGCCGCCTCGGCCTCGCCGTGCAGGCGACGGATGCGGGTGGCCAGGCGCGTGGCGAAGACGAGCAGGATCGCGAAGGCCGCGAAGCACACCGCCAGCGTGAGGGCGATGAGGTTCTCGAGGGCCGACTGCCGCAACAGCAGGATGGAGGCCGTGGTCTCCTCCACCACCACCGCGCCCACGATGTCGTCGCCCACGAAGATGGGCTGGGCGGCCGACAGGATGGAGACCTCGCGGTCCTTGGTGCCGCGCCAGGTGGTGGAAGACACGCCGATGAGCGCGCGGTCGATCTGTGCGTGCACCGGGCGCGACTCGTCGCCGGCGGGCACCTGGGGCGAAGCGACCACCAGCGAGACCAGGGGCTTCAACCACCCGGCAATGGGCGTGCGCGGCGCCTCCCCCTTGGCGGGCGGCGGCTCGCGCAGCGACCCCGACAGGCCCCGCACGCGCGAGCGCGTGTCCACCACCCACAGGCGCGAAGCGCGCCGGCCCATGATGTCGAGGAAGCGCTCGATCTCCTCCGAGGGCACGTAGGCGCGCCCCAGGCTCGCCGCGGCCACGGGGTCGGCCGCCGCGAAGAGCCCGACGATGCGCCGGCGCTCCTCGTCCTCCGGGTCGCCCGTGGCGCCACCACCGGGGGGGAAGAGCGCGGGCCGGTCGGAGAGCGCGGAGGCCACGGCGCGTGCGGTGACCGCGATGTCCTGCTCCTGCGCGCCGCGCAGGAACGCCTCCATCCGGCTGATGAACTGCGCGGCCAGGGCCGGGATGGCGAGCAGCACCACCGAGGCGAGCAGCAGCCGGAAGCGGATGCCGTGCAGGAAGGGCACGCCCATCGCGGCGCTCAGGGGAGGTCGAACGAGACCGTGAGCGAACCGAAGCGGTGCGGGTGCGGCTGCCCGGCGAACTCGCGCGAGTCCTGCGCGAGCGAGAAGTCCACCGTGCCCCAGGCCGCCGCCCACGAAAGGCCCGCCGCCACGCGCCTCACGCGACGCTCGGCGGCCACACGCGGCGTGGGGTCGTCGCCTCGCCGGTCCAGAAGGCGGTTGGCGCCCACCGCGCGCACGCTCGCGCCGGCGAAGAGGCCCAGGCCGCGCGACGGGCCCGCGAGTGCCGGCGTGGGCGAGAAGCGCAGCAGCGGGCTGGCTTGGTCCACCGCCGCGCCCCAGCGCCAGGCGAGGCCCGCGTGCGCGAAGCGCTGGATCGTGCCGGCCACGCCCCCCGCGTGCACCGCGAGCGCGCCGGGAACGCCGGCGGGGAACCAGCGCCGCGACCAGGCGGCGATGGCGTGCGCGTCCGCGCGGTCGCCCACCTGCCGCGACCAGTCGGTGTGCGGGGCCGGCACCAGCGCGTGGATGAGGTCCTGCGCGCGCTCGCCCTGCGCCGAGGGGCCGGTGACGCCGGCTTCCACGGCGAGCGTCGTCCAGGTCCACGGCGAGCGGTCGTGCCGGGCGAGGGAGAGGAACAGGCGCGCGGCATCGGGCCGGTCGGGCGGTCCCGGCGTGGCGTTGCCGTCGCTCGTGTAGATCTCGTGCACGAGGCCCAGCTCCCAGTGCTGCTGCGTCGTGCCCGGCAGGCGAAGGAGCGAGGCGGCGGGCGAGCCGGCATCCAGCGGCGCCGAGCGCGACAGGCGCACGCCGCTCGAGTACCACCGGTCCGTGTGGAACACCACGTCGTTGTCCACCTGCAGGTGCCAGCGTGGCGCCTCGGCCGCCGCGCCCGTCGCGAGGCTGGCGGCGAGCAGGGCGGCGGCGCGCCTCACGCCTTTTCCGTCCAGCGGTAGCCCATGCCGTACACGGTCTCGATGGCGTCGAAGGCGGGGTCGCCGGCGAGGAACTTCCTGCGGATGCGCTTCACGTGCGAGGTGATGGTGCCGTCGTCCACCACCATCTCGGCGTCGCGCATGAGGGTGTCGCGGTCCTTCACGTGGCCGGGGTGGCGGGCGAGCGAGCGCACCATCCAGAACTCGGTCACGGTGAGGTCCACGGGCTGGCCGCGCCAGCGCGCCGTCATGCGCGCGGCGTCCAGCTCCAGCGGCCCGCGCACCAGGCGCTCGTCGTCCTTCGAGGGCTCGCGCGCGGCCTCCACGCGGCGGAAGAGCGCGGCGATGCGGGCGAGCAGGTGCGGCAGGCTCGCATCCTTGGTGAGGTAGTCGTCGGCCCCCAGGCGCAGGCCCGAGACGATGTCGAAATCGGAGTCGCGCGCCGACAGGAAGATGATGGGCAGCGTGGCCGAGAGCGCGCGCAGCTCGCGGCACAGCGCGAAGCCTCCGTCGATCTCGGCGCCCAGGCCGATGTCGATGATGGCGAGGTCCGGCAGGCGCGTGCCCAGCGTGCGCAGCGCCTGCGGGCGGTCGGCGAAGGCCTGCACCTCGTAGCCGGCGCGCTCGAGCGCGTCCGTGTAATTCTGGCGGATGGTGGCGTCGTCCTCGACGAGCGCGATTCTTCTGGGCATGGCCGGATTATAGGCGACGGAAAAAGCCGGAAAATCGGGGACGTTCCCCGATTTCCGAAAATCGGGGAACGTCCCCGGTTTTCTCCATTGTGGGGCCAGGCGGAAATCGGGGAACGTCCCCGATTTCCGCGTCATTTTTCTGCCCGAATTGGCCCGCGCCTCGTCCGCATCGCCCAAGGATTGCGCCCCCGCGCCCGCGCGTAATCGGTCCTGCCGAATGGGACGGCACGGGAAGCGAGGGGAACGGTCATGGCGGGCAAGGCGGGCGGGTACCGGGGTCTGGAGTCGGCGCTGGCCGACTTCATCGAGCTGCTGGGCAAGGCGATCCTCTCGGGCATCGCCGCGAGCGTGTTCTTCGGGCTGGTGGCGCTGGGGCTCGCCTCCGCGGCCCGCGCGCAGGCCCTGCCCGGCGAGGCGAAGACGGGCACCCTGCTCTACCGCGCCGGGGCCGGCGACTTCGCGCCGGCGCCGAAGGTGGACACCGAGGTCACCATCCACGTGACGGGCATCGTCGCCCGCACGCGCGTCGCGCAGACCTTCCTCAACCCCGGCACGGATTTCGTCGAGGGCCTGTACGTCTTCCCGCTGCCGGAGAACGCGGCCATCGACCGCCTGCTGCTCGCCGTGGGCACGCGCCTCATCGAGGGCCAGGTGCAGGAGAAGGCCGCGGCGCGCCGCGCCTACGCGCAGGCGAAGCGCGAGGGCCGCAAGGCCTCCCTCCTCGAGCAGCAGCGCCCCAACCTCTTCACCAACGCGGTGGCCCACATCGGCCCCGGCGAGGTGGTGAAGGTCACCATCGAGTACCAGCAGGCGCTCGCGCCCGTCGACGGCGTCTACCGCCTGCGCTTCCCGCTCGCGGTGACGCCGCGCTACGACCCGGCCGCCGGCGTGAAGGTCGCCGACTCGGGCGTGCCCGCGAGCGACGCGGCGCCCGGGCCCATCCTGCACCCCGGCTACGAGCAGGCCGGCTGCGGCGCCGTGAACCCCGTGGCCATCGGCGCGGTGATCGATTTCGGCGTGCCGCTGCGCGAGGTGCGCAGCTCCTACCACGACGCCTGGGTGGAGAAGGAATCGGGCACGCGCACCGTCGTGTACCTGCAGCGCGAGCAGGAGGAGGCCGACCGCGACTTCGAGCTCGCGTGGTCGCCCGACCCCGGCGCCGCGCCCGCCGCGGCGGCGTTCACCGAGTCGGTGAACGGCACCGACTACGCCCTGCTCATGGTGGTGCCGCCGCAACCCTCGGCCGCCGACAAGGCCGCGCAGGCCGCCCTGCCGCGCGAGACGGTGTTCGTGATCGACACCTCCGGCTCCATGCAGGGCGCCTCGATGGAGCAGGCGCGCGCCGCGCTCCTCACGGGCCTTGCGACGCTCTCGGCGGCCGATTCCTTCAACGTCGTGGAGTTCAACTCCGTCACGCGCCCGCTCTGGCCCGCCGCGCTGCCGGCCACGGCGGAGAACCTGCGCCTCGCGCGCGAGTGGGTGGGGCGCCTTCGCGCCGACGGCGGCACCGAGATGGCCGCGGCGCTCGAGTTCGCGCTCTCGGGCGCCGCCGCCCCGGGCGTGCTGCGCCAGGTGGTGTTCATGACGGACGGGTCCGTGTCCAACGAGGAGGCGCTCTTCCGCCTCATCGCCGCGCGCCTGGGCGAGACGCGCCTGTTCACCGTGGGCATCGGCGCCGCGCCCAACGGCCACTTCATGACCAAGGCCGCGCAGTTCGGCCGCGGCACCTTCACCTACATCGGCGACCTGCGCGAGGTGCAGGCGAGGATGTCCGCGCTCTTCGCGAAGATCGGCGCGCCGGTGCTCAAGGACGTGGCCATCCGCTGGCCCGACGGCACGCCCGTCGAGACCTATCCGCCGCGCGTGCCTGACCTCTACCTCGGCGAGCCGATCGTGGTCACGGCCGCCCACGCCGCGCTCAAGGGGACGATCCTCGTCACCGGCACGCGCGGCAACCAACCCTGGAGCGTGGCGCTCACGCCGTCGCCGAGCGGCGAACCGACCGGCGTGGGCGCCCTCTGGGCCAGGGCCCGCATCGCGAGCCTGATGGACGAGCTGCGCCTGGGCGCCGACGAGGCCGTCATCCGCCCGGCGGTGCTGCAGGTGGCCCTGGAGCACCGGCTCGTCTCGCGCTACACGAGCCTGGTGGCCGTGGACGTGACGCCCACCGCGCCCGCGGGCGAAACGCGCGTGGCGCTGGTGAAGGCCTCGCCCCCGTCGTCGCTGCTGCCGGGCGAGCTGCCGCAGACCGACACCGAATCCACGCTGCAGATCGTGCTGGGCCTGCTTGCGCTGGCAGCCGCCGGGGCGGTCGTCCTCGTCGGACGGCTCGCCCCGGCAGGAGGGGCCTCTTCCCCGGAGGGCGCACGATGAGCGCGCACTTCGTGACGGGCGCCTCGAGCTTCGCCGTGCGCGGCCGCGCCTATCCGCGGCAGGAGGAGGCGGCGCCGGCCCCTGCCGCCATGTCCGCCTCGCGCGGGCGGCGCGCCTGGTTCGCCGTGGCCCTGCTCCTCGCGGCGCTGGCCGCCTGGCAGCTCGGCGGCGCGGCCTGGATCCACGCGCGCGCCGCCGTGGCCCAGCGCCTCATCGCCGCCTCGTGGCGCGAGGCCGGGCCCGCGGGACCGAAGCGCCCGTGGCCCTGGGCCGACACGCGGCCCATCGCCCGCCTCACCGTGCCCGCGCGCGGCGTGGAGCTCTTCGTGCTGGAGGGCACCAGCCCGCGCGCCCTCGCCTACGGGCCCGGGCACGTGGACGGCACGGCGATGCCCGGCGGCGACGGCAACGCCGTGGTGGTGGCGCACCGCGACACGCACTTCGCGTTCCTGCGCGAGCTGCGCGAGAACGACGAGATCGACGTGCAGGACGCGCGGGGCGTCCGGACGCGCTACCGGGTGCGCGAGGCGGGCGTGGTGGACAAGCACTCGACGCGCGTGCTCGACGCGGCCGACTCGCCCCAGCTCACGCTCATCACCTGCTGGCCCTTCGACGCGGTGCGGCCGGGCACGGCGGATCGCTACGTGGTGATCGCGGACCGCCAGGCCTGAGGCCCCGGGCGATGCTGCGCCGCGCCATGAACCTGACACGCGGCGCGCGTAGACTCGCCGCATGAATCTCTTCGACACGCCCGCGGGGTTCGACGAGCCCCTCGCCATGTGGATGGGCTGCCACCGGCGCATCGAGAAGCAGCTCGCCACCCTGGAGCGCCTTCGCCGCCACCTCGCCGAGCACGGCGTGGACCCGGAGGCGACCAGCGCCGCGCAGGCCATCCTGCGCTACTTCGACAAGTCCGCCATCCACCACCACGAGGACGAGGAGCTGGACCTCTTCCCCCTCCTCGACCGGCGGATCGCGGACGCGACCGACCTCAACGCCTTCCGGGCGCTGCGCGAGCGCCTGATGCGGGAGCACGAGCGCATGGCCGCCGCCTGGGCCCGGCTGCGAAAGCCCCTGCAGGGCATCGCCGAGGGCATCGCCCGGCCGCTGGACGCGGGCGAGATCGAGGCCTTCCGCGCGCTCTACGCCGAACACATTCCCGCGGAGGACGGCGCGCTGCCGGAATACGCGCGGCGCTACCTCACGGCGGAGGACATGGAATCGCTGGGCCGCTCGATGGCCGCGCGGCGCGGCGTGCCCTACTTGGGCTGAGGGCGCCTCAGGCGGGCTGCGCCTGAGGCTCCGGTTTCGAGAGCAGGTAGGCGAGGAGCTCGCGCACGGGCCGCACCTTGTCGCCGAAGGGCAGGCGCCCGGCGCCGCGGAAGAAGAGCCCGCGCTCGAGGTTGCCCTCGAGGGCCGCGGCCAGGTGCAGGTCGATGCAGAACTGCCCGAACTTCGCCAGCCCGTCGCGAAGGCCGCAGGCCTGCAGGCAGTCGAAGGCGAGCGTGCACTGCGTGCGCGGCTTGCGGCGACGCTCCATCACGGGGATCTTCTCGAGGTACTTGGCGAGCCAGGGCGTGCGCACGGCGCGCGCCGGCAGCCCCGCCACGCTCACGAACTCGACGATGTCCTCCGGCTTCGCCTCGGCGAGCACCTTCTTGAACGTGGGGTGGGCGTCGCCCTCCTCCGTGACCGCGAAGGCGGTACCCAGCTGCACGGCCGAGGCGCCCAGCCCCAGGAGCTCGCGCACGCGCTGCGGCGTGGCGATGCCGCCCGCGACGATGAGCGGGATCTTCTCGCAGGCGATGCCCAGCTCGCGGAAGAGGTTGAGCGCGCCCTCGAGCACCACCTCGAAGTCGAAGCGGCGGTCGTGCAGGTCCTCGACCTTCGCGGCGCCCAGGTGCCCGCCGGCGTGGCCGGGGTGCTCGATCACGATGGCGTCCGGCAGGCGGTTCTTGCGCATCCACTTCTTGAGCACCACGCCGATGCCGCGCGCGTCCGAGAGGATGGGGATGAGCGCCACGTCCGGGTGCTCCGCGGTGAGCTCGGGCAGGTCCAGCGGCAGGCCCGCGCCCACCACCACGGCCTGGGCCCCGCTCTCGCAGGACTGGCGCACGTAGCCCTGGTACTCCGAGACGGCGCGCATGACGTTGACGGCGACGATGCCGTTGCCGCCGGCGATCTCGAGCGCCGCCTTCACCTCGCGGTCCAGCGCCACGAGGTTGGCCTCGTCGATCACGGCCTTGTCGCGCGACTTGCCCGTGGCCTCCATGAGGTCCGGGTGGTGGCGTCGCAGGTCCACGCTGGAGAGCGTGCCCACGGCGCCCTCGCGCGCCACGCTGCCGGCCAGGCGATGGGCGGAGACGCCCACGCCCATGCCGCCCTGGACGACGGGCAGGGCCTCGCGGCCGCGCACGCGCAGCAGGGGCAGGTCGGTCGGCAGGCGATCGGGCATCGCGGGATCATCGCCGCCCGGCGAAACGGCCCATTGACCCATGTCAAAGCGCGCCGGGCGCTAGCCGGGACGCCCGTCGGGCCGGGGCGCGAGGTAGATGGGCACGAATCGCGCCGCCCACGCGCCCGTCACCGCGATCCAGGCGGCCGCGGCCGCCGCGAGCAGCCACGCGCGCGGCGCGCCCGCGAGCGGCGCGAGATCGGCCAGCGCGCGCACCCCGCCCACGCCGATCACGGCGAGGAAGCCGTACCAGGTGAGGCCGTCCGCCTCCAGCGCGCGCCCGGAGTGCCCCAGCGAGACGCGCGAGACCATGCCGAGCGTCATCGCCGCGAAGTAGCCCACCGCGAGCAGGTGCATCGGGCCCCGCCCGAAGAGCCCGGGGTGGCCCGCCAGCGCCGCGAGGCTCGCGATCGCGTGGAACGCGAGCGCGGCCGAGAGCACCGCGAGCGCCACGTGCAGCATGGCGAGCAGGCGCGCGCGGAAGCTGCGCGCGAGGCCCCAGCGCCACGCGAGCCAGCCTACCCACGCCGCCATGGGCGCGTCGGCGAGCCAGGTCCACTGCGGCGCGCCCGACGCCTCCAGGACGAAGTGCAGCAGGCACGCGGCCGCGAGGAAGGGCAGCGAGAACGCCGGCCGGTAGAGCGCGTAGCCCTGCAGCACGCGGCTGGAGAAGAACGGCACCAGGCGGTGGCTCACCACCAGGAAGACGGGCAGGAGGAACAGCCACACGCCCGCGGCCGCCACGCGCTCGACCGTGTCCGCGTCCGTGCGCGCCAGGGCCACGAGGTAGAGCGCGGCGAGGACGGCGCCGCCCGCGAGCAGCGCCACGATCGAGACGGCCTGCACGTCGCGGGAGGGGCCCGGCAGGGCGATGCGCGCCAGCGCAGCGGTGCCCGCGAGCCAGCCCGCGACCTGCAGGAACCCGCCGGCCACGGCGAGCGTGGGCGACAGGAAGAGCCCGGCGTGGAAGAGCGCGACGCCGGCGATCATCGGCAGCCCGGTGGCGAGCCACGCGCGGCGCGCGATGCGCCCGCCCGTCCAGTTGGGCACGGCCGTCATCGCGAAGCCGAAGATGAACCACGGGAAGAGCCCGAAGACCAGGAGGTAGCCGTGGGCCCAGGCCGGCGGAAGCGTCCACGCCGGCACGGGCCAGAGCGCGAGGCTGCGCCCGCCGATCTCGACGGCCATGAGCGCGATCGCGGCGACGAGCTGCACCGCCCCCGGCAGGAACAGGACGCGGTGGGGGGCGCTGGTCCACACGCCCCACGTGGAGGCGGGCAGGGCGGCGGCGGACTTGGCGGGCGCGATCGGGATGGTCATGCCCGCCATTGTCGCCCGGGCGGCGCGCCCGGGCCTTGAACCGCTTCAAGAATCGGGGCGCCGGCCCCTAGCGCCAGAAGACGACCGTGTCGGCGGCCGCCACCGCGTCCAGCACCGCCTCGTAGGGCTCGGCGCAGGGGCGCACCTCCACCTCGGCGCCGTTCTCGCGCATCTCCAGCGCGAGCTCCGCGAGCCCGGCGGCGTCGCCGGCGGCATCGTGCAGCAGCAGGATGTGCTTCGCCATGAGCGCGCCTAGATCACGTAGACGGCATCCGCCGCCACCATCGCGGCGGCGAGGGCCGGCGAGGCGCCCGGCGCGAGCTGCTCGCAGGGGACCTCGGCGAACTCCAGCAGCTCGCGCTGCTCGGCGATGGCCGGCGTGTCGGGCAGCTCGCCCACCACCGCCACGCGCACGGGGTCGCTCAGCAGCGTGAGGCCGGCGGCCACGCGCAGCGCCTCGGCCGGGTTGTCGCGGGCGACGACGAGGATGTTCTTCATGCCGCCCCCGGCAGGACGATCACGCGATCGCACTCGCGCACGAGCTCCGCGTTCTGGAACTGGCTGCCCAGCGTGGCGCCCTCGGGCGCGCCCTCGCCGGCGTACTGGTGCCAGCTGTGCTCGCACACGTCCACGCGCACGGCGCCGGACTTGGCGAGGGCCTGCAGGCGCGGCGAGGCGGCCAGGCGCACGCCCGTGTCGGTGAGGAAGCAGCGGCAGGCCCACCCGCGGGCGGCCGCCGCGGCGGCCAGGCCCTCCAGGTGCGCGAGCGCCGAGTCGTGGGTGGCGACGAGACCGATGCGCATGCGTGCCGTGCCCCTCAGTGCTTGCGGATGGTCCAGCGCATCGTCTTGCCGGCGTCCTGCACCTGCTCGACGATGTCGTTGCCCTCCGTCTGGCACATGGCGCTGATGGACTCGCCCGAGGACGGGTTGTCGAACACGAGCTGGAGCGTCTCGCCCGACTGCAGCTTCTCCAGCGCCTTCTTGGTGTAGATCTGCGGGTGCGGGCACACGTAGCCCTGCACGTCCAGTTGGTAGGCGCCCTCGCCCAGCTTCTCGAACTTCGCTGCCATTTGCTGCTGCCTCCTCGTGCGTGTCGCGATGCGATGAAGGGGACCGGCGCGCTAGAAGCCCAGCGGGGCTTCCCTGGCCATCTTGCGCTCGATCCACCAGTTGAAGAACTTGACGCCCAGCCAGCCGCCCCCGGTCATGCCCGCGGCGAAGAGCCAGCCCGAGGGGTCGCCGTTGGTCACCGTCGCGAAGAACGCGCCGATGTTGCAGCCCATGCCGATCCTCGCGCCCAGGCCCATCAGGATGCCGCCGGTGATGGCCCAGGTGGCGATCTCGCGCGTGGGGAACTTGAGCTTGAACTCGTTGTTGAGCAGCGCCATGACCATGGAGCCGCCGATCACCGAGAACGACATCCACAGCACGGGGTTGAAGAGGGGGTTGGGGATGCCGTTCTCCAGCCCGAAGAAGATGTTGCCCGTGACGTCCATGCCCAGCTTGTGCAGCACCCAGGCCGCGCCCTGCGCCTCCTGCGTGGTGACGTAGAAGTAGCCCGGGTCGAAGACCGTCTCCTGCAGGCTCAGGCCCTCCTTGTGGCCCATGGCCGAGAGCAGCTCGCCGGCGTTGGAGATGCCGAACTTCTGCTGCAGGGCCTGCACCACCCACATCTGCACGCCCGCGGCCACGCCCAGCACCAGGCCCGCGATGGCGGTGCGCTTCGAGGCGGTGACCATGCTCCACCAGCCGGCGAACTCGGTGGCCAGGCCCGGCGGCAGGTGCTTGTGCTTGCGAAGGTATCCCTTGCGGTACCACACCGCGTAGATGACCACGAGCAGCAGCGCGGCCGGCACGATGGCGTTGAGCAGCGAGTTGCCGACGAAGGCGCGCGCGACCGGGCTGTGGAAGCCCAGCGCGTCGCCCACGATCACGGCCTTGAGGTCCCAGATGTACCCGGCGAGGAACTGGTCGTACCAGCCGTGGGTGACGGAGACCTCCGGGGGCATGCCCTTGGCGGCCGCGGAGGCCGTCCACGCGGCCGGCACCAGCTTGTCGAGCAGGCCGCCCACGTCGACGAACAGCGCCTGCGCGAAGCTGAGCGAGAGCACCACGAGCAGCGCCGAGACGCTGCCCTCGCCCGTCTTGTAGAGCGAGCCGGTGGCGCAGCCTCCCGTGAACACCATGCCGAAGCCGAAGATGGCGCCGCCGACGACCGAGTACAGCCCCAGGGGCGAGGGGTGGAAGGTGCTGCGCCCGGTGAGCGTGACCGCGGCCGACACGAGGCTGAAGAGCACCACCGCGATCATGATGCCCACGGCCATGCGCGGCACGCCCACCGCGAAGAGGTCGCGGATGGCCGAGGCCATGCAGAAGCGGCCGTACTGCAGGCTCATGCCGTAGATGAAGCCGAACCACAGGTAGGCCGAGAAGTAGAGGTAGCGCGCGTCCACCGCGAAGGTGCCCGCCGTCACCAGGAGGAAGAACCCCACCACCGCCGCGGCGCGCAGCGCGTTGGCCCGCCCCGTCGCCGCCCCGACCCCTTCCGTCGTGTCCATCACGCCTTCACTCATCGCCCGCCGCTCCTCCTTCGTCCGCGCCTTCGACCTTGCGCGCGTAGATCTTCCAGCTGCCCTCCAGGTGCAGGGTGCCCACGTGGGCGCAGCCGTGCCCGGCGAGCATGAAGGGAATGGTCTCCACCGAGCTCAGGTTGTCCGAGACGATCTCGATCACCGTTCCCGGCCGCGCCGCGTCCAGCACCCGCTTGGTGACCAGGTTCGTGCGCAGGCACGTGGCCCCCGAGAGGTCCACCGTGGCATCCGCCGTCACGCTGCCCAGGCCCGGGATGTCCACCGACCGCGGCTCGGCGCGCAGCCCCGACTCCACGGCCTGGCCGCGAAGGGAGGGGAAGAGCCACGCCACCGCTTCGATCGACTTGTCCAAGCGCCGAACCGCCTTTCATGCCGCCTGCCGGGAGATAGCAAGGAGCGTGCCTCGACACCGCCGCGGCCGCGCGCCCCTCTGCGGACCGGCCGGCCGCGCGTGCCCGGGGCCCATGCATGTCGCAACGCGGGCGCCACGGGCCGTCCGCGGATTGGATAATGCAATCCGGCCCGGCGCAATGGGCCCGGAACGCCGCCCCCCTTTGCAATTTGAGAGGCCCGCCCGCGGGCCCGGTGGAATGTGCAATGCCCGCCCCTGGTCTCCGCCATTCAAACCCTTGATTCTGCTCGGACAACACCTTCGGCACGCTTTGTGCTGGCTTGGGTCCCGGAAACAGGCGGGCGCGGCCCGCGACCCCAACGGCCATTCGAATGAGGCGGAGGAGAAGATGAGCGAATCGAGAGTCGGTGGCGCCCTGGAAGGCTTCGTGAACCCGAAGACGCTCGCGGCGGCGACCTGCCTGGCGCTCGCCGCCTGCGGCGGCGGCGGGGGCGGCCGCGAGGACACGTCCTCGGGCAACGTCGTCAAGGTGGTCGTCAACACGCCGCAGGCCATCTCCCAGGCCTCAGCCGACGACTACGAGCAGAACGTGAACGGCCTCATCACGGCCACGCGCCTGAAGGGCTGGATCGCCGACTGGACGAACAACCGTCCGGCGGGCATCACCGGCAAGCTCGTGATCTTCCAGGCCACCGCCGGGCCCGCGGGCGCCGAGTACATCAAGCCCAACGGCACCACGGTCTTCACCTACCTCTCGCCGTCGTCGGAGTGGATCCAGACGCGCCGCAACGGGGTGATCGAGACGCAGAGCATGGTGCCGGAGGGCGCGGCGATGGACGCCCTCTTCAAGAAGTACAACGTCGACCCGCAGCGCGACATGATCGTCTGCGCCCAGGGCACGGGCAGCACCGGCAACGCCATGGCGCAGGGCCGCTGCTGGTACGCGCTGCGCTACTGGGGCGTGGACAAGACCCACGTGTCGGTGCTCAACGGCGGCATCCAGTGGATCAACGGCAACGGCATGGCGGCCGGCGACTTCACCTCCACCGCGAGCACGGCGCCCAACACCGGCACCGCGAGCGTGCGCGACATCCCGGTGGACAACACCGCGCTGCAGGCCACGTTCGAGGACCTCATGGCCGTGCTGCCGGCCACGGACGCCAACGACAAGGGCGACGGCGTGATGATCTGGGACGCGCGCTCCATCGGCCAGTTCAGCGCCGGCGAGCGCCTGGAGACGGGCGACTCCGGCTTCGTGGCCTGCGGCTCGCCCAACTGCGCCGCGCCGGCCAACTACGACTACATGCGCACCTTCCAGAACGGCGGCTCGCGCCAGGGCCACCCGCGCGGCACGCTGCAGCTGCAGTACACGAACCTGCTCGACTCGACCAAGGGCTACGCGTACAAGCCCAAGTCGGTGCTGCAGAACTACGTGACGGGCGGCGCGGATGCGGCCGGCGTGCGCATGGTGGACGCGAGCTACAGCGGCGTGGGCGACGGCGGCGGCTACCAGCCCAACGACGTGGTGTACACCTACTGCGAGACGACCTTCCGCGCGATGATCACGGGCTTCGCCTCGGCGGGCATCCTGGGGCTGCCGGTGCGCTTCTACGACGGCGCCATGGTGGAGTGGAACTCGCTGTCGAACCTGCCGGACCGCACGGGCAACGCGATCCTGCCGGCCGACTCGCCGTGGCGCACGGACGTGAAGAGCTTCTTCCGGCCGGCCACCAGCGCGAGCAGCGTCGCCGAGCGCGTCATCGTCAATCCGTACGCCGTGCACGCCAACAAGATCATCCTCGAGGACAAGGCGTACAAGCGGGGCGAAACCGCCACGTCCGACGGCTCGACCACCTCCGGCGGAGGGAACCCCTGCGGCTGAGCCTTCGACGGGCCGGCGGGACCGCGCTTGCCGTCCTCGCCGGCCTGGCGGCCTGGGGCGGAGCGCGGCTCCTCGCCGAGCACCGGGCCGACCAGGCCGTCGAGGCCTTTCTCCAGCGCCACTGGGCGCAACCCCTCGCCCCCCAGGGCGACCCCCCTTCCTCCTACACTCCCGCCGAGGCCTCGCTCGCTCCCGAGGCCTGCGGCGCCTGCCACCCCGCGCAGCTCGCCGACTGGAAGACGAGCCTGCACGCGCGCGCGGTGGGCCCCGGAATCCTCTGGCAGCTTCGCACCATGGACCAGGCGCAGGGCAACGCGTGCCTGCGCTGCCACGCGCCGCTCGCCGAGCAGAAGGCGCTCCTCGCGATCGACCGCGACTGGCCCGGCCGGCCGGCCTCGCCCCCGCCCGCGTGGGTGCCCGCGGACCTGCACCTGCGCGGCCTCGCGTGCGCTGCCTGCCACGTGCGCGGGCACCGGCGATTCGGCCCGCCGCGCGCGGCCGACGCCCCGCCGCCGCCCGAGCGGGCGCCGCACGGCGGGTTCGAGGCCGAGCCCGCGTTCGGCGACAGCCGCTTCTGCGGCACCTGCCACCAGTTCAAGCCCGACGGGCGGCAGGTGAACGGCAAGCTCCTCGAGAACACGCTCGCGGAATGGCGGGACAGCCGCCATGCCCGCGAGGGCCGCGCCTGCCAGGCCTGCCACATGCCGGGGCGCCGGCACCTGTGGCGCGGCGTGCACGACCCGGAGATGGTCCGCGCCGCCCTGCTGCGCGAAATGAGCGTGACGCGCACGGACGCGGGGCACCTGCGGATCCGCGTGGTGCTGGGCAACCGCGGCGCCGGCCACTACCTGCCGACCTACGTCGTCCCGAAGATCCACGTCGACGTCGTCCTGCGCGGGCCCGGCACGCACATGCTCGTGGGCCGGCACGTGATCGGGCGCACGCTCGACGTGGCGCTGGCGCACGAGAGCGCGGACACGCGCCTCGCCCCCGACGCGCGGCGCACGCTCGAGTACGAGGTGGCCGTGCCGCCCGGCGCCTGGCGCGCGGTGCTGCGCACCGAGGTCGCGCCCGGCGAGCACTACGAGCGGATGTTCGCCGACATGCGCCGGCGCCACCCCGAATTCGACGGCGGCACGCGCGCGCTGCTCGACCAGGCGCTGGGCAACGCCGTGGGCGCGCGCTACTTCCTCGAGGAGCTCTCGGTGGCGGCGCCCGAGGCGGTCGGCGCCCGCGCGCAGGCGGTTGCAAATTGAAAGGCCCCGCCGCGCGAGGCGGGTAATGCAATGCGCGCCGGTGGCGGTGCGCGCTCAAATCCCTGTGTTTTCAAAGGCCAAGGCGCTGGCACGCAAACTGCTGCAACGCGCCCATCGCGTGCGCGTCACGGAGGCGTCATGAGGCTGGTCGGGGCACTGGGGGTGGTGGCGGCGCTGGCCGCGGCGCCCGCGCTGGCCGAGCCGGCGCCGGCCGACAAGGCGACCAAGGCCGCGGCGGAGGCGCCGGCGCCGGAAGCCCCGAAGAAGCGGCGCCTGAAGTTCAAGAGCGACAAGCCCTGCACGTGCTCGAGCGCGCTGGGCGAAGCGGACATCGAGGCCGCCCTGAAGCGGGCGGCGGCGGATCCACAACCGGGGAGGAACGAGAAATGAAGGATCGCAAGACGGTGGTCGGGAAGCTGCGCGGCATCGCGCGCGGCGCGTGGCGCACGGCGCTGGGCACGGCGGCGGTGGCGGCGGTGGCGCTCGCGCTTTCGTTCGCGGCCTCCAGTCCGGAGCGCACCGACGGCTACGGCACGGCGCGCGACCCCGCGGCCGGCTGGGGCGCGGAAGCGGTGGCCGACCTGCGCGACGCGCTGCGCGCCGTCTCGCCCATCGCCGAGGCAAACGCCTGCGGCATGGGGGCCTCCTCCTGCTTCAAGTGCCACAACGGCACGCGCGCCGCGGCACCCAGCACCGCCAAGTGGCACACGGACCACAAGAGCGTCGACAACTCGTGCGTCGGCTGCCACAAGGGCAACGCCCGCCTCATCAAGAAGGAGCTCGCGCACACCGCGATGGTGAAGGACCCGCGCCCGCAGGTCGACGCGCTGTGCGGGGCCTGCCACAAGTCCGGCGACGCGGCCAAGCTCGCGGCCACCTACAAGAAGTGAACCCCAGGAGGAGGGCAATTCCATGAAGGCTCGCAATCCCGTCTCGACCCGCCGCGCCGCCCGCGGCGCGCGCCTGGCCGCCGCCTGCGCCCTGGCCCTCGCCGGCTGGGCGGGCCAGGCCGCCGCCGGACCCACCATCGCCTTCGGCAAGGAAGGCAGCGTCACCTTCAACTACTCGTTCCAGGGCTGGGCCCAGGACCGCGGCTACACCTCGTCCTCGGACTCCGGGCGCACGACGGACTTCTTCCTGCGCCGCAACCGCCTGACCTTCTCCGGGCAGTACAACGACCTGGTGGGCTTCTACGCCAACCTCGACGCGCCCTCGGACAGCCGCAACGGCCAGGACGACAAGAGCATCTTCTTCCGCGACGCCTACATCACCATCGACCACAGCGACGCGGTGCGCTTCCTGGTGGGCCGGTTCAAGAACACGTTCTCGCGCGAGAACCTCGAGGCGTGCTTCGACCCGCTCACCATGGACCGCGCCGAGGTGCTCTCGTACACGCCCTGGGGCGGCAGCCGCGACACGGGCGTGGCCATGTGGGGCAACCTCGCCGACGGCAAGATGCAGTACCGCGTGATGCTCGCCGACGGCCGCGAGGGCAACCAGGTGGCCAAGGACGCCCCGCGCGTCACCGGCCGCGTGCACGTGAGCCTGCTCGACCCCGAGGCCGACTACGGCTACCGCGGCACGTACCTCGGCACGCGCCAGGTGCTCACCATCGGCGCGGCCTACGACTACCAGAAGAACGTCGCCTACGCCGACTTCATCGGCAAGGACGACATCCGCGACTACAAGGCGTGGACGGCCGACATCTTCTACGAGCAGCCGACGAGCGCGGGGACCGTGACGGCCTCCGGCGCGGTGATGCGCTACGACACGGGCAAGTACGCCCGGGGCCTGTCGCCGGACCCGAACGTGCCCCAGACGGTGGACCTGGAGGGCTGGTACGTGAAGGCGGGGTACCTCCTGCCGCACAAGGTGGGCCCGGGCCGCATCCAGTTCTTCGGGCGGCACGAGCGGCTGGAGTTCAACCTGCCCACGGGCTACCGCGACCAGAAGTGGGACGGCATCGGCCTGCACTACCTCATCGACGGCCAGCTCCTGAAGCTCAGCTTCGAGGCGGCGAAGGTGAAGTTCGACGTGCAGAACCCGACGGACCCCTCGCAGCGCGACTACAAGCAGTACACGCTGGGCCTGCAGTTCATCTTCTGACCGCGGCCCGGCGGGGCCCGGCCGCCGCGGCCGGGCCGCCGCGTGGCATCATCCTCGCTGAGCGAAGCCGCACCGGGGGCGTCTACCCGCCCCCGCGCGGTTCACCAGGACAGCGCCGACCGAGGCGCGGGCGGAGGAAGAAGCTTGGGCAGCATGCAGATCACGGCGGACCGGCCCGAGGCGGGGTCCGCCCACGAGCGGCCGGCCGCGCCCGTGGCGGTGTACTGGCTGCTCGGCGCGGCGGCCGCCGCGCTCGGTGCGCTGGCCGCCTGGCTCGCCCCCTCGGGCGCCGCGGTCGTCGCCCTGCTCGCCGCCCTGGCGATGGTGGCCGCGGTCCTGGCCCTTCGCGCGTATGCCGCCGGCGTGCGCGCCCTGCACGCCGCGGTGAGCCGCGCCAACGACGGCACGCTCGAGCCCGTGACGCTTCCGGGCGCCTCCCGCACGCTCGTCGGGCCCCTCGCGGAGGAATACAACGTCCTCGCGCGCAACTTCGGCTCCCTCTTCGACGAGATGGAGCGCGCGCAGCTCTCCATCATCGGCGAGCGCAACCGCCACGAGGCCGTGCTGCAGGGGCTGCCGGGCGCGCTGCTGGTGGTGGACGGCGACTTCCGCGTGACCCTGTGCAACCGCCAGGCCGAGACCCTCTTCGGCGCGCCCGCCGCGGCGCTGGTGGGCGCCAACGTCTTCGACCTGCTGCACTCCGACGAGGCCGGGCGCGAGCTGCTGCGCGAGGCCTTCCTGTACGAGCAGCAGGTGGCCAACAAGGTGCTCGCGCTCACGCTGGGCGAGAGCCTGCGGCAGATCTCGGTGAACCTCACCTTCTTCGGCCGCTCGCCGCGCGACGCCCAGGCCAGCGCCGCGATCATCCTGCAGGACATCACCGACTGGAAGCGGCTGGAGGACCTCGCGAGCCAGGCCGAGAAGCTCGTGGCCATGGGCCAGCTCGCGGCGGGCGTGGCGCACGAGCTCAACACGCCGCTGGGCACCATCCTGGGCTACGCCAAGCTGCTCACCGAGGGCCGGGCGAGCGAGGAGAAGCGCGCGGAGTACGCGCAGGTGATCCACGGCGAGACGCGGCGCTGCGCGCGCATCGTCGACGACCTGCTGGCCTACGCGCGGCGCGACGCCTGCCCGGCGGAGACCTGCGAGATCAACGCGCTGGCCCGCGAGGCCGTCGAGGCGGTGGTCAACTGCCAGGGCCGTCGCTACTGCGTGGCGATCGAGGCGCCGCTCGAGGGCGAGATCCGCGTGCGCGGCGGCCCCGGGCAGCTCGACATCGTGCTGGTCAACCTCCTGGTGAACGCGGTGCAGGCCTGCGCCGAGGCCGCCTCGCCGCGGGTGCGCGTGACCACCCGCGTGGAAGGCGCCGTCGCGCAGGTGGCCGTCGAGGACAACGGGCCGGGCGTCGCGCCGCAGATCCGCGCGAAGATCTTCGACCCGTTCTTCACCACCAAGGGCGAGAGCGCCGGCACGGGGCTGGGGCTCGCCATCAGCCACTCGATCGTGGCGCGCGCCGGGGGCACCCTCGCGTGCGATGCGACGCACTCGCCGGGCGCCCGCTTCGTCGTCACCCTGCCGCTCGCCTGACCATGGACGCTCCCGCCACCCTCGACCCGCCCGCCGCCGCGCCGGGCGCCCCGCGCCCCGTCGTGCTCGTCGTCGAGGACGACCTCGCGATGCGCCGCATGATCCTGGAGGTGCTCTCGTCCGCCGCGGCGCAGGTCGAGGCCATGGAGAACTCGCAGGCCGCCCTCGCCTTCCTCGAGTCGCACGAGGTGGCGGTGGTGGTGACGGACCTGCGCATGCCGCGCATCGGCGGCCTGGAGGTGCTGCGCTTCGCGCGCCAGCGCAGCGCCATGACCCAGGTGATCCTGCTCACGGGACACGCCACGGTGGAGAGCGCCGTGGAGGCCCTCAAGGGCGGCGCCTACGACTACCTGCGCAAGCCCTTCGAGCCCGAGGACCTGCGCCGCATCGTCGACCACGCCCTGGAGTTCCACCGGCTGAACCGCGAGAACCTGCGCCTTCGCGAGGCCAACCGCGCCTACGAGGAGCTCGAGGGGCTGGTGGGCAAGCACCCGGCCATCGAGCAGGTGCGGCGCATGGTGCGCGCGGCGGCGGGCTACGACTGCTGCGTGCTGGTCACCGGCGAGTCGGGCACCGGCAAGGAGGTGGTGGCGCACCAGATCCACCTGTCGAGCGGGCGGCGCGAGGGGCGGTTCGTGGCGCTCAACTGCGCGGCCATCCCGGAGAACGTGATCGAGAGCGAGCTCTTCGGCTACCAGCGCGGCGCCTTCACGGGCGCGGACCGCGCGAAGCCGGGCCTGTTCGAGACGGCGGACCGCGGCACGCTCTTCCTCGACGAGATCAACAACGCCTCGCCCGCCTTCCAGGCCAAGCTCCTGCGCGTGCTGCAGGACGGCACCTTCTACCGCATGGGCGACACGGAGCCGCGCCGCGCGGACGTGCGCCTCATCGCGGCGACCAACAAGCCCCTGCCCGCGCTCGTGGAGGGCGGCGCCTTCCGCATGGACCTGTACTACCGCCTGCGCATCGTGGAGATCGTGCTGCCGCCGCTTCGCGAGCGGCGCAGCGACATCCCGCTGCTCGCCAACTACTTCCTCGGGCGGCACACCGCGCGCCTGGGCAAGCCGGTGAAGGGCATCACCACGCGCGCGCTCGGCGCCCTCGTGCGCCACGAGTGGCCCGGCAACGCCCGCGAGCTGGAGAACGCCATCCAGTCGATGATCATCCTCACCGAGACCGACATGCTGGACGTGGACGTGCTGCCGCCCGGCTTCGCCAAGGAGGGCACGGGGCCGGGCCGCGCGGTGGAGATGATCGAGCCGCAGAGCCTGGAGGAGATCGAGGCCTACTTCATCGCCAAGACGCTTCGCGAGACCAAGGGCAACCGCGCCACGGCCGCGGAGATCCTGGGCATCGACAAGTCGACGCTCTGGCGCAAGATCAAGCGGTACGGGCTGGAGGAATGAGGCGGGGCCCCTGAGGGGCGGGGGAATGCGGCGAGGGCAGGGAAATGGTCGGGGTGAGAGGATTCGAACCTCCGGCCTCTACGTCCCGAACGTAGCGCTCTACCAGGCTAAGCTACACCCCGAGGCCGAAACGGGCGCTGTTCGCGCCCGTTGCACCTTGCCGGCCGGCTAGTAGGTCCGCTCGACCGAAAAGTGCGCCAATTGTAGCAGACTGTCCTTGCAGGCGGAACCGGGCAGGGCCTCGAGCCGCGCGGTGGCGAGGACGGCCTCGCGGCGGGCGCAGTCCCGCGCGTAGTCGAGGGCGCCGGTGCGCCGGATCGCGGCGACGACCGCGTCCAGGTCCTCCTTGCCGCCCTCCTCGATCGCCCGGCGCACCAGGGCGCGCTCCTCGGCGGTGCCCACCTGCATGGCGCGGATGAGCGGCAGGGTGGGCTTGCCCTCGGC
>JAKOWJ010000170.1 GCA_029781595.1 Pseudomonadota bacterium | reverse complement strand
TGGCGTTCTTGGCCACCAGGCCCATGAGCATGATCACGCCGATGAAGCTCATGAGGTTGAGCGTGCCGCCGGTGGCGAGCAGCGCCAGCACCACGCCGATGAGCGAGAGCGGCAGCGAGAGCATCACCGGCAGCGGCGCCGTGAACGAGCCGAACTGCATCACCAGCACCAGGTACATGAGGGCGATGCCCATCACCAGGGCGATGGCCATCTCCGAGAACACCTCCTGCTGGTCGCGCGAGGCCCCGCCCAGGTTCAGGCCGTAGCCGGCCGGGAACTCGATCTGGCGGGCGATGCGCATGGCGTCGGCCGTGACCTCGCCGGGCGAGCGGCCCTGCACGTTGGCCGACACGGCGATCATGCGCTTGCCGTCCTGGTGCTGGATCTGCGCCGGGCCCTTGCCCATGGTGATGGTGGCGATCTGCTCGAGCGGCACCATCATGCTGGCGCCGCCAACGGCGATCGGCAGGCGCTCGATGTTGGCCGCGTCCACGCGGTCGTCCGGGTGCAGCCGCACCGCCACGTCGCGCGACTCGCCCGTGGGGTCCACCCAGTCGCCCACCTCGACGCCGGCGAAGGCCACGCGAAGCGCCTGCGCCGCGTCGCCCACGGCGATGCCCAGCGAATTGGCGAGGCCCCGGTCGAGTTCGATCTTGAGCTCGTCCTTGGGCTCCTGCTCGGACAGGCCCACGTCCACGGCGCCGGGCACCTGGGCGAGCTTGGCCATGAAGTCGCTCGTGATCGCCATGAGGCGGCGCGAGTCGGGGCCCGAGAACTGGATCTGCACGGGCTTCCTCACGCCGTTGTTGAGGTCGTCGATCACCACGTACTCGGCGCCGACGATCTGCGCCATGAGCTTGCGCAGGTCCGCCGCGATCTCGGGGGCGTGGCGCTTGCGCTCCGTGCTCTTGCCGATGTCCACGTAGACGCGCCCGCCGGTGGCGTTGACGTTGCTGTTGGTGGCCACCGTCTCGGGGAGCGTGCGCGCGAGCTCGGCGGCCTTCTCCACTTTGAGCTTGGCGTACTCCAGGCTCGCGCTCGAGGGCGTGCGCACGTCGATGGCGATGGTGCCCACGTCGGAGGCCGGCAGGAAGCTCGAGCCGCCCACCGTCGCCTGCAGCGCCAGCGCGGCCACGAAGCTCGCCACGGCGATGGCGGTCATCCAGCGCCGGTGGTGCAGGGCCCAGGCGATGACGTTGCCGTAGCGGTCGGCCTGGTGGTCGAACCAGTCGTTGAACCGGCCCAGCCAGCGGCGGATGCCGCGCTTCTCCTGGTGCTGGTAGCCCACGGGGTCGCCCCAGTAGGCCGAGAGCATCGGGTCCAGCGTGAACGAGATGAACAGGCTCACCAGCACCGAGGAGGCCACCGTGAGCGCGAAGGGGCGGAACCACTCGCCCGCGCCCCCGCCCATGAAGGCCACGGGGATGAACACGGCGATGATGGAGAAGGTGGTGGCCGTCACCGCCAGGCCGATCTCGGCGGTGCCCGCGCGCGCGGCGCTCACCCGGTCGGCGCCGCGCTCCATGTGCCGCACGATGTTCTCGCGCACCACGATGGCGTCGTCGATGAGCACCCCGATGGCGAGCGAAAGGCCCAGCAGGGTCATGAAGTTGAGCGTGAAGCCGCTCGCCCACACGGCGATGAAGGCGGCGATCACCGAGGTGGGGAGCGAAGTGGCGGTGATGAGGGTCGAGCGCCAGGAGTTGAGGAAGGCGTAGACCACGAAGATCGTCAGCACCGCGCCGAAGGCCAGGGCCTCGATCACGTTCTTCAGGCTCGCCTCGGCGTCCTCGCCGCCGTCGCGCGTAACCTCGAGCTTCGTGCCCTTGGGCAGGGTCTTGTTGATCTCCCCGACCAGCTCGCGCACCTTGGCGGCGACCGTCACGGTGCTCGCGTCGCGCGAGCGGGTGACCGACAGGCCCACGTTGGGGTGCGCGTTGCGCAGGCTGAAGCCCGAGAGCTCGGCGAAGCCGTCGGCCACCGTGGCCACCTGCGCCAGGCGCACCACCTCGTTGCCGCGGCGCTTGATGACGATCTGCTCGAACTCGGCCGGCGACTCGATGCGGCCCACCAGGCGGATGCTCTGCTCGTCCAGGGGGCCCTTCACGCGGCCCACGGGCGCGGTGGTGTTCTGAGCGCGCAAGGCGTTCACCACGTCGGTGACGGACACGTTGTACTCGCGCAGGCGCTCGGCGCGCAGCAGCACCGAGAGCTCGCGGCGCAGCGCCCCGTTCACGTTCACCACCGCCACGCCGTCGATCCCGCGGAAGCGGTCGGCCAGCACGTCCTCGGCCAGGCGCGAGATCTCCGCGTGCGACTGCGTGGACGAGGACAGCGCCATCTGCATGATGGGCTGCGCCGAGGGGTCGATGCGCTGCAGGATGGGCTCGCGCATCTCCAGCGGCAGCTTGTGGCGCACCGAGGCGATGGCGTTGCGGATCTCGTCCGAGGCCTCGACCATGTTCTTCTTGAAGTTGAAGATGATGACGATCTGGGCGCTGCTCTCGGCCGCCGTCGAGCGGATCTGGTAGACCTGCGGGATGGACTGCAGGGCCTTCTCGACGCGGTTGACGATCTCGCGCTCCACCGTCTCGGGCGAGGCGCCGGGGTAGGGGATGGTCACCACGATCACGGGCTGCTCGACGTCCGGGATCTGGTTCACGCGCAGGTTCTTCAGCGCGAGCAGCCCCAGGCACATGAGGCCGATGATGACCACGACCGTGATGACCGGCCGCTTGATGCTGAAGTCGGACAGGAACATGGGCTCTATCCTCCCTTCCGGGGTCCGCTAGTTCTTCGCCGTGGCGGCGGCGGCCTTCGCGCCGTCGCCCGCCGCGGCCGTGGCCGCCGGGGCGGCGCCCGGGCCGGCCGCGGGCACGGCCTGCACCAGCTGGCCCTCGCGCAGCAGCGCGTTGGGGTAGCGCAGCACCCGCGCGCCCTCCTCGAGCCCGCCCTTCACGACGAAGTCGCCGGTGCGCGGGTCGCGCGGCCCCAGCGCGAGGGTCACGCGCTGGAGCTTGCCCTGCTGGACGAGCCAGGCCGAGGCCTTGTCGCCGTCGCGCACGACGGAGGCGGCCGGGATGGTGAGGCTGGTGGTGGTCACCGTCTCGACGTGGCCCTCGGCGTACAGGCCCGCCAGGCGCGGCTGGGTGTCGCCGGTGAAGTCCACGAGCACCTCCACCTGGCGCGTGGTGGGGTTGGCCGCCGGGTTCACGCGGCGCACGCGGCCGGCGAAGAGCTGGTCCGGGTAGCCGTTCACGCGGAAGCTCACCGACTGGCCGGCCTTCACCGCGCCGATGTTGTCGGCGGAGACCAGGCCCTCGAAGCGCATGCTGGCCGGGTCGATCACCTTGAGCAGCTCCTTGCCGACCTGGGCCGTGTCGCCGGCGGAGACCTTGCGCTCGCTCACCAGGCCGTCGAAGGGCGCGCGCACCTCGGTGCGCTGCAGCTGCTGGCGCGCCATCACCACGCGCGTCTTCGCCCCCTCGGCGTCGCTGCGCGCGTTGTTGCGGCGCACCTCGGCGTCCTCGAGCTGCTGGGCCGAGGCCATGCCGGAGGCGCGCAGCGTCTTCATGCGCTCGTACTGGCGCTCGAGCTGCTCGAGGGCCTGCGAGGCCGAGCGGCTCGACGACTCCGCCGACACCAGCGCGTCGCGGATGGCCGTGTCGTCCAGGCGCACCAGGAGGTCGCCGCGGCGCACGGCGTCGCCGTTCTCGCGCAGCACCTGAAGCACGACGGCCGAGACCTCCGCGCGCAGGTCGGCGCGGCGCTCGGGCTGCACGGTGCCCGTGATGACCGGGCCGGAGGCCAGCGCGTTGTTGGCGATCGTGACCGTGTCCTCCGGGGCGAGGAGCAGCGGCTGCCCGGCGGAGGCGGCGCCCTTCTGGGGCGCCTTGCCCGGGCCGCAGGCGGCCAGGGTGATCGCGAGGACGAGGACCAGGGTATGGCGGAGCGTCATGGCGGCTTTCCGGGGGTTCGGGAAAAGCGGGAAGGTACCCACCCGCGGGGCGGGTGGCCACCGGGGTGGGACGAACGGCAGGAATCGCGGTGCGAATTGTAGGGCAAGCGGCGCGGCCGACTGTTACCGCATCTGCCGTCCCGGCGCGGCCGTGCCGGCGGTACGGTCGCCCCTCGGGGCGACCGGCCGCTAGAACGAGGAGACGTTGGTGCCGGCCGTGCCGACGGCCGTGTAGCCCGACAGGGTCCGGGCGATGGCCGCCAGGTCGTTCGTCGTTCCCGACTGGCGCGCCGTCCAGGTGAGCCCGTCAAGGCTCGTGAAGATGCCGCCGCCCTTGCCCACCGCCACGAACTGGCCGCCGAAGGTGACGGCGGTGAGGTCCTGCGTGGTGAACGGGGCGACCGGCGTCCACGTCACGCCGGCGTCGTCGGAGACGAGGACCGTGCCGGCGTCGCCCACCGCCACGTAGCGGCTGGTGACGACCGTCACGCTGTCCGTGGTGTTGGACAGCGCCGCGTAGGCCACGCCGCGCAGCGCGGCGGTGGTGCCGCTCGCCCGCGCCGTCCAGGTGACCACGTCGCCGCTGGTGAGGATGGTGCCGCCGTCTCCCACCACGACGTACAGGCTGTTGCCGAAGGCGACGCCCCGCAGGTTGGCCGCCGTGCCGGAATCCGAGAGCGTCCAGGTGGTGCCCAGGGCGCTGGTGTCGATGAGGCCGGAGTCGCCCACCAGCACGAAGCCGCCGGTGCCCAGCGTCGCGCAGCCGCGGATGGGCACCGTGGTGTTGCTCGTCTGCGCGGTCCACTCCGTGCCGTTGATGCTGTAGAGCACCGTGCCGCCCGCGCCGGCCGCGACGAATCCCACCGCCGCGTAGCAGGCGGTGTAGAGGTCGGCGGGCGCCGACGGGTTGGTGGCCGCGGTGGTCGCCTGGTAGTTGATGCTGGTGAAGATCGACCCGCCCTCGCCCACGGCGATGTTGGCGAAGCCCAGGGCGCCGTTGCCCGTGGCGATGCCGTACAGGTTGCCGGTGCCCAGCGGCGTGCCCGGGGCCCAGTTGGCGCCGGCGAGCGTGGGCACCACGCTCTGAGTGGGGGCGCCGTCGCCGCCCGGGCCGCCATTGCGCCGCGCGTTGATCGTGAACGAGTAGGTGGTGCCGTTGGCGAGGCCCGTCACCACGTGCGGCGAGCTCACCTTGGGCTGGACGGAGCCGCCGTTGGTCGTCCAGTTCGTGGTGGTGATGCCGGTGCCCGGCCCGAAGAAGATCCAGTACTCGACGTCCGGCTCCTGCGTCCAGGTGAGGATCGCGGAGGCGTCGCCCGCCACCACCTTGAAGTCCGGCGGCGGTTCGGCGGAGCTGCCCTTGCCGCCGCATCCTGCGGCCAGGAGGGCGAGGGCAAGCGAGGCGACCAGGCAGGCGAAGCGCTTCACGGAGCGATCCTTGGCGGGAAATCGAGCCGGCAATTATCGCACAGGCGGGCCCCCGCGCCCTTCCGCCATCGCGCGGCCGATGGCAACATGGCGGCGCTTCGCCCCCTTCCGCCGCCACCCACAAGACCACAGAAAGGCCCGCCATGCGCACTGCCCGCCCTCTCCTCGCCGCCGCCTCGCTCCTCGCCGCGTTCGCCGCCGCCCTGCCGGTGCCGGCCTCCGCCTACCCGTCCGGCGCCTGGCGCACCCGCAGCACCGGCGCGGGCTCCGACGGCCAGTGCACGCGGCGCGCCTTCCGCGCGATGAAGGTGGCCGACCTCTCGCCGCAGGCGAGCGGCGACACCGGCGTCTACGGCCACAACGACGCGGTGATCGTGTACGTGATCTGCCTCAACGGGGGCAGCTTCGCGACGATCTTCTGCTCGAGCGACCGGCGCGACTCGGGCGGCTACACCGCGCGCGTCTGCGACACCGTCTCGCGGCAGATGGAGCGCTGAGGACCCGACCCGACCCGCGCGAGCATTTGCGCCAGGCCAAAGGGGCCGCGACGGCGGCCCGGTAGGATTCGCGTCGTCCCCGACCGCGCTCCGCTCCCGTGCCCGACCACACCCTCGTCGAATTCCCCGGCCGCCTCGTGCTGGTCGGTTTCGGCTGCATCGGCCGCGGCGTGCTGCCGCTGCTGCTGCGGCACGTGGGCGTGCCGCGCGAGCGCATCCGCATCCTGACGGACAAGCCCACGCACCGCGCCGTGGCCGAGGCGCACGGCGTCTCGATGCGGGTGGAGGCGCTCACGCGGGAGAACCACCGCGCCATCCTCGCCGAGGAGCTTCGCGCCGGCGACTTCCTGCTGAACCTGTCCATCGGCGTGGCGAGCGTGGAGCTCATCGCCTGGTGCCGCGACGCGGGCGTGCTCTACCTGGACGCCTGCATCGAGCCCTGGGAGGGCGGCTACTACGACACCTCGGTGAGCGCCTCGGCGCGCTCCAACTACGGCCTGCGCGAGCAGGCCCTGGCCGAGGGCCGGCCGGGCGGGCCGACGGCGGTGCTCACGCACGGCGTGAATCCCGGCCTGGTCTCGCACTTCGTGAAGCAGGCGCTGCTGGACGTCGCGGCGGCCACCGGGGGGCTGCCGGACGGCGAGCCCGCGGACCGCGCCGGCTGGGCGACGCTCTCGCGCCGGCTGGGCGTGAAGGTGATCCACGTGGCCGAGCGCGACACGCAGACGGCCCAGCGCCGCAAGTCGCGCGGCGAGTTCCTCAACACCTGGTCCGTCGAGGGCTTCGTGGGCGAGGGCTGCCAGCCGGCCGAGCTGGGCTGGGGCACGCACGAGCGCCACTTCCCGCCCGACGGGCACCGCCACGGCTACGGCTGCGACAGCGCCATCTACCTGGACCGTCCCGGGGCCGGCACGCGCGTGCGCAGCTGGACGCCGCTGGAGGGCCCCTACCACGGCTTCCTGGTGACGCACGGCGAGTCGATCTCCATCGCCGAGCACCTCACCGTGCGCGAGGGCGGCCGCGTCGCCTACCGCCCCACGGTCCACTACGCCTACCACCCCTGCGACGACGCCATCCTCTCGCTGCACGAGCTGGCGGGGCGCGGCTGGCGGCTGCAGGAAGGGCGGCGCGAGCTGGGCGAGGCCGACATCGGCGGCGGCATGGACGAGCTGGGCGTGCTGCTCGCCGGCCACGGCCGGGGCGCCTACTGGTACGGCTCGCGCCTCACCATCGAGGAGGCGCGCGCGCTGTGCCCGCACAACAACGCGACCAGCCTGCAGACGGCCGCCGGCGTGCTGGCCGGCGTGGTGTGGGCCATGCGCCACCCCCGCCGCGGCGTGGTGGACCCGGACGAGATGGATTTCCGCGAGGTGCTGGCGGTGGCCCGGCCCTACCTGGGCGAGATGGCAGGCGCCTTCACGGACTGGACGCCCCTCGACGACCGCGGCCGCCTCTTCCCCGAGACGGTCGACGCGGACGACCCCTGGCAGTTCCTGAACGTTCGGGTCTAGGCCGCCGCTACACGCGGCCGAGCACGCTGTTCACCGCCTTCACCAGGCCGCTCGGCTTGAAGGGCTTGGAGACGTAGCCGTCGGCGCCGGCGGCCAGGCCCGCCACCACGTCCTCGGGCTCGGCCTTGCCCGTCATGAGGATCACCGGCATCGTCGCCAGGCGCGAGTGGTGCCGCAGCCGGCGCAGGATCTCCAGGCCGTTGCAGTCCGGCAGCAGGATGTCCAGGAGGATGATGTCGGGTCCCGGCCGGCGGTTGAGCTCGGCGTTGATCTCGGCGCGGTTGGACGCCCAGTGCACCTCGAAGGCCGAGAGCGTGAAGATGTCGATGAGCAGCTGCGCGAGGTCGCCGTCGTCCTCGACGATGAGCACCGCGTACTTGCCGCCGCTGCGGGGCGGCACGCGGCTCTCGGCGTGCTTGGCGATGCTCACGTAGTAGCCCGATTCGTGCAGCTGCGGCGCGACGTGGCGCGCCTCGGCGCGGGCCTGCTCGACGCGCTCGGGCGTCGGCGTGCGGGCGGGCAGCGCGCCCGGGCGCGTGAAATCCAGCTCGTCGTCGGGGTGCTCGGTGTCGGAGGGGTCCATGGTCGCCAAGCCGCGGCCCCGGTGACTGTCCGGCCCGCGACGACCGGCAATCTTACACGCACCGTGGGGGTTTTCCCGGCAGGCCCGCGCCGGGTTACCCTCCCGCGACCGGATGCGCCCATGACATGAAATGACCGGAATGCGCCGAGCCGCCGTGCTGGTTCCCGCCGCGATGATCGCCTTCGCGGCCAATTCGCTCCTGTGCCGCGTGGCGCTGCGCGACGGCGCCATCGACGCCGGCAGCTTCACCGTCATCCGCCTCGTCTCGGGCGCGGCCACGCTCGTCCTGGTCGCCCGCCTGCGCGGCGCGCGCGGGGCGCCGCAGGGCAGCTGGGGCGCGGCCGCGGCGCTCTTCGCCTATGCTGCGGCCTTCTCCTACGCCTACGTGGCGCTGCCGGCCGCCGTGGGCGCGCTGCTGCTCTTCGGCGCGGTGCAGGTGACGATGATCGGCTGGGGCCTCGCGCGCGGCGAGCGCATCCGGGGCCTGAAGCTCGCGGGTTTCGCGCTCGCGGTGGCGGGCCTCGCGAGCCTGCTTGCCCCGGGCGTCACGGCGCCGCCGCCGGGGAGCGCGGCGCTCATGCTCGCGGCCGGCCTCGCGTGGGGCGCCTACTCGCTCTTCGGCCGCGGCGGGGGCGACCCGATCGCGGCCACCGCCGGCAACTTCGTGCGCGCCGTGCCCTTCGTCGCCGTGCTCGCTGCCTTCGCCTGGCCGCA
>JAKOWJ010000168.1 GCA_029781595.1 Pseudomonadota bacterium | reverse complement strand
CAAAGCCGGGCGCGAGGATGCAGGGCCGCAGGTCGGTGGTGGGCACGCCGGCGTACTGTGCCGCAAGCGCGGCGTGGTCCCCCGCAGCGAGGATCACGCGCCACCCTTGCGGCCCCGGCCCGGTGACGAGCAAGCCGTCGCGCTCGAAGACGGCGCGGCCGTTCGCATCGAAGCGCAGAAGAGAGGCGCGCCAGGCGTGCTGCTGCATGCCGCTCATTTTGGCAGCCGGCCCTGCACCCCAGATACGAGAAAGTTCATGGTGGCAATCTGCGAATCGTTAAGAGCCGCCCCGCGCGCGACGCGCTCGCGGCCCTCGTTGTCGCTCAGCGGGCCGGCGAAGATGGTGAGCCGGCCGGCGGCAAGCTCACGCTGGCGCGCGGCCACCTCCTCGCGCACGGCACCGGGCACCTTGGGGCCGAAATCGCCCACGCGCACCATGCCATCCTTCACCCCGCCCATGAACGCGCCGCTCGTCCAGCGGCCGTCGAGCACGGCGCGCACGCGCTGGACTTCATACTCGCCCCAGTGGTGGGTGACGGCGAGCAGCTGGGCGTCCGGCGCCACATGGCGCATGTCGGAGTGGTAGGCGATGGCGAGCTTGCCGCGCTGCTGTGCCGCGGCCATGACGGCGGTGGAACCGGTGTGAAAAGCGACCACCTCAACGCCCTGGTCGAACAAGGCCATGGCGGCGTCGCGTTCCTTGGGAGGGTCGAACCAGGTGCCCAGCCACACCACCTTGACCGTGGCCTTGGGGTTGACCGAGCGCATGCCCAGCGCGAAGGCGTTGAGGCCCTGGATGACCTCGGGAATAGGGAAGCCCGCCACATAGCCCGCCACGCCACCCGGGCTCATGCGGGCGGCTGCCACGCCGGCGAGGTAGCGGCCCTCGTAGTAGCGCGCATTGGCCACGGCGACGTTGGGCGCGGTCTTGAAGCCGGTGAGCACCTCGAACTTCACCTGCGGGAATTCGCGCGCGACCTTGAGCGCGGGCTCCATGTAGCCGAAGCTGGTGGTGAAGATCAGGCCGTGCCCGGTGGCGGCGAGGTCACGGATCACGCGCTCGGCGTCCGCCCCTTCTGGCACGTCGGCCACGGCGGTGGTTTGCACGCGCGGGCCCAGCGCAGCCTCGACGGCCTTGCGCGCCTCGTCATGCTGGCGCGTCCAGCCCGCGTCGGTGACGGGCGAAACATACACATACCCGACCTTGAGCGGCGCCGCCGCCGGTGCGGGCGAGGAGGTCTGGGCGAAGGCGGGGGAGAAAAGACAGGCGGCCGTGAGCACGGCAGCGAGGTTTTTGTACATGGTGTTCCTCTACATGGCCCCGGGGGAAGAAATGACGAAGCCCGCCGGGGCAGCGGGCTTCGGGCGGGGATTTTACTGGTGGAAGGTTGGAGCGGCGTGTCGGGTCAGGGATTGGGGGTTGGTGTGACGTTCGTCGGTTCAGCACGGATTGGCTGTTTGGCGAGGACCGAGCAGGCGAGGCACCTCGCTTCCCCCCCCTATCCCCCCCGCCCCTTTCCGCCCCCGCCGGGGCGGAAAGGGGAGCCCAGATTTTGTTTCTGGTGTCGGGCTACGCTTCTACGGCTCGGAGCGTCGCGTTGCGCTTCTTCGCGCCGAGATGGGTGCGCCAACCGTCGTAGTGACCTCGCGCGCGTGGGCGCGCCGCCAGCGGGCGCTGGCGCGGCCCGCGGGCACGGGCGCGAGCGTGCTTGAGCGGCACGAACCGCGCGCTGCGCGCCACGTACTTCGGCGAGGTGGTCAGGCCCGCTGCCTCGCATACCGACCCCTCACGCCAATCGGGTTCGCGGGCGGCGCAGCCCGCCCGCTGGCGGCGTGCCCGTACCCCCGAGGCTGCTAGGACAGCAGGTTCCCCAATCTCGGCCAGAAGAAGCGCACCGCGACCTCACGCGCCGAAAACGCGTAGCCGGCGCAAAGCAACCAAATCCGGGCTCCCCTTTCCGCCCCGGCGGGGGCGGAAAGGGGCGGGGGGGATAGGGGGGGGACGCGAGGTGCTGCGCCC
>JAKOWJ010000167.1 GCA_029781595.1 Pseudomonadota bacterium | reverse complement strand
ATCTTCAACCTGATGGAGGACGCGGCCACCGCCGAGATCTCGCGCTCGCAGGTCTGGAACTGGATCCGCTCGCCCAAGGGGGTGCTGGAGGACGGCCGAAAGGTCACGCACGAGCTGGTCCGGGAGATCCTCATCGACGAGCTCAAGCAGGTCCCGGTGCTCGTGGGCGCCCACACCTTCGCGGCGGGCAAGTACATCGAGGGCGCCAAGCTCTTCGAGGAGCTCACCGCCTCGGACGACTACGTGGAGTTCCTCACGCTGCCGGCGTACCGCACGCTCTCCTGAAGGGGGAGCGCCCTCGCCAGGCCCGAAGGCCCGCCGCGACCCGGCGGGCCTACTACTTGGCGCCGCCCTCGGCCTTGTCCCTGTCCTTGGGCCGCGCCAGGCCCGGTCGGGCGGGGAAGCCCCAGGGCGGGTTCCACGGCACGTCCTCCGCGGCGGGCGGCGGCTCCTTCAGGCGCTTCATCCGCTCGGCGTGGGCCCTGGCCTCGGCCACGCTCCGGCTCGCCTCCTGGCGCTCGCGCGCTTGCGCGTCGAGGGCGCGGTCGAGCGAGAGCCCCTGCACCGCTTCGCGCTCCAGCGCCTCGCGCCGCGCCCCACGGGCCGCCGCGCCGTGGGCGGTGTCCACGCGCTTCTGGCCGCCGTCGGCGCAGGGCGTCTCCTGGTAGGTGACGGCGCCCTGGGGCGAGGTGCACCGGTAGATCGTCTGGGCCGGTGCCAGCGCCGGGGCGATCGCCGCGGCCAGCAGCAGCGGCAGCGGCCTCACACCACCCCCGACTCGCGGGCCTGCCGGTCCGCGTGGTAGCTCGAACGCACCATCGGCCCGCAGGCCGCGTGGGCGAAGCCCATCGCCTTCGCCTGCGCCTCCAGCATCCGGAACTCGTCGGGGTGCACGTAGCGCTCCACCGGCAGGTGGCTGCGCGAGGGCTGCAGGTACTGGCCCACCGTGAGCATGTCCACGCCGTGCGCGCGCAGGTCGCGCATCACCGCGAGGATCTCCTCGTTCGTCTCGCCCAGGCCCACCATCAGCCCGGACTTGGTGGGCGTGGCCGGGTGCGCCGCCTTGAAGCGCGAGAGCAGCTGCAGGGAGTGCGCGTAGTCGGAGCCGGGCCGGGCCTGCGCGTACAGCCGCGGCACCGTCTCCAGGTTGTGGTTCATCACATCCGGGGGCGCGGCCGCGAGGATGCCCAGGGCGCGGTCCAGGCGGCCGCGGAAGTCGGGCGTGAGGATCTCGATGCGCGTGGCGGGCGAGCGCTCGCGCACGGCGCGGATGCACTCCACGAAGTGCTGCGCGCCGCCGTCGCGCAGGTCGTCCCGGTCCACGCTCGTCACGACCACGTAGGAAAGGCGCATGGCGGCGATGGTCTCGGCCAGGTGCCCCGGCTCGTCCGGGTCCAGCGGCTTCGGCCGGCCGTGCGCCACGTCGCAGAAGGGGCAGCGGCGCGTGCACAGCTCGCCCATGATCATGAAGGTGGCCGTGCCGTGCCCGAAGCACTCGCCGATGTTGGGGCAGGAGGCCTCCTCGCACACCGTGGCGAGCTTCGCGCCGCGCAGCAGGCGCTTGATCTCGTGGAAGCGCTCGCCGCCGCCCGCGCGCGCGCGGATCCACTCGGGCTTGCGCAGGGGCTCGGCCGGCACGACCTTGATGGGGATGCGCGAGGTCTTGCCGGCGCGCTTGGCGTCGAGCTTGGCGTCGGGCGTCGGGGTGTCGGCCATGGGTCGCTCAGGCGGGGCGCAGCGCCGCGAGGAGGGTCTCCTGCCAGCGGCGGCGGACGGCATCCATCGTATCACGCACCCCCAGGTCGGCCAGCCGCGTGGCGGCCAGGCCCGGGTAGCCGCAGGGGTCGATGCCGGCGAACGCGGAGAGGTCCGCGTCCACGTTGAGGGCGATGCCGTGGTAGCTGCAGCCGCGCGAGACGCGAAGGCCCACGGCGGCGATCTTGGCGCCCGCGACGTACACGCCCGGCATGCCGGCGCGCCGCTCGCCCGCGATGCCGTAGCCGGCCAGCAGGTCGAGCACCGACTGCTCCAGGCGGTGCACGAGCGCCTTCACCCCGTAGCCCGTCCGGCGCAGGTCCACGAGCACGTAGGCCACGAGCTGCCCCGGCCCGTGCCAGGTCACCTGCCCGCCGCGGTCGATGCGCACGACCGGCACGCCGGCCGGGTCGAGCACGTGCGCGGGGTCGGCCGCCAGGCCCAGCGTGTACACCGGCGGGTGCTCCACGAACCAGAGCTCGTCGGGCGTGCCCTCGCCGCGCGCGGCGGTGAATTCCTGCATGGCGCGCCACACCGGCTCGTAGTCGGCGCGGCCCAGGGCGCGCGTGAGGGGCTCCACCGCGGGCCTACAGGACCATCATCACGCGCGGGTGGCCGGAGAGGTCCCGGTAGAGCGCGTCCAGCTGCTCCCGGGAGCGCGCCGTGATCGTGACGGTGACGGACAGGTAGTTGCCCTCCTTCGAGGGGCGCATCTCCATCGTGGCGGGGTCGAAGTCCGGGGCGTGGCGCATCACGACCTCGAGGATCGCCTGCGCGTAGCCGTCCTCGCGCCGGCCCATCACCTTGATGGGGCACGG
>JAKOWJ010000163.1 GCA_029781595.1 Pseudomonadota bacterium | reverse complement strand
TTCTTCAGGCCGCGCTTCTTCAGCGCGTAGATCAGGGTGGTGATGATGCGGGCGCCCGTGGCGCCGATGGGGTGGCCCAGGGCCACCGCGCCGCCGTTGACGTTGACCTTGTCGGCGGCGATGCCGATGTCCTTCATGGCGGCCATGGTGACCACCGCGAAGGCCTCGTTCACTTCGTACAGGTCCACGTCGGCGGCCTTCCAGCCGGCCTTGGCCAGCACCTTCTGGATGGCGCCCACGGGGGCCGTGGTGAACCACTCGGGCTCGTGCGCGTTCGACGCCTGCGCGACGAGGCGGGCGAGGGGCTTCGCGCCGCGCTTGGCGGCCTCGGCCTCGCTCATCATCACCAGGGCGGCGGCGCCGTCGGAGATGGAGGAGGAGGTGGCCGCGGTCACCAGCCCGTCCTTGTTGAACGCGGGGCGCAGCGTCGGGATCTTCTCGAGGTTCACCGTGAAGGGCGTCTCGTCGTCCTTCACCACCTCGTCGCCCTTGCGGCCGGCCACCGTCACCGGCGCGATCTCGTCGGCGAAGAGGCCGGTCTTCGAGGCGTTGACGGCCCGCGTGGTGGACTCCTTCGCGTAGGCGTCCATCTCCTCGCGCGAGATGCCGTACTTCTCGGCCGTCTTGTCCGCGAAGTGGCCCATGGGCTTGCCGTCGTACGCGTTCTCCAGCCCGTCGAAGGCCATGTGGTCCAGCACCTTCTGGTGGCCGTAGCGGTAGCCGCCGCGCACCTTGGGCAGCAGGTGCGGCGCGTTGGTCATGGATTCCATGCCGCCGGCGACCACGATCGTGGCATCGCCCGCGGTGATCTCGTCCGCGGCCATCATGGCGGCCTTCATGCCCGAGCCGCACATCTTGTTGATCGTCGTGCAGGGCGTGGCCTTGTCCAGGCCGGCGCCCAGGGCGGCCTGGCGCGCGGGCGCCTGGCCCTGCCCGGCGGGCAGCACGCAGCCCATGATGAGGTCGTCGACCTCCTTCGGGCCCACGCCCGCCTGCTCCAGCGCGGCCTTGATGGCCACGGCGCCGAGCTGCGAGGCGTTGACGGAATTGAACTTGCCCTGCATGGCGCCGATGGGTGTCCTCTTGGCGCCGACGATGACGATGCGTTCAGCCATGATGGTTCCTTCCTCCTTGCGAATGCGCGAGACGGTGCTGCGGTGAAGCCGGTTACAGCCGTTCGAAGATCGCCGCGATGCCCTGGCCGCCGCCGATGCACATGGTGACGAGGCCGTAGCGGCCGCCCGTGCGCTGAAGCTCGTACAGGCACTTCACGGTGAGGATCGCGCCCGTGGCGCCGATGGGGTGGCCCAGGGCCACCGCGCCGCCGTTGGGGTTGACCTTGGCGGGATCGAGGCCCAGTTCCTTCGTGACCGTCATCGCCTGCACGGCGAAGGCCTCGTTGGACTCGATCACGTCCATGTCGGAGGGCTTGAGGCCCGCCTTCTGGAACACCTTCTGCGAGGCCGGGATGGGGCCGATGCCCATGATGTGCGGCTCGACGCCCGCGTGGGCGTAGGCCACGAGGCGCGCCAGGGGCTTCACGCCCGCCTTGGCGGCGGCAGCGGCCTCCATCAGCACCACGGCCGCGCCCGCGTCGTTGATGCCCGAGGCGTTGCCGGCGGTGACGCTGCCGTCCTTCTTGAAGGCCGGCTTGAGCTTGGCGAAATCCTCGGGCTTGGCGTCCTTGCGCACGTGCTCGTCGGTGTCGAAGACCACCACGCCCTTGCGGGTCTTCACCTCCACCGGAACGATCTGCGTCTTGAAGCGCCCGTCGGCCAGGGCCGCGGCGGCGCGGCGGTGCGACTCGAGCGAGAAGGCGTCCTGCTCCTCGCGCGTGAAGCCGTACTTGGCCGCGAGGTTCTCGGCCGTGATGCCCATGTGGCCCGTGCCGAACGGGTCGGTGAGGGCGCCCACCATGGCGTCGATGATCTGCCCGTCGCCCATGCGCTGGCCCCAGCGGCCGGACGGCAGGAAGTAGGCGGCGCGGCTCATGCTCTCGGCGCCGGCGCCGACGGCCACGTCGATGTCGCCCAGCAGGATGTGCTGCGAGGCCGAGACGATGGCCTGCAGGCCCGAGCCGCACAGGCGGTTCACGGTGAGGCAGGGGGTGCCCACGGGGATGCCGGCTTCCACGGCCGCCACGCGCGAGATGTACATGTCGCGGGCCTCGCCGTGCACGACGCTGCCCAGCACCACGTGGCCGATCGTCGCCGGGTCGACCTTGGCGCGGGCCACGGCCTCCTTGATCGCCGTCGCGCCGAGCGCGGTCGCCGGCACGTCCTTGAGGGAGGCGCCGTAGTCGCCGATCGCCGTTCTCGCCCCGCCCACCACCACCACTTCGCGCGCTGCCATTATCTTTCTCCCGTTTTGTCCGTGCGTGTCCCGGGCCGCTAGAGGCCCTGTTCGAAGAGCTCGCGCCCGATGAGCATCCGGCGGATCTCGTTGGTGCCCGCGCCGATGTCGTAGAGCTTCGCGTCGCGAAGCAGCCGCCCGGCGGGAAAGTCGTTGATGTAGCCGTTGCCGCCGAGGGCCTGGATGGCTTCCAGCGCCACCTGCACGGCGTTCTCGGAGGAGAAGAGCAGGCACGCGGCGGCGTCCTTGCGCACCGCGCGGCCCTTGCCCGCATCCAGCATCCCGGCCACGCGGTAGGCGTAGGCGCGCGAGGCCTGGAGCTTCGTGTACATGTCGGCGAGCTTGCCCTGCATGAGCTCGAAGGTGCCGATGGGCTGGCCGAACTGCTTGCGCTCGTGCACGTAGGGCAGCACCAGGTCCATCGCCGCCTGCATGATGCCCAGCGGCCCGCCCGAGAGCACGCAGCGCTCGGTGTCCAGGCCCTTCATCAGCACGCGCGAGCCGCCGTTCACCTCGCCCAGCACGTTCTCGGCGGGGATCTCGCAATCGGCGAACACCAGCTCGCAGGTGTTGGAGCCGCGCATGCCCAGCTTGTCCAGCTTCTGGGCCGTGGAGAAGCCCTTCATGCCCTTCTCGACGAGGAAGGCCGTCATGGCCTTGGAGCCCTGTTCCTTCGGGGCGGTGCGCATGTAGACGATGAGCACGTCCGCGTCCGGCCCGTTGGTGATCCACATCTTGGAGCCGTTGGCGACCCATTTGTCGCCGCGCAGCTCGGCGCGGCAGCTCATGGAGCCCACCACGTCGGAGCCGGCGCCGGGCTCGCTCATCGCGAGGGCGCCCACGGCCGCGCCGGAGCACAGACCGGGCAGGTACTTCCTTCGCTGCGCCTCGGTGCCGTTGAGGTACAGGTTGTTCACGCAGAGGTTCGAGTGCGCGCCGTAGGAAAGGCCCACGGACGCGCTGGCCCGCGAGACCTCCTCCATCGCGATGACGTGGGCGAGGTAGCCCAGGCCCGTGCCGCCGTATTCCTCGGGAACCGTCATGCCCAGCAGGCCCAGCGAGCCGAGCTTGCCCCACATGTCCGCCGGGAACTCGTTGGCGCGGTCGATCGCGGCCGCGCGGGGGGCCAGCTCCGCCTCGCACAGGCGCCGGGCGCTGTCTCGCAGCGCGTCGAGCTCTTCCGGGAGATCCAGGTCGAACGGCAAACGGCCTCCGTTGCGTCTGCGCCCCGGGGGGCGGGATGGCGGCCGGAGAGGGCCGCCGCGAATCGTAATTATCGCCCGAAAAGGGGGTCCCCTGCGCCGGGACCGCCTCGGGAAAACCCTGAGCGGCGCGCTACCTGGCGCCCATCCGGATGGCGCCGTCGAGGCGGATCACCTCGCCGTTGAGCACCTCGTTCTCGAGGATGTGCGCCACCAGGGCCGCGTATTCGTCGGGCCGCCCGAGCCGGGGCGGGAAGGGCACCTGCGCGCCGAGGGAGGTGCGGACCTCCTCGCTCATGCCCTGCAGCATGGGCGTGTCGAAGATGCCCGGGGCGATGGTGACCACGCGGATGCCGAAGCGGGCGAGCTCGCGGGCGATGGGCAGCGTCATGCCGTTCACGCCCGCCTTGGAGGCGGCGTAGGCGGCCTGGCCGATCTGCCCCTCGAAGGAGGCGACCGACGAGGTGTTGACGATGACGCCGCGCTCGCCGCTGGCGAGGGCCGGGGCCGTGCTCATTCGCGCGGCCGCCAGGCGGATCACGTTGAAGGTGCCCACGAGGTTGATGCGCACGGTGCGCTCGAAGCTCGCCAGGGCGTGCGGGCCGGTCTTGCCGACGACGCGCTCGCCGGGGGCCACGCCCGCGCAGTTGATCGCGCCGCGCAGCGGCCCGAAGGCGCTCTCGCACAGCTCCACCGCGGCCTGCACCTGGGCCTCGTCGGTCACGTCGGCGCGGATGAAGCGCGCCTGGTCGCCGAACTGGCGGGCGACCCAGTCGCCGGCGTCGTTCACGTCCGCGATCACCACGCGCCCGCCCTCGGCCACGAGCTTGTGCGCGGTGGCCGCGCCCAGGCCCGAGCCGCCGCCGGCGACGAGGAATGCGTGTCCTTCGATCTGCATGGCCCTGGGGTGTCCGCGGGGGGTGGGAAGTCCGACATTATAACCCGGCGCGCACCCGATTCCGAGTGCGCTACCATCGCCGGTCCCCGATCTGCGCGGATTTTCCCGACCCTTGTCCCTGCTGCCCGAAGACGTGCGCGTGGCCGTGCGCGGCTGGCTCAACTGCAACCAGGTGGTGCTGCGCGCGCCGGGGGCGAACGTGCTCGTCGATTCCGGCTACGCGGCCTGCGCGGACGAGACGCTCGCGCGCCTTCGCTCGCCGCGGATGCTGGGGGACGAGCCCCTGGCCGCGCTCGTGAACACCCATTGCCACTCGGACCACATCGGAGGAAACGCGGCGGTGGCGCGGGCGTACGGGTGCCCCGTCACGATCCCGCGCGACGAGAAGCCCACCATCGACGACTGGTCCATCCAGGCGCGGTGGAACGAGTACGTGGACCAGTACGCCGAGCCCTTCGCGTACCAGGCGACGATCGCGGCCGGGGAGTCGTTCCGCGGTGCCGGGCGGGACTGGGTGGCCTACGCGGCGCCGGGGCACGACATGGAAGGGCTCATGTACTTCGAGCCGCGCGACGGGCTCCTGATGACGGGCGACGCGCTGTGGGAGAACGGGCTGGGGTTCGTGTGGCCGCACGAGGCGCCGAACCCCTTCGTGGAGGCGGCCCTGGAGGCGCTGGCGACCATCGAGCGGTTGGCGCCTCGGGTGGTGATCCCGGGCCACGGCGAGCCATTCGCGGATGTTTCGGGCGCGCTGGCTCGGGCGCGGTCGCGCCTGGCGGCATTCGCGGGCGACCCGAAGCGCACCACGCGGCACATGATGAAGGTGATGTTCGTCTTCTCGATGCTGCACCGCGGCAGCATCGCGGTGGACGAGGCGGACGACTACGTGGCCCGCGTGCCCTGCTACCGGGATCTCGACGAGCGCTTCCTCGGCGACGGCCTTGCCGGCCTGGGCCGGCGCCTCGTCGACGACCTCGTCCGCGCCGGCGCCATGCGCCTCGACTCCGGCCGCGCCCTCCCCACCATGGCCCGCTGAAAACCGGGGACGTTCCCCGATTTTTGGAAATCGGGGAACGTCCCCGATTTTCCGATTTTCTCGCGGTTTTGCTGCTAGAAGGCGCGCAGGCCCTCGAGGTCGAGGATGCGAAGGCCGCCGTAGACGACCTCCAGCAGCCCGGCTTCCTCCAGCACGCGCAGGGCCTGGTTCACGCGCTGGCGCGACACGCCCGAGAGGTAGCCGATCTCCTCCTGCGAGATCTGCACCTCCGGCCCCATGGCGGGGTAGAGCACGGTGTTGAAGAGGGCGGCGATGGAGCGCGCCACGCGGGCGTCGGGCTCCAGCAGGCGCTGGTTCTCCACCATGGCGATGAACTGCGCCAGGCGCTCGTTGAGCTGCACGAGGAGGAACCGGTTGAAGGCGATGTCGGTATCCAGCAGCCACTCGAAGGTGGCCTTGGGCATGAGGGCGAGGCGCGTCTCGCGCAGGGCCACGATGTCGTACTTGCGCGTCTGGTCCTTGAGGAGCGAGCCCTCCCCGAACCAGCCGCCGGGCGCCACGCCCAGGAAGGTGGTCGTCTTGCCCTCGGGCGACACGCTCGTCATCTTGACCAGGCCGTCCACCACCCCGATCCAGTTCTCCACCGGGTCGCCCTTTCGGCACACGTAGGTGCCGTTGGGGACGTCGCGCACGGCCGTCTCGGCCTCCACGCGGGCGCGCGCCGCCGCGGACAGGGACTTCGTCCAGAGGGAGGCGTCGAGGAGGTCGGTCAGGGTTTTCACGGGGTTCGGCTCCCGAGATTGTCAACGAAAAGACAACCGGCCGGGAGGCCCCCCCGCTACACTGGCCCGGCTGCGCACCCTGGGTTGATGCCGCCCGGGTTCGCGGACAAGATGGCCCGCGGGCCCGCCCAGGCGGAGGCGGCCCCGAAAAACAGAACCCGCCGAGGAGGAGTCACCCGATGGCATCCGCCGTCGCCGACCGGGACACGTTCCCGAAGCTGCTGGCCGCCCACGCCCGCGAGAGGGGCGATGCGCCCGCCATCCGCGAGAAGGACCTCGGCATCTGGCAGAGCTGGACCTGGCGCGAGGTGGCGCACGAGGTGCGGCTGCTGGCGGCCGGCCTCGCCTCCCGCGGCTTCACCCGCGGCATGCACCTGGCGGTCGTCGGCGACAACCGCCCGCGCCTTTACTGGGCGCAGCTCGCCACGCAGGCCCTGGGCGGCATCCCGGTGCCGTTCTACCAGGACGCGCCGGCCCACGAGATGGCCTTCGTCTTCCAGAACGCCGAGATCGGCTTCGCGGTCGTGGAGGACCAGGAACAGGCCGACAAGCTCTTCGAGATCCTGCCGCAGTGCCCGACGCTCAAGCACGTCTTCTACGACGACCCGCGGGGCTTCCGCCACTACAGGCGCGACGAGCTCACGAGCTACGAGACGCTGCGCGCCGAAGGCGAGGCCTGGCTTCGGGACCACCCGGATTTCCTGGAAGCCGAGATCGCGAAGGGCAAGGGCGCCGACACCGCGATCATGCTCTACACCTCGGGCACCACCGGCAACCCCAAGGGCGTGGTGCTCTCGTACGACAACCTCGTGCGCTCCGGCGAGGCCTACGCGCGCCTGGAGGGCCTCACCGACCGCGAGGAGGTCCTGGCCTACCTGCCCATGGCCTGGATCGGGCAGAACCTCTTCTCCTACGCGCAGTGGCTGGTGGTCGGCTTCCGCATCAACTGCCCGGAGTCGGCCGAGACCGTCATCACGGACATGCGCGAGATCGGCCCCACCTACTACTTCGCGCCGCCGCGGGTGCTGGAGGCGCTGCTCACGCAGGTGACCATCCGCATGGAGGACGCGGGCTGGGTCAAGCGCTGGCTCTTCCGGCACTTCATGGCCCTGGCCCGGCGCGTGGGCTCGCGCATCCTGGACGGCCAGCCGGTGTCGTTCGGCGACCGCTTCCAGTACGCGCTGGGGGGCCTCGCGATCTACGGGCCGCTGCGCAACGCGCTCGGGATGACCAGGATCCGCGTGGCCTACACGGCGGGCGAGGCCATCGGGCCGGACCTCTTCGTCTTCTACCGCTCGCTGGGCATCAACCTCAAGCAGCTCTACGGCCAGACGGAGACCTGCGCCTCGGTGTGCGTGCAGCACGACGGGCACGTGAAGCCCGACACCGTGGGCCCGCCGCTGGAGGGCGTGGAGGTGCGCGTGCTGGATTCGGGCGAGATCGTGCTGCGCTGCCCGGGACTCTTCGTCGAGTACCACCAGAACGAGGAGGCCACGCGCGAGGCCAAGGACGCCGAGGGCTGGTACCACACGGGCGACGCCGGCTACTTCGACGCCGACGGGCACCTGAAGATCATCGACCGCGCCAAGGACGTGGGCAAGCTCTCGGACGGCACGCTCTTCGCGCCCAAGTACCTGGAGAACAAGCTCAAGTTCTTCGCGAGCATCAAGGAGGCGGTGGCCTTCGGCGACGGCCGCCCCGAGGCCACGGCCATGATCAACATCGACATGCAGGCCGTGGGCGACTGGGCCGAGCGCCGCGGCATCGCCTACTCGGGCTACCAGGACCTCGCGGCCAAGCCCCAGGTCTACGAGCTCATCCGCGAGTGCGTGGAGAAGGTCAACGCCGACCTCGCCGCCGACCCGAAGCTCTGCGGCAGCCAGGTGCACCGCTTCGTGGTGCTGCACAAGGAGCTGGACGCCGACGACGGCGAGCTCACCCGCACGCGCAAGGTGCGCCGGCGCTACATCGCCGAGAAGTACGAGAGCGTCGTGCACGCCCTGTACTCGGACATGGACCACTGCTGGGTGGAGGCGCAGGTGCGCTTCGAGGACGGGCGCACCGGCTCCGTCCGCGCGCAGCTCGCCGTGAAGACCGCCAGGACCTTCCCGCCCGTGGCGGCGAAGGCCGCCTGAGGCTGCCATGAGCACCGCGGCCCGCGAATTCGGCGACGTGATCCTCAAGGTCGAGGGCGTCTCGCTCGCCTTCGGCGGCGTGAAGGCCCTCACCGAGGTGAGCTTCGACGTGCGCGAGCACGAGATCCGCGCCATCATCGGCCCCAACGGCGCCGGCAAGAGCTCCATGCTCAACGTGATCAACGGCGTCTACCACCCGCAGCAGGGGCAGGTGACCTACCGGGGCGAGGCGCGCCGGGCCATGGACCCGCACCGCGCCGCGCGCAGCGGCATCGCCCGCACCTTCCAGAACCTCGCGCTCTTCAAGGGCATGAGCGTGCTGGACAACCTGCTCGCGGGCCGCAACCTCATGATGCGCATGCCCATCCTCCTGCAGGCCCTGCGCGTGGGGCCGGCGCTGCGCGAGGAGATCGCGCACCGCAAGCGCGTGGAGGAGATCATCGACTTCCTGGAGATCCAGCACGTGCGCAAGACCCCGGTGGGGCGCCTGCCCTACGGCCTGCAGAAGCGCGTGGACCTGGGCCGGGCCCTGGCCGCCGAGCCCAGGGTCCTGCTGCTCGACGAGCCCATGGCCGGCATGAACGTGGAGGAGAAGCAGGACATGTGCCGCTTCATCCTGGACGTGAACGACGAGTTCGGCACCACCATCGTGCTCATCGAGCACGACATGGGCGTGGTGATGGACCTCTCGGACCGCGTGGCGGTGCTCGACTACGGCCGGCTCATCGGCGACGGCACGCCGGACGAGATCCGCGCCAACCAGGCCGTGATCGACGCCTACCTGGGCGTGAAGCACTGAAGGGGCGCCGAGTGAACATCTTCCAGCAGAAGTGGATGACGGGCCTGCTCCTGGCCGCGCTGGCCGTCGGCGCGCTGGCGCCGATGCTCTCGGGCGTCGCGGGCTTCCCGCAGTGGCTCGAGGTGGTGCTGGGCGGCCTAATGTCGGGCGTGCTCTATTCGCTGGTGGCGCTGGGCCTGGTGCTCATCTTCAAGGCCTCGGGCGTCTTCAACTTCGCGCAAGGGGCGATGGTGCTCTTCGCGGCGCTCACGCTCGTGCGGCTCATGGAGAAGATGCCGTTCGTCGTGGCGCTGGCCATCGCGGCGCTGGTGATGGTGGCCATCGCCTGGCTCGTCGAGCGGCTCGTGCTGCGCCCGCTGGTGAACCAGGAGGGCATCGTGCTCTTCATGGCCACGCTCGGCGTGGCCTACTTCATCGACGGCATCGGCCAGATCATCTGGGGCAGCGACATCTACACGCTGGACATCGGCATGCCCAAGGAGCCGAAGATCCTGCTGGAGAAGACCTTCGAGGGCGGCATCCTGGTGAGCATGGAGGACGTCATCGCCGCGGTGATCGCCGCGGCCCTCGTGGGGGCCCTGGCGCTCTTCTTCCAGAAGACGGGCACGGGCCGGGCGCTTCGCGCCGTGGCCGACGACCACCAGGCCGCGCAGTCCATCGGCATCCCGCTGGGGCGCATCTGGGTGATCGTCTGGAGCGTCTCGGGGCTGGTGGCCCTCGTGGCCGGCATCATCTGGGGCTCCAAGCTCGGCGTGCAGTTCTCGCTGCAGCTCATCGCCCTGAAGGCGCTGCCGGTGGTGATCCTGGGCGGGTTCACCTCGATCCCGGGCGCGATCCTGGGCGGCCTCATCATCGGGCTGGGCGAGAAGCTCTCGGAGGTCTACCTCGGCCCGCTGCTGGGCGGCGGCATCGAGAACTGGTTCGCGTACGTGCTCGCGCTCGTCTTCCTGCTGGTGCGGCCCGAGGGCCTCTTCGGCGAGAAGCACATCGACCGGGTCTAGCGGAGCCAGACGATGATCTATCGCGAGACCGGCCAGTACAAGACGACCTACGAGGCCGACCAGCAGCTCTTTCCCATCCTGCAGGACAGGATCTTCGTCCTGCTGGTGATCGCCTTCGCCTTCGGCGCGGTGCCGTTCCTCGCCTCGGAGTACCTCTTCCGGGCGATCCTCACGCCCTTCCTCATCCTCTCGCTCGCGGCGATCGGCCTGAACATCCTCGTGGGCTACTGCGGGCAGGTCTCGCTGGGCACGGGCGGCTTCATGGCGGTGGGCGCCTACGCGGCGTACAACCTGGCGCTGCGCCTGCCGGACCTGAACCTGCTCGTGGTCTTCGTGCTGGCCGGGCTGTGCGCCACCGTGGTGGGCGTGCTCTTCGGCCTGCCCAGCCTTCGCATCAAGGGCTTCTACCTCGCGGTGGCCACGCTCGCCGCGCAGTTCTTCCTGGACTGGGCCTTCGCGCGCATCGGCTGGTTCACCAACTACGCGCCCTCCGGCTCCGTCTCGGCCCCGCCCCTGGTCATCCTCGGCTGGGAGGTGGTGGGCCCCGTGCGCAAGTACCTGCTGGTGCTGGGCATCGTGTGCGTGTTCGCCCTCGTCGCGCGAAACCTCGTGCGCGGGGCCATCGGCCGCTCGTGGATGGCGATGCGCGACATGGACGTGGCGGCCGAGGTGATCGGCATCCGCCCGCTCTACGCCAAGGTGACGGCCTTCGCCGTGAGCTCGTTCTTCGTGGGCCTGTCGGGCGCCCTGTGGGCCTTCGTCTACCTCGGGGCCTGGGAGCCGCTCGCCTTCGACGTGAACCGCTCCTTCCAGCTGCTCTTCATGGTGATCATCGGCGGCCTGGGCTCGATCCTGGGCTCGTTCCTCGGCGCGGCCTTCATCGTGATCCTGCCGCTCGCGCTCAACCAGATGCCCGGCTGGCTGGGCGTGGAGATGTCGACCGCGCTCATCTCGCACATCGAGCTGATGGTCTTCGGCGCGCTCATCGTGTTCTTCCTCATCGTCGAGCCCCACGGCCTCGCCCGGCTGTGGGCCATCGGCAAGGAGAAGCTCCGGCTCTGGCCGTTCCCGCACTAGCGGGCGCCCCGGTTCCGCGTTCGCAACCCCCCGCAGCACGAGACATAAAGGAGGATGGAGATGAAGCACACCTGGAAGTGGAAGGCCGCCGCGGCGGCGCTCGCCCTCGCGGGCGGCATCGGCGCGGCCCAGGACGCCCTGGCGCAATCCAAGGAGATCTTCGTGCCGGTGCTGGTCTACCGGACGGGCGCCTACGCCCCCAACGGCGCCCCCTGGGCCGACGGGTTCGTGGACTACCTCAAGCTCGTGAACGCGCGCGACGGCGGCGTGAACGGCGTGAAGATCGCCTACGAGGAGTGCGAGACGGGCTACGCGACGGACCGCGGCGTGGAGTGCTACGAGCGCCTGAAGAGCAAGAAGCCCGTGGCGGTGAACCCGCTGTCGACCGGCATCACCTTCGCCCTCACGGAGAAGGTCGCCAACGACAAGATCGTGCTCATGACGACGGGCTACGGCCGCGCCGACTCGGTGGACGGATCCGTCTTCGCCTGGAACTTCCCGTTCCTGGGCACGTACTGGGACGCGGCCGACATGCTGGTGCAGGAAGTGGCCAAGAAGGGCAACCTCAAGGGCAAGAAGATCGCGCTGGTCTACCACGACTCGCCCTACGGCAAGGAGCCCATCCCCGTCCTCGAGGCGCTGGCCAAGCAGAAGGGCTTCACGCTCGTGAAGCTGCCGGTCACGCACCCCGGCGTGGAGCAGAAGGCCACCTGGCTGCAGGTGCGCCAGCAGCGGCCCGACTACGTGTTCCTGTGGGGCTGGGGCGTGATGAACTCCACGGCCATCAAGGAGGCCATCGCCGTCTCCTACCCGCGCCTGCAGATGTACGGCGTGTGGTGGTCCGGGGCGGAGCCCGACGTGCTGCCGGCGGAAATGGCGGCCAAGGGCTACAACGCCATCACCATGGGCCACTCGGCCGAGAAGGACCGGCCGGTGCACAAGGACATGCTCAAGTTCCTCTATGACAAGGGGCAGGGCACCGCCGCCAAGAAGGAGGAGGTGGGCAGCGTCCTGTACAACCGCGGCATGATCTCCGCCATGATGCTCGTCGAGTCCATCAAGAGCGCCCAGTCCAAGTACGGCAAGCGCGTGATGACCGGCGAGGAAGTGCGCTGGGGCGCCGAGCACCTGAACCTGGACGCCGCGAAGATCAAGGCCATCGGCTTCGAGGGCATGGTGCAGCCGGTCAAGACCTCGTGCATGGACCACGGCGGCGCGCACCGCGGCCGCATCCACACCTGGGACGGCAAGGAGTGGAGCTACACCTCGGACATGCTCGAGGCCAACCAGAAGTTCCTGCGCCCGATGATCGAGGCGAGCGCCAAGAAGTACGCGCAGGAGAAGCACATCACCCCGCGCGACTGCTCCAAGGAGAAGTAGGACCCGAGGACCGGGAGGGGCCCCGCGCCCCTCCCGCCCCCCGACCATGAACGCCACCGCCACCGCCACCGCCAGCGCGGCCCCGGTTGCCGAAGGGGCCCGGCCCCTGCTCGAAGTCAACGGCATCGAGGTCATCTACAACCACGTGATCCTCGTGCTCAAGGGCGTCTCGCTCGCCGTGCCCGAGGGCGGCATCGTGGCCCTGCTGGGCGCCAACGGCGCCGGCAAGACGACCACGCTCAAGGCCGTGTCGAACCTGTTGCGCGCCGAGCGCGGCGAGGTGACCAAGGGCCTCATCGAATTCCGCGGCGAGCGGGTGGACCGCATGACGCCCTCGGAGCTCGTCAAGCGCGGCGTGATCCAGGTGATGGAGGGCCGGCACTGCTTCGCCCACCTCACGGTGGAGGATAACCTGCTCACGGGCGCCTACACGCGCGGCCTGTCGCGGGCGGCGCTGCGCGCCGACCTGGAGCGGGTGTACGAATTCTTTCCGCGCCTGAAGCAGCGGCGCGCCTCGCAGGCCGGCTACACCTCCGGCGGCGAGCAGCAGATGACGGCCATCGGGCGCGCCCTGATGGCCCGGCCCTCGATGATCCTGCTCGACGAGCCCTCCATGGGCCTCGCGCCGCAGATTGTGGAGGAGATCTTCGAGATCGTGAAGAACCTCAACGCCAAGGAACGCGTGAGCTTCCTGCTCGCCGAGCAGAACACGATGGTGGCGCTTCGCTTCGCCGACTTCGGCTACATCCTGGAGAACGGCCGCGTGGTGATGGAGGGCAGCGCACACGCGCTCTCGGAGAACGAGGACGTGAAGGAGTTCTACCTGGGCATCTCCACGGGCGGGCGCAAGAGCTTCCGCGAGACCAAGCACTACCGGCGACGCAAGCGGTGGCTGTCGTGAGCGGCGCGCACTTCGACGCCCTGGAGACGCGCGAACCCGCGGCCCGCGAACGGGACCTCCTCGCGCGCCTGCCGGCGCAGCTCGCCCACGCCGCCGGAAAGAGCCCGCATTTCGGGCGCGTGCTCGCCGGGCTGGACGCGGGCACGGTCAACACGCGCGCGGCCCTGGCGAGGCTGCCCGTCACGCGCAAGAGCGCGCTCATGGCGCTGCAGCGCGAGAGCCTGCCGTTCGGGGGCCTCGCGGCCACGCCTGCCTCGGGCCTCGCGCGCATCTTCATGTCGCCCGGGCCGATCTACGACCCTGAAGGGCGCCGTCCCGACTTCTGGCGCACGGCCCGGGGCCTGCACGCCGCGGGCTTCCGCGCGGGCGACGTGGTGCTCAACGGCTACTCCTACCACCTCACGCCCGCGGGCAGCATGTTCGAGACCGGGCTGCACCGCCTCGGGTGCGCGGTGATCCCGGGCGGGGTGGGACAGACGGAGATGCAGGCGAGGGCGATCGCGGACCTGCGGCCCGCCGGCTTCGTCGGCACGCCCTCGTTCCTCAAGCTCATCCTCGAGAAATGCGACGAGCTGGGCACGGACTCGTCGAGCCTGAAGCGCGCGCAGCTCTCCGGCGAGGCCTTCCTGCCGCCGGTGCGCGAGTTCCTGCGCGCTCGCGGCATCGACGCCTACCAGGCCTACGGCACCGCGGACCTCGGCGTCATCGCCTACGAGACGCCCGCCCGCGAGGGCCTGGTGGTGGACGAGGAGGTGATCCTGGAGATCGTGCGCCCGGGCACGGGCGACCCGGTCGCCGAGGGCGAGGTGGGCGAGGTGGTCGTCACGCCCTTCAACGAGGACTACCCGCTGGTGCGCTTCGCCACCGGTGACCTCTCCGCGGTGCTGCCGGGCGCGAGCCCCTGCGGCCGCACCAACCTGCGCATCAAGGGCTGGATGGGCCGCGCGGACCAGACGACCAAGGCGAAAGGCCTCTTCGTGCACCCCGAGCAGGTCGCGCAGGTCGCCTCGCGGCACGGCCTCTCCCGCGCCCGGCTCGTCGTCGGCAACGAAGACGGCACCGACACGCTCCTGCTGATGGTCGAGCACGGGGGCGCGGACGACGCGCTCGCCCAGGCCGTGGGCGCGACGCTGCGCGAGGTGACCAAGCTGCGCGGCGAGGTGCGGCTGGTGGCCGAGGGCTCGCTGCCCAAC
>JAKOWJ010000159.1 GCA_029781595.1 Pseudomonadota bacterium | reverse complement strand
CGGCGCGCGCGAGCGCCGGAGGCTCGACGCCTGCCAAGCCCTCCCCGCCGAGCTCGGGCACTACCCCGCCGGCGGGAACCTCGGGGAGCCGTCCCCCGGGCCTCGTCTTTGTCGCCGGGCGCTGGCTCGACATCGAGGGAGACTACCTGCCGCGCGTCGTGACCGCGGAAATCGGCGACGCGCCGGCCGAGGCCCAGCGCGTGCAGGCCCTGTGCACTCGAACCTACCTGATCCAGGCGCTGGCGCTCGATCCGATCCTCGGGACGCCTGCCCGCCCGCTCGACACCAGTCAGCGCTTTCAGGTGCTCGGCCCCGGCGCGAGCAAAGGCGCGCGCGCCGCGGTGGACGACACCCGCGGAAAGGTGTTGATCTGGGGCGGCGCGCTGATCCTGGCCAACTACGTCGCCGGCGCGGGGCCTTGGAGAGGCCGGAACAACCGCCCGCCCGCCCCGGACCCGACGCGCACAGAGCGCTTTGTCACGTATAACGCGGGCAAGGCGGGCGACGACGTCGCAAAAACGCCCCTGGCTCGTCCAGTGCCCCAAAATCGGGGCTGCCTTTCCCAGTGGGGCGCAAGTTGGCTCGCCGCCCAAGGGTCGCGGGCCTCGGAAATTGCGCGCTACTTCTACGGCGCGGACGTCGGGATCTGGGCCGGCGCGAGCGCGCCGAGGCCGGCGCCGTCGAGCCGTAGCGGGGGCAGAAGCGGCGGAGACGTCTTGGTCGGGGCGGCCCTCGTCTGGGGGCTTAAGTACCTATGGAAAGGGGCTTGAAATGGCCGAGGCGTGGACCATCGACATCAACGGCGATACCTTCAACGTTACCGACTACGGTGCGCAATTCGGGCTCAAGGTCGAGCGGCGCGGATATACGGTTTTGACCGGCTATTTCCAAGGCTCGACGGTGGTCGTCGACTCGGCGCAGCTTCCAACAAAGACGCTCTTCGCGCTGACTGACGCAATTCCGCTGACGCACCCGAAGCGCAAGCAAAAGACCTTGTTTGCCGGCGAGGGGAAGGCCGAGGCCATCCACGGGAGCAAGACCGCCCCGAAGCCCGCAGCGCGAGCGCCGATCCAGCAAGGCCTTTTTGGGGGCGCCTTCGAGCAGGCGACCGCGCCGAGCAAGGCCGCGCCGGCCAAGGGGCGCGGGGGCGGCGCCGACTGGGGCCCGCTCTTTGCCGCCGCCGAAAAGGGGCGCAAGTGAACTCGCAAGCCCGGCCGCGCTTCGACGTCTGGCGCTGGGAACGCCTCCCGGTGCCGGATTGGTACTGGAAAGGGACGGTGATCGATGACCCCTTGAAGGAGGTGCGCGACGGTGTCCTAGCAGGCCTTGCGCAAGCATGGGGCAACGGCGAGGATCGCTTTG
>JAKOWJ010000145.1 GCA_029781595.1 Pseudomonadota bacterium | reverse complement strand
GGCGGCCGCGGACCTCGACTCGCTGCGCTACGTGTTCGACGCCGTCTCGCTCATCCGCCGCACGCTCGACGGGCGCGTGCCGCTCATCGGCTTCTCCGGCAGCCCCTTCACGCTCGCCTGCTACATGGTCGAGGGCGGCGGCAGCGACGACTTCCGCCTCGTGAAGTCGATGCTCTACTCGCGGCCCGACCTGCTGCACCGGGTGCTGGAGCTCAACGCGCAGTCCGTCACCGCCTACCTCAACGCGCAGGTCGCCGCCGGGGCGCAGGCCGTGATGGTCTTCGACACCTGGGGCGGGGCGCTGTCCGACGCGGCCTACCGGGAGTTCTCCCTGGCCTACGCCAGGCGCGTCTTCGCCGGCGTCACGCGCGAGGCGCAGGGGCGCACGATCCCGCGCATCTTCTTCACCAAAGGCGGCGGCCTGTGGCTCGAGGCCATGGCCGACTGCGGCGCCGACGCGCTGGGCCTGGACTGGACCGTGGACATCGGCGAGGCGCGCCGCCGCGTGGGCGAACGCGTCGCGCTGCAGGGGAACATGGACCCGGCCGTGCTCTTCGCGCCGCCGGCGACCATCGAGGCCGAGGCCCGGCGCATCCTGGACGCCTTCGGGCCCGGGCCGGGCCACGTCTTCAACCTCGGCCACGGGGTCTCGCAGCACACCCCGCCGGAGAGCGTGCACGCGCTCGTCGAGGCCGTGCACGCCCACCGCCCGCGCGCGTCCGGGGCGTAGGGCCTGTCAAGCGGAAAATTTTCGCGGAAGTGATTGCATATTCACATCCTGCGTGTTCTCGCGGCCCGTGACGCGGTGCAGCAGCCCTTTCGGCGGCCATCCGCAAAACCATTTTTTATCAATGAGTTGCGAGACCCTCCTCGACCAATGCCTGAGGAGTACCCCCCTCGCGGGTCCTCGCGCCCCGGGCCGGGGACGAGAAATGCACAGAGTTATCCACAGGCCCCGCACCCCCTGAAAAGGGGGCCCGGCGACCCATGAGAATCGCCCGCGTCGCCCTCGACGTGCCCCTCGACCAGGCCTTCGATTTCGCGGTGCCGGAGGGGCTCGATCCGCCGCGCGGCAGCCTCGTCGTCGTGCCCTTCGGCCGCACGCGCAAGGTGGGCGTGGTGCTCGCCCGCCCCGCGCGCACGGACGTGCCGGCCGACAAGCTGCGCGAGGTCGAGAAGGTCTTCGGCGACGTCGCCCCGCTCGCGGAGGCCGACCTCGAGCTGCACGCCTTCTGCGCCGCCTACTACCAGCGCCCGCTGGGCGAGGTGATCCACGCGAGCCTGCCGCCGCGGCTTCGCCAGGCGAAGCGGCGCGCGCTCAAGCCGGCCGCCATGCCCGAGGCCGCCCCGGCCCCCGCGCCGCCGCCGGTGGAGGCCACGCCCGCCCAGGCTGCCGCCGTGGCCGCCGTGCGCGAGGGCTTCGGTCGCTTCCACCCCGTGCTCCTGGCGGGCGTGACGGGCAGCGGCAAGACCGAGGTGTACCTGCGCCTCGTGGCCGAGGCGCTCTCCCGCGGCCGGCAGGCGCTCTACCTCGTGCCCGAGATCGGCCTCACACCCCAGCTCGAGGAGCGCGTGCACGCCCGCTTCCCCGGCGAGGCCATCGTCGCGGCCCACAGCCACCTGGGCGAGGGCGAACGGGCGGCGGCCTGGGTGGCCGCCCAGTCCGGGCGCGCGCGCATCGTGCTGGGCACGCGCCTGGCGGCGCTCATGCCGCTGCCCGGGCTGGGCCTCATCGTCGTGGACGAGGAGCACGATCCCTCCTACAAGCAGCAGGAGGGGCTGCGCTACTCCGCGCGCGACGTGGCCGTGCGCCGCGCGCAGTCGCTGGGCATTCCCGTCGTGCTGGGCTCGGCCACGCCCTCGCTCGAGTCGTGGGCCAACGCGAAGCAGGGCCGCTACGCCCTGGCCCGGCTGCCGGGGCGCGCCCAGTCCGGCGCGAGGCTGCCGGCCGTGCGCATGGTGGACACCCGGGCCGACCGCCCGCTGGACGGCCTCTCGGACGCGCTGCGCCGGGCGCTGGCCGCGTGCCTGGCGCGCGGCGAGCAGTCGCTGGTGTTCGTGAACCGGCGCGGCTTCTCGCCGGTGCTCTTCTGCCGCTCCTGCGCCTGGCACTCCGCGTGCCCGCGTTGCAGCGCCAACCTCGTGCTGCACCTGCGCGCGGGGGAACTGCGCTGCCACCACTGCGGGCACCGCGAGCGCGTGCCGGCGCGCTGCCCCGGCTGCGGCAGCCCGGACCTCGCGCCCGTGGGCCAGGGCACGCAGCGCCTCGAGGAGGCGCTGGCCGCCGCCCTGCCGGGGGCGCGCATCGCCCGAGTGGACCGCGACTCCACCGCCCGCAAGGGCGCGCTCGCGGAGGTGCTGGGCCGCGTGCGCGACGAGAAGGTCGACGTCCTGGTGGGCACGCAGATGCTCGCCAAGGGTCACGACTACCCGCGCCTCACGCTGGTGGGCGTGGTCGACTGCGACGGCGCGCTCTTCAGCACCGACTTCCGCGCCCCCGAGCGGCTCTTCGCGCAGCTCACGCAGGTGGCCGGCCGCGCCGGACGCGCAGGCTCGCCCGGCGAGGTGCTCCTGCAGACCGACTTCCCGACGCACCCCCTGTACGCGGCGGTGGCCGCCCACGACTTCGAGGCCTTCGCCGACGCGGCCCTGGAGGAGCGGCGCGTGGCGCGCTTCCCGCCGTTCTCGCACCTCGCGCTGCTGCGCGCGGAGTCCAAGCGCGCGGGCGAAGCGCTCGCGTTCCTGCGCACGGCCGCGCGCCTGGCCGCGCCCCTGGCCGGCAAGGTGGAGGTCTTCGACCCGGTGCCGGCGTCCCTCGAGCGCAAGGCCGGCTTCGACCGCGCCCAGCTCCTGGTGCGCGCGGCCTCGCGCGCGGCCCTGCAGCCCTTCCTGCGCCAATGGAAGGCCGCGCTGGACGCGCGGGCCGAGCGGCGCGTGCGCTGGTCCCTGGACGTCGACCCGCAGGAGACCTGAGGCCGGCCGGGCGGGGCGCCCGGGCCCGTATAATGTCGGGTTTTCGTCCCGCCCCCCGCCCGTGAACGCCCCCGACCCGAAAGAGCGCC
>JAKOWJ010000116.1 GCA_029781595.1 Pseudomonadota bacterium | reverse complement strand
CAAAGGGAGTGCCGGCGCCTCCACCAGGAGGGCGATATCCAGCTTCGAGTTGTCGTCGTAGAGGTCCGTCACCACGTCGAGCGTCCGCGCCGGGATCGCCCCCGAGGCGAACTGAACCTGCACCGCCCGTTTCCAGCGCCCCCGGAGAGGGGTGTCGGCCCAGGCTCTCACAATCACGAGCGCGCGATGGCGCTCGCGCGCCCACTGAAGCAGCGCCACGTGCAGGCGAATCCCCGGAATGACGGTAAGCCGGAAAAGGAGGTCGCAGAGGCCGCTGAGCAGCGCCGGCAGCGCCGCCGTGGCGATGATGGTGATCGCCGCCTTTTCCAGGCCCCACTGAAACCAGTAGGCGTTCAACACGCCGAGGATCGCCAGCACGACCGTGGCTGCCTGCAGGTGCCACCGCTCCAGAGCGGCGAGTGGCGAGAGCGCGGCCGCGAGCCACCGGAGCGGGCGCGAGCCCTTCGGCGCCGCGGCAAGCTCCGCGCGCGTGCCCGGCACCACCGGACCCGGATAGGTGTACCGGGGCGGCACGGTCGGATAGTGAGCGACCGAGGCGCGCGACGTGCCGCGCGGCACGAGCGGCGCAGCGCGCGCCTCCCGCAGCTTGCGAAGCCGCCTCAGCCGGTCCGACTCACTCACTGCACCGGCCTCCACTCACCAGCCACCAAACGTGGCACGGTCTCAAATTTCCGCCAGAATCGCGGTTCGCTTCGCGTCGTAATCCTCCTGGGTGATCAATCCCTTCTCGAAGAGGCTCTTCAGCTTCATCAGGCGGGCCTCAATCGAGTTCTCTTCCGCCGGGCTCTCCGCCGTTTCGAGGCCGAGCGCCTGGCAAGCTGCGTCGTACTCCGCCGGCGTCAGGAGACCGGCGTCGCGGAGTTCATTCAGGCTCGCCCGGCACTCATCCGATGTGAGCACGCCCTCGCCGCGCATCTCCTTCAGCTTCGCGGCGTAGTCCGAAGCGGTCATCAGGCGCTTCTCGAGGAGGCCGCGCAGTTTCGCGAGCCGGTCGCCTGTCACGCCCGCGGGTGCCGGCGCCGGGGGAGTCGCGGGCGCGCCCGCTCCTGGCGCGCTCTGAAG
>JAKOWJ010000094.1 GCA_029781595.1 Pseudomonadota bacterium | reverse complement strand
GGCACCTGAGCAGGGACGGGAGCGACGTGATGAGCCGCGCGCCCCGGAGCCTGCGCCGCACGAGCCGGAGAGCGAGTGGGAGCGGCTGTTCGCGCTCGTGGGGAGCGACAGCGCCGCGGCACTCGACCAGGCGAACCGGCTGATGCAGACGAGCGAGGCCGAGGACCGAGAGCTGCGGGCGGTCGCGGGCATCGCGGCAGTCGCCGTCGGCGAGCACGAGCAGGCGTTCCGGCACCTGAGCCGCACGCTGGTGGACGCCACGGCGCTTCCGTCGGGTCTGCTGGAAGCTGCCGAACGGGCCTACGTGGCCGTGGCACTCGCGCTTATCGAGGCGGACTGCCGGCCAGGCCCGCCGCTCATCGACATCGAGGCGCTGCGGGCGGCGATATTCCGGGAGCTGGTGGACGACGACGGCTTCGCCGATGAGGCGATCGGTTCGCGGGAGGCGCGCGACCTGCTCGACTTGCTGGTCACGGACCGGGCGCTGCCGCGGGTGTCGCGAGAGTTGAGCGACTACTGCCGGATCGCCCAGTTGCTTTCGATGGCGCGAGGCGGCACGCGGCTGGCGGCCGAGCGGGTGGCGGCGGTGCTGCGCGAGGGGTCGCTCGCGCCGGAGGCGGCCGCGCTCGGCATCCTGCTGTTCGCGAACACCTGCATGCAGGCGCCCTGCGCCAGCGACTGGCTGCTCGCATGGCCGGTGAGCGAGGACCAGGCGCCGGTGAGCGACGGCGCGTGGCTCGTGGAGCTCGCGCTCGCGGTGCTGCCCCAGGTGCCGACGGAGCTGGCGGCGCACGCGGTGCTGGGGGTGCTCGCGTCGATCGCGTCCGGCCCGGCGGAGCAGGCGAGCCTGGCCCAGCGGCGGGAGCTCGTGGCTCTCATCCCGGCGGGCTGGCCGAACCGGATGCACGCCGAGTTCCTCGCTGTCTTCCGGCTCGCGGCGAGCGGGGAGCGGATCCAGGTGGAGAAGCAGTTCCCGGGGTACCTGAAGCGGATCGGAGCGTCGCATCTCGAGAGCTCGGCGGCGCACCTGACCGAGGTCTACCTCGCCGGGAGCGCGGTGAGTGGGAGCGCGGTGAAGCCGATCGCCGACGGGCCGTACATCGAGTCGCTGATCCGCTGGGGGATCACGGAGCCGCAGGCGCAGGTGCTCGACCTGCTGGACCTGCTGGCCGAAGGTTCGAAGCCGGACAACACCCTGAACGCCCTCGGGATGCTGGTGGAAGACGGCGGGTTCGTCGGCGCCGACCGGTTCTCGCGCCAGCAGCGAAAGATGGTGTACGAGCGGGCGCTCGCGGAATCGGTGCGGATGGGCCACGACGACGATGCGCGGGAGGCGTTCGACCGGCTGGTGCGCGAGCTGCGGGACGAGGGGGCGGACGCGGAGCTTCGCGAGCTGTGCGCGCGAGAGCTGCACGGGATGAAGAAGCTGAGGATGCCCGCACTCGTGGTGCTGCTGGGGGCGCTACTGGAGGCTGGCCAGCCGATCTCCGAGGAGCTTCGCCTGGCCATCGAGACGGGCCCGCGTGGGGGTACCGGCGACGAGGACGAGAACGCGATGCACGAGGTCCTCGGGCTCGGCGAGGTCTATCCGCAGCTCATCGAGGAGTTCCGCAAGCTGGTGCCTGGCGCCGGGGAGGGCGAGGCCGAACCAGCGCCGGACTTCGGAGGGCGGCGCGTGGTGGTGGTCGGCGGTCACCGCTGGCTGCGGAAGGTAGCGCAGCCGGCGCTCGAGGCGTGGAATCTGCGCGTCGAGTGGTTCGACCCCGAGCAGTCGAAGGGCAACCAGGTGATCGACGCGGCGAGGGGGACGAGCGACC
>JAKOWJ010000084.1 GCA_029781595.1 Pseudomonadota bacterium | reverse complement strand
GGCGGCGTGGACGCGCAGGAACGCGCCACCCTCGAGGCGCGCGCGGCCGAGCTGGGCGCGGCCTCGCACGTGACCGTGGATGGCGGCCCGGCAATCTGGAGCGGCTTCGTGAAGCCCTTCGTCTGGGCGGGCGAGGCCTACCAGGGCCAGTACCCGCTGCTCGTGTCCGATCGCTATCTCATCGTCGATGCCGCACTGCGGCGCTGCGCCGAGCTCGGCACGCGGGCCATCGCCCACGGCTGCACCGGCATGGGCAACGACCAGGTGCGCTTCGATCTGGCGGTCAAGGCGCAGGGCGACTACGCGATCGTCGCGCCCATCCGCGAGATCCAGAAGGAGCACACGCAGACGCGCGCCTACGAGCAGCAGTATCTGGAGCAGCGCGGCTTCGCCGTGCGCGCCAAGCAGAAGAGCTACACCATCAACGAGAATCTGCTCGGCCTCACCATGTCGGGCGGCGAGATCGACCGCTGGGAGGCACCGGGCGCGGGCGCCCGCGGCTGGTGCGCCCCGCGTGCGGAGTGGCCCGCGGCGCCCCTGCGCGTGCGCCTGGCCTTCGAACGCGGCGAGGCGGTGGCGCTGGACGGCGAGCGTTTGCCGGGTCACGTCCTGCTGGCCCGTCTCAATGCGCTGTTTGCGCCCTATGGCGTCGGCCGCGGTCTCTACACGGGCGACACCACCATCGGCCTCAAGGGGCGCATCATCTTCGAGGCGCCGGGCCTGGTGTCCCTGCTGGCCGCGCACCGGGCGTTGGAAGAGGCCGTGCTGACCAAGCAGCAGAACCGCTTCAAGCCCGAGGTGGCGCGCAAGTGGGTGGAACTGGTGTACGAGGGCTTCTACCACGACCCGCTCAAGACCGATCTCGAGGCCTTCCTCGCCTCCTCGCAGGCCTGCGTCAACGGCGAGGTGACGCTGGAAACCCAGGGCGGCACGGTGAACGCCGTGGCCGTGGCCTCGCCGCACCTGCTCAACGCCAAGGGGGCGACCTACGCGCAGTCGGCCGACTGGGGCGTGGCCGAGGCCGAGGGCTTCATCAAGCTCTTCGGCATGAGCAGCACGCTGTGGGCGGAAGTGAACCGGAGCGGTCCGTGACGGCGGGACTCGCCGCCACGCTGGAGCACCTGCGCGCCCTGGTCGCCTTCGACACGCGCAATCCGCCGCGCGCCATCGGCACGGACGGGATGTTCGACTACCTGCGCGCGCAGATGCCCGGCTTCCGCGTGACGGTGACCGACCACGGCGCCGGGGCGGTGAGCCTATACGCCGTGCGCGGCACGCCGCGCTGGCTGTTCAACGTGCACC
>JAKOWJ010000061.1 GCA_029781595.1 Pseudomonadota bacterium | reverse complement strand
ACAGGATCTGCTGCATCGCCTCGAGGTACAGGCGCTCGCGGGTGACGTGCGGCGCCTTCTCGTACTCCGTGAGGACCTGCCGGAAGCGCGAGGCGTCGCCCTGCGCGGTGGCGATGACCGTCTGCTTGTAGCCCGCGGCCTCCTGCGTGAGGCGCGCGGCCACGCCGCGCGCGTTGGGCACGACGCTGTTGGCGTAGGCCTCGCCCTCGTTCTTGAAGCGCTCGCGGTCCTGCTGGGCGCGCACGGCGTCGTCGAACGCCGCCTGCACCTGCTCGGGCGGCTGCACGTTCTGCATGTTCACGGTGGTGATGTTGATGCCCGTCTTGTAGCGGTCGAGGATGTGCTGCATCAGGTGCTTGACGCGCGAGGCGATCTCGCTGCGGCCCTGGTTGAGCACGAAGTCCATCTTGCTCTTGCCGACGATCTCGCGGATGGAGGTCTCGGCGGCCTGCAGCACGTTGTCCTCGGGATTGCGGTTGTTGAAGAGGAAGTCCTCGGGGCTCTTGAGCGTGTACTGGATGGCGAACTGCACGTCGACGATGTTCTCGTCGTCCGTGAGCATGAGCGCCTCCTGCGGCTGCTTGTTCTTGGGGTTGCCGCGGTAGCCGACCTCGACGGTGCGCACGCCGGAGACGTTCACCACCTCCACCGATTCGACGGGGTAAGGCACGTGCCAGCGCGGGCCCGGCATCGTCGTCTCGATGTACTTGCCCAGGCGCAGCACCACGCCGCGGCGGCCCTCGTCGACGATGTAGAACCCGCTCGCGAGCCACACGAGGATCACCAGCAGCAGGATGAAGGCCACGGAGCCGCCGAAGAAGGCCGGGCCGGGACCGCCCGAGGGCGGCACCGGCCCCGTCGGGCCGGAAGGCCGGCGGCCGAACAGGCCCGCGAGCTTCTGGTTGAGCTTCCTCAGGATCTCGTCGAGGTCCGGCGGCCCGTCGTTGGGCCGCTTTCCCCATTGGGGTTCGTTGGGAGGCATGCGGTAGTCGGGCGCGGAAAGGGGGAACGAAATGTAAATGCGGGCCCCGGGGGCGGTTTCAATGCGGCTGCGGGGCCGCGGCGCTACGCGGCGGGTGCCAGGGCGCGGGTCTCGCCTTCCCGGACGCGCTCCGCGAGGGCCTCGCGGATCGCTTCCAACCCGTCGCCGGTCACCGCGCTCGCCTTGATATTCAAGATCTTACCACAAGCGTCGCGCACGACCTCGGCGTGCGCGCCCGGCACGAGGTCGATCTTGTTCCAGACGACGACCTGCGGGAGGCCTCCGGCGCCGATCTCGGCCAGCACGGCATTCACCGCCTCGACCTGCTCGTCGCGCCGCGGGCTCGCCGCGTCCACGACGTGCAGCAGGAGATCGGCCTGCACCGTCTCCTCCAGGGTGGCGCGGAAGGCCGCCACCAGCCCGTGCGGCAGGTCGCGCACGAAACCGACCGTGTCGGACACGGCCGCCACCGCGCCCTCCCCCAGGTGCAGGCGGCGGGTGGTCGGGTCGAGTGTGGCGAAGAGCTGGTCGGCCACGTAGGCGTCGGCGCGCGTGAGGCGGTTGAAGAGCGTGGACTTGCCGGCGTTGGTGTAGCCCACGAGCGACACGCGCAGCATCCCCGAGCGCGCGCGGGCCGCGCGCTGGGTGGCGCGCGTGCGCTCCACCTTGCGCAGGCGCTCCTTCACCTTCTTCACGCGCTCGCCGATGAGGCGGCGGTCCAGCTCGATCTGCTTCTCGCCCGGGCCGCCGGTCTTGGACAGGCCGCCGCGCTGGCGCTCCAGGTGCGTCCAGCCGCGGACCAGGCGCGTGGCCAGGTGCTCCAGGCGCGCGAGCTCGACCTGGAGCTTGCCCTCGTGGCTGCGCGCGCGCTGCGCGAAGATCTCGAGGATGAGGTCCGTGCGGTCGTAGACGCGCACGTCCGGGCCACCCTCGGAGAGGGCACGCTCGAGGTTGCGGATCTGCGCCGCGGTGAGGGCGTGGTCGAACACCACGGTGCGCGCCTCGTGCAGGCGGCAGGCGCGCTGGATCTCCTCGACCTTGCCCGACCCGGCGAAGGTGGCCGCGTCCGGCCGGTCGCGCCGGCCCGTGACGACCGCGCGCACTTCGCCGCCGGCGCTCTGGACGAGGCTCGAGGCCTCCTCCTCGCGGTCGGGCGCACCCCGTGCGCCTATCGCGAGGCACACGAGGATGGCGGGTTCCCGCGCGGGAACCCCGGGCTCAGGATTCCTGGGAATGTTCGGAGGGGACCGACACCGGCCTGGCCGGCACCACCGTGGAAATGGCGTGCTTGTAGACCATCTGGGTCACGGTGTTCTTGAGGAGGACGACGTACTGGTCGAACGACTCGATCTGGCCCTGCAGCTTGATGCCGTTCACGAGGTAGATCGAGACCGGCACGTGTTCCTTGCGGAGGATGTTCAGGAAAGGATCCTGAAGAAGTTGACCCTTGTTGCTCATTGTTTTGCCCCTTCTTGGTGCGGGTTTCTTACCGGTCCGGCTTGTCACTCGGCACAGGGCGCCGGTCCGGTTCTGGACTTCCCGACTGACTCTAACGCAAAAGCGCCCCCTTATGCCACCCGCAGCTAGGGACAGCCGGCCGCGCCGGGAAGTTCCCCCGGGGGCATTCAGCCGTAGGTCTTGCGCCCGTGCCGCCGCTGCCGGCGCCGCTTGTCCTCCTGGCGCGCCGTGAGTTCGGGTCGCTTTCGGCCCTCGTAGGGGTTGGCCCCCTGGCGAAGCTCCACGCGCAGGGGCGTTCCGCGGAGCTTGAAGACCTTGACGAAGGTGTTCTCCAGGTAGCGCCGGTAGCCGTCCTTGATGGCCGCCACGCTCGTGCCGTGGATCACGACCACGGGGGGGTTGGAGCCGCCCTGGTGGGCGTAACGCAGCTTGGGCCGGATGCGACCGGCCAGGGGCGGGGCCTGCTTCTCGACCGCCGCCTGCAGCGCGCGCGTCAGGCGCGGCGTCGAGAGCTTGGCCATGGCCGCGGCGAAGGCCCGGTCCACGGCCTGGAAGAGCGCCTTCACCCCCGTGCCGCGCAGGGCCGAGATGGGCACGAGCTCGGCGAAGTCGAGGAAGAAGAGCTTGCGCTCGATGTCGGTGCGCACCTCCTTGCGGCGCTCGCCGTCGAGCGCGTCCCACTTGTTCACGGCCACCGCGAGCGCGCGCCCGGCCTCCAGGATGTAGCCGGCGATGTGCGCGTCCTGCTCGGAGATGTCCTGCGCGGCGTCGAGCACGAGCACCACGACGTGGGCCCTCTCGATGGCCTGCAGCGTCTTCACGACGGAGAACTTCTCCACCGACTCGAAGACCTTGCCGCGGCGGCGCAGGCCGGCCGTGTCGACGATGGTGTAGGGCCGGCCCTCCCAGCTCGCCTCGACCTCGATCGCGTCGCGCGTCGTCCCGGGCTGGTCGAAGGCGATCACGCGCTCCTCTCCCAGGACGCGGTTCACGAGGGTGGACTTGCCCACGTTGGGGCGGCCGACGATCGCCACGCGCGGGTGGTCGGGCTCCGGCTCCGGCCCGGCCGCCTGCGCCGGGAAGGGCGCGAGGGCCTCCTCCACGAGCTGGCGCACGCCCTCGCCGTGCGCGGCCGAGATGGCGTGCGGGGTGCCCAGCGCCAGCTCGTGGAACTCGGCCACGGCCGCGTCCTCGGGCATGCCCTCGGTCTTGTTGACGGCCACCCACACGGGCGCGCCGCGCGCGCGCAGCATCTCCGCGATGCGCTTGTCCTGCGGCGCGAGCCCGGCGCGGCCGTCGACGACGAAGATCACCACGTCGGCCGCGGCGATGGCCTCGCGGGCCTGGCGCGCCATCTCGGAGAGGATGCCCTCCTTCGCCACGGGCTCGAACCCGCCCGTGTCCACCACGATGTAGGGCTTGTCGCCCAGGCGCCCGCGCCCGTAGTGCCGGTCGCGCGTGAGCCCCGGCAGGTCGTGCACGATCGCGTCGCGCGAGCGCGTGAGCCGGTTGAACAGCGTGGACTTGCCGACGTTGGGCCGGCCGACGAGGACGACGGTGGGATTCACGGCCACCCCCCGGGGGGGGATCTCCTAGAAGCGGACGAGGGCGAGCGTGCCGCCGGCGGTCTGCACGACCAGGCCCCCGGCCGCGGGCACCAGCGACTCGATGGCCCCGCCGTCCAGCGAGAGGCGGCCCTCGATCGCGCCGTCGTCCTTCGAGAGCACGTGCAGGTAGCCGAGCGAGTCGCCCACCACGACGTGGCCCGCCACGGCCACGGGCGCCGTGAGGCGACGGCGCAGGAGCTTGTCCTGCTTCCAGCGCGCGGCGCCGGTCGCCTTGTCCAGGGCGTGCACCTGGTCCTGGTCGTCGCTCAGGTAGACGTTGCGGTCGTCGGCGGCGAGGCCGCTGGCGGTGGACACGTCCCGCGACCAGACGGTGTTGCCGCCCTGGATCTCGAAGCAGGCCACCTTGCCCTGGAAGGCCGCCGCGCAGATGCGCCCGCCGTCGATCACCGGCAGCGAGACGTCGGCCACGCGCTCGAGCTCGGTCGCGCCGTGCGGCGCGCTCACCGTCACCTCCCAGACGAGCTTGCCGTCCTCCGCGTCCAGCGCGATGAGCTTGCCGCCGGGGTAGCCCGCGACCACGTTGGCGGCCGTGGCGAGCACGCCGGTGGACGAGCGCAGCAGCAGCGCCGGCACGGGGCGCTGGTAGACCCACTCGCGCTTGCCGTCGGCGAGGGCCAGGCCGAAGATCCGCCCGTCGCCGGTGCGCACGATGGCGCTCTTGCCCGCGATGGCCGCGGGCGCGAGCACCTCGCCGCCGACCGGGGCCGTCCAGCGCACCTTGCCGGCGGGGTCGAGCGCGACCACCTCTCCCTTGACCGTGCCGGCGATCACCGTGTCGCCCTGGCCCGCCACGCCCGAGGCGAGGTCCCGGCCCGTCTCCAGCCGCGAGATGGCGCGGCCGTCGGCCGCGTCCACGACGGAGATGGTGCCGCCCGCGGCGGCCGCGAAGATGCGGTTGCCGTCGACCCAGGGCGTGAACCGGAAGTCGCCCGACTTGCCCACCGAAAGGCTCCACGCGACCTTCGGCGTCACGCGCGCCTGGATGTCGGTGAGCGGCATGGGCTTCTTCGCCGAGTCGCCGAACAGGCCGAAGAAGCCGCAGCCCCCGAGCGCGAGGGCCGCGGCGAGCGCGGCGAGGCGGCCGGCGGCCCTCACTTGGCCCCCCCGAGCGCGCCGAGCTTGAGCTCGGTCACCGAGCGCAGGGGGCTGCGCGGGTCGCTCTTGTCCAGCGAGGCCTTGTAGGCGGCGCGCGCCTCGTCCAGGCGACCTTGCGCGAAGAGCACGTCGCCGCGCAGGTCGTCGGCCATCGCCGCCCACGCCGGCTCGGTGTTGCCGTCGAGCACCTTGAGGGCCTCGGCGTAGTTCTTCTGGTCCAGCAGCACGGCCGCCAGGCGGATGCGGGCGATGCCGCGGTGCTCGTCGGCGCCGTTGGCCATCACCCACTCCAGGCGCGAGCGGGCCGCGGCGAGGTCGCCGGCCTGGAAGCTCGCCTGGGCCGCGGCGAGCGAGGCCTCCGAGGCGAAGAACGAGCGCGGGTGCCTGTCGACGAGCGCCGAGGCGATGTCGCCGAGCTTCTTCGCGTCGCCGCCGGCCTTGGGGATGCCGGCGGCCATCGCCGCGGCGTCCGCGGCCTGCTGCGCCGACCAGTACTGCCAGCCCTTCCAGCCGGCCACCGAGAGCACGAACGCGGCCACCGCCGCGTAGACGAACTTCGCGTTGTCCTCCCACCAGTGCTGGATGGCGGCGATGCGTTCCTGCTCTTCGAAATCGTAGGATCCTGCCATGGGTCTTTCTTCCGGGATCGGTGCGGGTTGGGTCGTCAGGGGGCGGCGCGAAGGCGCGCCAGGGCCTCGTCGGGAGCGAGGAGGGCCTGCTCGCCGCCGCCCCGCAGCGGCTTCAGGGTGAGCCGGCCGGCGGCGACCTCGTCGTCGCCGAGGATTATAGCGAAGCGCGCCCCGCTCGCGTCCGCCTTCTTCATCTGCGACTTGAAGCTGCCGCCCGCGCCGAGCACGCAGGCGAGGCCCGCGTCGCGCAGCCGCTCGGCCACGCGCCACGCCTCGCGCGCCGCCGCCTCGCCGGCGTGCACCACGAAGGCCGCCGGCGCCTGCGCCGCCGTGCGCCCGAAGGCCTGCATCGTGAGCACGATGCGCTCCATGCCCAGGCCGAAGCCGCAGGCCGGCGTGGGCTTGCCGCCCAGCATCGCGAACAGGCCGTCGTAGCGCCCGCCGCCGGCGATGGTCGACTGCGCGCCGATGCGGTCGGTGACCCACTCGAACACGGTGCGGTTGTAGTAGTCCATGCCGCGCACCAGGCGCGGGTTCACGGTGTACGCGACGCCGGCGTCCCCGAGGAGGCGCCGGACGGCCTCGAAGTGGCGCGCCGCGCCCTCGCCCAGGTGGTCCAGCAGCTTCGGGGCGCCCTCGACCATCTCCTGCATCGCGGGATTCTTCGTGTCGAGGATGCGCAGCGGGTTCGAGTGCAGGCGGCGGCGCGCGTCCTCGTCCAGGAGGTCGGCGTGGCGCGTGAAGTACGACACGAGCCCGTCGCGGTGCGCGCGGCGGTCCGCGGCGTCGCCGATGGAGTTCAGGTGCAGCTCGAGGGGGCCGATCCCCAGCCGCTTCCACAGGCGCGCGAGCATCACGATCTGCTCGGCGTCCACGTCCGGGCCCTCGAAGCCCAGGGCCTCCACGTCGTACTGGTGGAACTGCCGCTGGCGTCCCTTCTGCGGCCGCTCGTAGCGGAACATCGGGCCGGCGGTCCACACCCGCATCGGCCCGTTGTAGAGGAAGCTGTGCTCGATGGCGGCGCGCACGATACCGGCCGTGGCCTCGGGGCGCAGGGTGAGGCTCTCGCCGTTGCGGTCGTCGAAGGTGTACATCTCCTTCTCGACGATGTCGGTCACCTCGCCGATGCCGCGCACGAAGAGCGCCGTGGGCTCGACGATGGGCGTGCGGATGTTGCGGTAGCCGTACTGCCGGAAGACCTCGCGGCAGGCGTCCTCGAGCGCCTCCCACAGGGGCGAGGCGTCGGGCAGGATGTCCTCCATCCCACGGATGGCCTGGATCTTGTCGCTCATTCGGGAAGCTGCGGGGGATTCGTGTCGGGGGCGGCGCGCTGGCGCGGCTCAGGGCTCCGCGGGCTGGATCGCGATGGTCTTGCGGCGGGCGGCCGCGCGCGGGGCGGCGCCGGGCGCGTAGCGCTCGCGGACGTACGCCTCGACGAGGGCCTGGAACTCCTCGGCGATGCGCTCGCCCTTGAGGGTCACGGTCTTCTCCCCGTCGACGAACACGGGCGCCACGGGCTTCTCGCCGGACCCGGGCAGCGAGATGCCGATGTCGGCGAGCTTCGACTCGCCCGGGCCGTTCACCACGCAGCCCATGACGGCCACGTGCAGGTCCTCCACGCCCGGGTAGCGCGCGCGCCACAGCGGCATCTGCGCGCGCAGGTAGGACTGGATACGGTCCGCCAGCTCCTGGAAGAAGGTGCTCGTGGTGCGCCCGCAGCCCGGGCAGGCCGAGACCTGCGGCGCGAAGGCGCGCAGCCCCATCGTCTGCAGCAGCTCCTGCGCGACGACGACCTCGCGCGTGCGGTCCCCGCCGGGCTCCGGCGTGAGCGAGACGCGGATCGTGTCGCCGATGCCCTCCTGCAGCAGCACGCCCATGGCGGCCGCCGAGGCGACGATGCCCTTCGAGCCCATCCCGGCCTCGGTGAGGCCCAGGTGCAGCGGGTAGTCGCAGCGCGCGGCGAGGTCGCGGTAGACCGTGATGAGGTCCTGCACCGCCGAGACCTTGGCCGAGAGGATGATCCGGTCGCCGGCGAGGCCGATCTCCTCGGCCTTGGCGGCGCTCTCCAGCGCCGAGACGACGAGCGCCTCGCGCATCACCGCGTCGGCCTCCAGGGGCCGGGACAGGCGCGCATTGGCGTCCATCAGGCGCGCGAGGAGCTCGGGGTCCAGCGAGCCCCAGTTCACGCCGATGCGCACGGGCTTGCCGTGCCGGATGGCCGTCTCGACCATCGTGGCGAACTGGTCGTCGCGCTTCGTGCCGTGGCCCACGTTGCCGGGGTTGATGCGGTACTTGTCGAGGGCCGCGGCGCACTCGGGCACCTGCGCGAGGAGCTTGTGGCCGTTGAAGTGGAAGTCGCCGATGAGCGGCACGTCCACGCCCTGCGCGAGGAGGCGCTCGCGGATGGCGGGCACCCGGCGCGCCGCCTCCAGCGTGTTCACCGTGATGCGCACCGCCTCGCTCCCGGCGCGCGCGAGCGCGGCCACCTGGGCGGCCGTGGCGGCGGCGTCCTCCGTGTCGGTGTTGGTCATGGACTGCACGAGGATGGGCGCGCCGCCGCCCACGGGACGGCCGGCGACCAGGACGCGGCGCGAGGCGCGGCGGGCCACGGGCGTCATCGCGGCTCCGGCAGCGTGAAGCGCGCGACGGCCACGCGCGTGTAGGGCGCGAGATCCACCTCGCGCCCGTCGTAGGTGAGGCTCACCTCCGGCGCGTTGCCGATCACCACGTTGAAGGGGGGCTTGCCGACGACCTCCACGCGCGCGCCGCCGGGCTGCGTGCGCGAGTGCAGCACCTTGCCGCGCGCGTCCAGGATCTCCACCCACGCGGCCGAGCGGAACGCGAGGCGGATGGTGCCCTCGCCCGGGGCCGCCGTGCGCGCCGCGGGCGGCTCGGGGGTCGCGGCCTTGGCGGCTTCCGCGGCCTTCGGCTCCGGCGCTGCGTTCGCGGCGGCGGCCTTCGCGGGCTCGGCCTT
>JAKOWJ010000024.1 GCA_029781595.1 Pseudomonadota bacterium | reverse complement strand
CTTCCGGAGGAAAGCCATGACCGTCCCCGCCCGGCCCGCCGCGCCGGAACCGCCCCTCGTCACGCGCCTGGTCGACAGGCACGGCGCCGTGCGCCTGGACGAGGCCACGCTGGAGGCCTTCGTCGCCGCGCCCGGCGAGGCCGCGCTCTTCCTCACCGAGGACCCGGTGCGCTTCCGCGAGGTGCTCGACGTCGCGGTGATCCTCCCGGAGCTCGCGGCCGCGGCCGCGCGGCCCTTCCGCATCGGCGTGCTGCCGCCGGCCCTGGCCAACGCGCGCGCGGCCACCTGGGGCGTGCGCCGCTGGCCGGCGCTCGTCTTCGTGCGCGCCGGCGCCTGGCTCGGCAACGTCGAGGGCCTTCGCGACTGGCGCGACTACCTGGACGAGGTGGACACGCTGCTCGCCGGGCCCGAGCGCCCCCTGCCGGCGCGGGTCATTCCCGTCGCCGCCGCTTCCGCCTCTTCCTGCGCCTGAAAGCCGAGGACACCGCCATGAAGGACTTCCCGATTCCCGTCGTCGCCCAGGGGGCCGCCGCGCCCGCCGCCGAGGACTCCGAGTTCGGCTACATGGAGATGCCCGGCGCCGAGCCGCTGGTCACCCCGCAGCCGCCCGACGGAGCCTCGGCCGAGTCGCTGGGCGCGGCCGCCGCGGTCGTCGCGCAGCTCCTGGAGTCGATGCGCCGGCACCGGCCCGGGGGACCCGACGCGCCGTCCTTCTCGCTCAAGGCCATGGCGCCCGGCGCGCTCGCGGCCCTCAACGACTCGCTGGGGCAGGGCGAGGTGAGCGCCGTCGTGCAGGGTGCGCCGGGCACCGCGCCCTGGCTCGTGCAGGAGACGGCCTTCGCGGGCGTCTGGCGCGTGCGCCGGCACGACGCCGCCGGCGCGCTCGTCGAGGACATCCTGGAGGCCGGCGACATGCCGCGCGTGGTCAAGGCCGCGGCCGCCCGCATCGAGGGCGCGAGGCTGGACCCGGCGCTGCTGCCCGCGGGCGTGATGAACGCGCCGGCGATCGTCGAGGAACTGCGCCACCACGCGCAGCGCCACCGCGCCGGCGAGCCGGCCCACGTGGTAAACCTCTCGCTGATGCCCCTTTCGCCGGCCGACGCCGAGGGCCTGGAGACCCTGCTGGGCGAGGGCCCGGTCTCGCTCCTGTCGCGCGGCTTCGGCAACTGCCGCATCACGGCCACCCGCGCGCGCGCCATCTGGCGCGTGCGCTACTTCAACTCGATGAGCACGCTCATCCTGGACACCTACGAGGTGGTGGACCTGCCCGAGTCCGCCCGCGCCGGCGCGGAGGACTACGACGACAGCCTGGAGCGCCTCGCGGACCTGCTGCGCTGGCTGCGCGAGGGCTAGGGCGATGGACGGCGGGCAGGCGGGCGGGCGGGGCCGGCGCGAGTGCCGGATCTGCTGGCACGTCTACGACCCCGCCGAGGGCGACCCGGTGTGGCAGGTGCCGCCGGGCACGCCGTTCGACGACCTGCCGGAGCACTGGAGCTGCCCCAACTGCGCCGCCGAGCGCTGGCAGTTCCTGGCGATGCCCGACGATGACTGAGCCGCTTCCCGCCCCCGCGGCCGCCCTGGAGGCCGCCTACCGGCGCATCCGCGACACGCGCATGCGCGGCCTGCCGTTCCTCAACGAGCGCCTCGAGGTGCAGGCGGTGGGCTTCCGCGCCTGGGAGGGGCAGTGGCTGGGCGCGCTGGTGACGCCCTGGTCGATCAACCTGGTGCTGCTGCCGGGCGAGGGGAAGTGGCCGGCGCTCGCCCCGGGGCGCGAGCGCCTCGCGGTGTTTCCGGCCGGGCGCTTCCGCTTCATCGCCGGCACGGACGAGACGGCGGGGGAGCACCACGCCTGCTCGCTCTTCTCGCCGCCGGGCGAGTTCGCCGACCACGCGACGGCCGTGGCGGTGGCCGAGGCCGCGATCGAGGCGCTGTTCGACGCGCGCAACGCCGAGCACGTGGACGGGCAGCGCGCCCCGGGCGACCCGCCGCCCGCGGTGAGCAAGCGCGACTTCCTGCGGGGCCGCCTCTCGGGGACGGGCGATGGCGATCGACGGTGAGCTCGTCGTGCGCCTCGAGACGGACGCGGGCCGCGTGACGCACGCCAGCGCGCGCGCCGAGCGGCCGCGCCTCGCGGCGCGGCTCTTCACGGGCCGCCGCGCCGCCGAGGCGCCCGCCCTGGCCGGGGCGCTCTACGCCATCTGCGCGCGCTCGCAGGCCGCGGCCGCCGAGGCCGCGGTGGAGGCGGCGCAGGGCGAGGGCGAGGACGCGGCCCGTCGCGACGCGCGCGACGCGCGCATCGCCGCGGAGACCATCCACGAGCACGCTTGGCGGCTGCTCGTGGACTGGCCGCGCCTCGCGGGCCGCGCGCCGGAGGTGGCGCGGCTGGCGCAGGGCCGCAGCCGCCTCGCGCCGCGGCTCGCGGCGCGCCCGGGCGCGGCGCTGGACGCCGCGCGCGACGAGACCGTCGCCTGGGCGCGCGAGGCGCTTTTCGGCGTCTCGCCCCGCGAATTCCTCGCCGTCGAGTCGCTCGAGGCGCTGCACCGCTGGCTCGCCTCGGCCGAGACGCCGGCGGCCGCGCTCGCCCGGCTGGTCCTCGCCGAGCGCGCCGCCCTCGGGGCGGGCGACGTGGAGTACCTGCCGCCCGCCGCGCCGACGTGGATCGCCCGGGGACTCGCGCCGGCGCTAGACGCCGACCCGGGTTTCGACGACCGGCCGCACTGGCAGGGCGGCGCGCGCGAGACCGGCGCCCTCGCGAGGACGGCCGGCCACCCGCTCGTGGCCGCCGCCGTCGGGGCCTGGGGCCGCGGCGTGGGCGCGCGGCTGGTGGCGCGCCTGGTGGAGACGGCCGCCGCGCTGGAGGCCTTCGGCGGCCGGCACGGCGCCGTCGACCTGGGAGAAGGCTCGGCCATCGCCTGGGCGGAGACGGCGCGCGGGCTGCTGGTGCACCGCGTGGGCGTCGAGGACGGGCGCATCGCCGGCTACCGGATCGTGGCGCCCACGGAGTGGAACTTCCACCCGGACGGCGCGTTCGCGCGCGGCGTCCGGGGCCTGGCGGCGGCGGACGAGGCCGGTGCCGAGGCGGCGGTGCGGTGGATCGTCGCCTCGCTGGACCCGTGCGTCGCGGTTCGCTTCGAGGCCGGCCATGCATGAGATGTCGATCGCCGAGAGCGTGCTGGGCATCGTCGAGGAGACGGCGCGCCGCGAGGGCTTCTCGCGCGTGGCCGAGGTGCGGCTGGAGATCGGGCGCCTGGCGGCGGTGGAGGTCGAGGCGCTGCGCTTCTGCTTCGACGCGGTGGTGCGCGGCAGCCTCGCCGAGGGCGCCGCGCTCGCGATCGAGGAGACGCCGGGCACCGCGTGGTGCTTCGGCTGCAACGACACGGTGTCCGTCGACTCTCGCGGCGAGCCGTGCCCGCGCTGCGGCGGCGCTCGCCTGCAGGTGAGCGGCGGCACCGACATGCGGGTCAAGGACCTGGTGGGAAGCTGAGACACGAAACCGAGGAGAAGGCGATGTGCACGACCTGCGGCTGCGGAACCGACCACGTGACGATCGACGGCAAGGCGCACGGCCACGATCACGGCCACGACCACGGACACGATCACGGCCATGACCACCGCCACGACCACCCCGCGCCGGCCCACGCCCACGCGGCCGGCACCCCGGCCGGGCGCGCCGTCGCGGTCGAGCGGGACATCCTCGCCAGGAACGACGCCGAGGCCGACGCGAACCGCCGGCGCTTCACGGCGCAGGGCATCCTCGCGCTGAACCTCGTCTCGAGCCCCGGGTCGGGCAAGACCACGCTCCTGGTGGAGACGATCCGGCGCCTGGGCGGCGACCTCGGCCTCGCGGTGGTGGAGGGCGACCAGCAGACCTCGAACGACGCCGAGCGCATCCGCGCCACCGGCGCGCACGCCGTTCAGGTGAACACCGGCAAGGGCTGCCACCTGGACGCGCACATGGTCGCGCACGCGCTCGACCACCTCGCGCCCGCCGAGGATTCCGTGGTGATGATCGAGAACGTCGGCAACCTGGTGTGCCCGGCGGCCTTCGACCTGGGAGAGGCGCACAAGGTGGTGGTGCTGTCGGTGACGGAGGGCGAGGACAAGCCCCTCAAGTACCCCGACATGTTCGCCGCCGCCGACCTCATGCTGCTCAACAAGTGCGACCTGCTGCCGCACCTCGCCTTCGACGCGGACCTGTGCGAGGCCAACGCCCGGCGCGTGAACCCGGCGATCGAGGTGCTGCGCGTGTCGGCCACCACGGGCGAGGGCCTGGACGCGTGGTGCGACTGGGTGCGCGCGGCGGCCCGCGAGGCGCGAGGGCGCCGCGTGCGCGGTGCCGCGCGGACGGGCTGCGGCGCGGCCTGCACCTGCGGCTAGCGCGGCGCGGAACCCGCGAGGCACCGATGCCCGACGCCATCGTCCCGACCGCCAGCGGCGCCGCGCGTCTTCGCGTGCGCGTGCGCGGCACGGTGCAGGGCGTGGGCTTCCGCCCCTTCGTGTGGCGGCTGGCCACGGGCCTGGGCCTGGACGGCTGGGTGCGCAACGACGCCGAGGGCGTGCTCGCGGAAGTGCAGGGCGCCCCCGGGGCGCTCGACGAGTTCCTGCGCCGCGTCGCCGGGGAGGCGCCGCCGCTCGCGCGCGTGGCCGCGGTGGAGGCGCGCGACTGCCTGCCGCAGGACGCGCGCGGCTTCGCCATCGTCGCGAGCGCCGGCGGCGCGGCGGGCACGGGCATCCCGGCCGACACGGCCACGTGCCCGGACTGCCTCGAGGAGCTCTTCTCGCGCCGCGACCGCCGCCACCGCTACGCCTTCACCAACTGCACGCACTGCGGGCCGCGCTTCACCATCGCCCGCGCCATCCCCTACGACCGCCCGGCCACCACGATGGCGGGCTTCGCGATGTGCCCGGCCTGCGCGCGCGAGTACGCCGACCCGGCCGACCGGCGCTTCCACGCCCAGCCGAACGCGTGCCCCGACTGCGGGCCGGCCCTGGCGCTGCTGGACGCCGCCGGGCGGGCGCTGGACGAGGGCGACGTGGTGGCGGCCGCGCTGCGCCGCCTCGCGGCGGGCGGGATCGTGGCGCTCAAGGGCCTGGGCGGCTTCCACCTCGCCTGCGACGCGCGCAACGGCGCGGCGGTGGCGCGCCTGCGCGCGGCCAAGCAGCGCGAGGCCAAGCCCTTCGCGGTGATGGCCGCGGGCGCCGCCTCGCTCGCGCCGTACGCGGCCGTGGACGCGCCCGCGCGCGCGCTCCTCGCCTCGCGCGAGCGGCCCATCGTGCTGCTGCCCAAGCGCGCCGGCTGCGACGAGGCCTTTCCGGGCGTCGCGCCGGGCGTCGCCGACCTCGGCGCCATGCTGCCCGCGACGCCCCTGCAGTGGCTGCTCTTCCACCAGGCGGCCGGCTCGCCCGAGGGCACGGCCTGGGCCGAGGCGCCGCAGGCGCTCTTGCTGGTGATGACGAGCGCCAATCCCGGCGGCGAGCCGCTGGTGGCCGGCAACGACGAGGCCGTGCGGCGCTTGGCGGGGATCGCCGACGCCCTCGTGGCGCACGACCGCGACATCGCCGTTCGCTGCGACGACAGCCTGGTTCGCGCCACCGCGGCCGGGCCGGCCTTCGTGCGGCGCGCGCGCGGCTACACGCCCGCGCCCATCGCCCTGCCGCGCGCGGGCCGGCGCGTGCTCGCCACGGGCGCCTGGCTCAAGAACACGGCCTGCGTCACGCGCGGGGCCGAGGCCTTCCTCACGCCGCACGTGGGCGACCTGGACAACGCCGCGACCTGCGAGGCGCTGGAGGGCGCCGTCGCGCACCTGCTCGCCATCCTGGAGGTGGAGCCGGAAGCCTGCGCGCACGACCTGCACCCCGACTTCCACTCGAGCGCGCTGGCCGCGCGCCTGGCCGCCGAGCGCGGCATCCCGGCGGTGGCGGTGCAGCACCACCACGCGCACGTCGCGGCGGTGTGCGCCGAGCACGGCCACGCGGGCCCGGTGCTGGGCCTCGCGCTCGACGGCGTGGGCCTGGGCACCGACGGCGCGGCCTGGGGCGGCGAGCTCCTGCGCGTGGACGGGGCGCGGTTCTCCCGGCTGGGCCACTTCTCGCCGCTCGCGCTGCCCGGCGGCGACCGCGCGGCGCGCGAGCCCTGGCGGATGGCCGCGGCGGCCCTGCACGCGCTGGGCCGCGGCGACGAGATCGCGAGGCGCTTCCCGCGGCGGGGGGCGGACACGGTGGCGCGCATGCTGGCGCAGTCGGTGCGCTCGCCCCTCACCACCAGCGCCGGCCGCTGGTTCGACGCAGCCGCCGCGCTCCTGGGCGTGCGCGAGGCCAGCGACTTCGAGGGCCAGGCCGCGATGCAGCTCGAGGCGCTGGCCGCCGCGCACGGGCCGGTGGCGCCGGATGCCGGGCTGTGGGGCCTCGCACCCGGCGGCACGCTGGAGCTGCTGGCGCTGGCCGACCGCCTGGCCGACACGCGCGACCCGGGCTTCGGGGCGGCGCTCTTCCACGCCACGCTCGTGCAGGCGCTCGCGGCCTGGGCCGGCGAGGCGGCGCGGCGCGAGGGGCTCGCCACGGTGGCCCTCGGCGGCGGCTGCTTCGTGAACGCCATCCTTTCGACGGGGCTCGCGGGGGAACTGCGGCGCGCGGGCCTCACGGTGCTGGAGGCCCGCGCGGCCCCGGCCAACGACGGCGGCATCGCGCTCGGGCAGGCGTGGGTCGCGATGCAGCGGGAGAGCTGACGATGTGCCTGGCGATACCGGCCAAGGTGGTGGAGATCCGCGAGGGCGAGCAGGCGCTCGTCGACCTCTCGGGCGTGCGCAAGGAGATCTCCCTGGCGCTCGTCGAGGGCGTGGCGCCCGGCGACTTCGTGATCGTGCACGTGGGCTACGCCCTGCAGAAGGTGGACCCGGACGAGGCCGAGCGCACGCTCGCGCTCTTCGCGGGCCTGGAAGCCACGCGGGAGGCGGCGGCGTGAAGTACGTCGACGAGTACCGCGACGGGGCGCTCGCCCGGACCATCGCCGCGCGCATCGCCGCGGCCGTGCGGCCCGGCCGCACCTACCACTTCATGGAGTTCTGCGGCGGGCACACGCACGCCATCTCGCGCTACGGCGTGACGGACCTGCTGCCGCCCTCGGTGGTGATGGTGCACGGCCCGGGCTGCCCGGTGTGCGTGCTGCCGGTGGGCCGCATCGACATGGCCATCGAGCTCGCGCTGCGCGAGAAGGTGGTGCTGTGCACCTACGCCGACACGGTGCGCGTGCCGGCCTCCGGGGGGCTCTCGCTCATGAAGGCCAAGGCGCGTGGGGCGGACGTGCGCATGGTCTACTCGGCGGCGGACGCGCTGCGCATCGCCCGCGAGGAGCCGGGGCGCGAGGTCGTCTTCTTCGCCATCGGCTTCGAGACCACGACGCCCCCCACGGCGCTGGTGCTGCGCGAGGCGCGCGCGGCGGGCCTTTCCAACTTCAGCGTGTTCTGCAACCACGTGCTCACGCCCTCGGCCATCGCCCACATCCTGGAGTCGCCGGAGGTGCGCGAGCTGGGCACCGTGGTGATCGACGGCTTCGTGGGCCCGGCCCACGTCTCCACCGTCATCGGCGCGCAGCCCTACGAGTACTTCGCGGAGGAGTACCGCAAGCCCGTGGTGATCGCCGGCTTCGAGCCGCTGGACGTGATGCTGGCCGTGGAGATGCTGGTGCGCCAGGTGAACGAGGGCCGCGCCGAGGTGGAGAACGAGTTCACCCGCGCCGTCACGCGCGAGGGCAACGCGCGCGCCAAGGACCTGGTGGCCGAGGTCTTCGAGCTGCGCCGCTCCTTCGAGTGGCGGGGCCTGGGCCTGGTGCCCTACAGCGCGCTGCGGCTGAAGACCGAGTGGTCGGCCTTCGACGCCGAGCGGCGCTTCGCGATGGCCGACCGGCGCGTGCCGGACCCGAAGGCCTGCGAGTGCGGGGCGATCCTGCGCGGCGTGAAGAAGCCCGTCGACTGCAAGGTGTTCGGCACCGCGTGCACGCCGGAGACGCCCATCGGCTCGTGCATGGTGTCGTCGGAGGGCGCGTGCGCCGCGCACTACACCTACGGCCGCTACCGGAGCGCGGCATGACCGGCACCCGCAGGCCCTACGTGCGCCCCGTCGACTTCAAGGCGGGCCTGGTGGACATGAGCCACGGCAGCGGCGGGCGGGCGATGGCCCAGCTCATCGACGAGCTCTTCGTCGAGGCCTTCGACAACGCGTGGCTGCGCGAGATGAACGACCAGGCGCGCCTGCCCATGCCGCCCGGCCGCCTGGTGGTGGCCACCGACAGCCACGTGGTCTCGCCGCTCTTCTTTCCCGGCGGCGACATCGGGTGCCTGTCGGTGCACGGCACCGTGAACGACGTGGCCATGGCCGGCGCGCGGCCGCTGTACCTCACGGCGGGATTCATCCTCGAGGAGGGCTACCCGCTCGCGGACCTGCGGCGCATCGTGCGGTCGATGGCCGCGGCGGCGCGCGAGGCGGGCGTGCCCATCGTCACGGGCGACACCAAGGTGGTGGAGAAGGGCAAGGGCGACGGCGTCTTCATCAACACCACGGGGATCGGCGTGGTGCCCGAGGGCATCGAGATCTCCGGCGACCGCGCCCGACCCGGCGACGCCATCCTGGTCTCCGGCACCCTGGGCGACCACGGCGTGGCCATCATGTCGCTGCGCGAGAACCTCGCCTTCGAGACCACCATCGCCTCGGACACGGCCGCGCTGCACGGGCTGGTCGCGGCGATGCTCGCATCGGTGCCCGGCATCCGGTGCCTGCGCGACCCCACGCGCGGCGGGCTCGCCACCACGCTCAACGAGATCGCGCGCCAGTCCGGGGTCGGCATGCGGCTGGAAGAGGATTCCATCCCCGTGCGCGCCGAGGTGGCCGCGGCCTGCGAGTTCCTGGGCCTGGACCCGCTCTACGTGGCCAACGAGGGCAAGCTCGTGGCCATCTGCGACCCGGGCGACTGCGGGCGCCTGCTGGAGGCGATGCGCGCGCACCCCCTGGGGCGCGACGCCGCGCGCGTGGGCGAGGTGGTCGAGGACCCCCACCATTTCGTGCAGATGCGCACGGGCTTCGGCGGCAGCCGCATGGTCGACTGGCTGGCCGGCGAGCAGCTGCCGCGCATCTGCTGAGGAGCCGCCGTGAAGATCCTCTTCCTCGCGCACGCGTTCAACGGCCTGGCCCAGCGCCTGTTCGTCGAGCTGCGCGATCTGGGCCACGAGGTGTCGATCGAGCTGGACGTGAACGACGCGCTCACCGCCGAGGCGGTGCGCCTGGCCGCGCCCGACCTCGTGATCGCCCCGTACCTCAAGCGCGCCAGTCCCGAGGCGGTGTTCTCGCGCGTGCCGTGCTTCGTGGTGCACCCGGGCGTGCCGGGCGACCGCGGGCCCTCGGCGCTGGACTGGGCCATCCTGGAGGGCGAGCAGGCCTGGGGCGTCACGGTGCTGCACGCCGAGGCCGAAATGGACGCGGGCCCGGTGTGGGCGCACCGGGGCTTTCCCATGCGCCTCGCGCCCAAGTCGAGCCTGTACCGGCGCGAGGTGACCGAGGCCGCCGTGGAGGCGGTCGCGGAGGCCGTGGCGAAGTTCGCGCGCGGCGAGCGTCCCGTCCCGGCCGCGAGCCTGGGCGCGCCGGCGCGCGGCCACGCCCGGCCGCAGCTGCGCCAGGCGGTGCGCGCCATCGACTGGCTGCGCGACCCCACGCTCGAGGTGCTGCGCAAGATCCACTCCGCCGACGGCTCGCCGGGGCTGCGCGACAACGTGCTGGGCGTGGACGCCTACCTGCACGGCGCCCACCCCGAGTCGGCCATCCGCGGCGGCGCGCCCGGCGAGGTGATCGCGCGGCGCGACGGCGCGATCCTGCGCGCCACCGTCGACGGCGCGGTGTGGATCACGCACCTGCGGCCGGTGCCGGCGGCGGGCACGGGGGGCGAGGGCGCGATCAAGCGGCCGGCCGCGGAGGTGCTGGGGCGGGCGCTCGCGGGCGTCCCGGAGGCGGCGGTGGCCCTCGACGCCCCGGGCGAAGGGCTCACCTGGCGCGAGATCCGCTACGAGGAGCACGGCGAGGTGGGCGTGCTGCACTTCGCCTTCCACAACGGCGCGATGTCCACGCCGCAGTGCCGGCGACTGGTCGAGGCCCTGCACCACGCGCGCGGCCGGCCCACGAAGGCGCTGGTGCTCGCCGGCGGCCCCGACTTCTGGAGCAACGGGATCCACCTCAACGCCATCGAGGCGAGCGAGCGGCCCGCCGACGCGTCCTGGGAGAACAT
>JAKOWJ010000017.1 GCA_029781595.1 Pseudomonadota bacterium | reverse complement strand
ATCACGACGCCGGCCCCGGGCCGTCCTCAACGGCATCCTGCCCATCGACCGCGCGCTGCTGCCGCGCGAGATCGCAGCCGGCGCGACGCTTGCCGCCCTGGCCATCCCCGAGGTCATGGGCTACACCAAGATCGCGGGCACGCCCGTGGTCACGGGCCTGTACACGCTGGTCCTGCCGGTGCTCGCGTTCGCCGTGTTCGGCTCATCGCGCCACCTCGTCGTGGGCGCCGACTCGGCCACGGCTGCCCTGCTCGCGATCGGGGTCGGGTCTCTCGCCGCGGGCGGCCCGGCCGACTACATGGCGCTCGCCTCGCTCACGGCGCTCCTGTGCGCGGGGCTCCTGCTGCTGGCGCGCCTGCTGCGCCTCGGCTTCATCGCGAACTTCCTGTCGCGCTCGGTCCTGGTGGGCTTCCTCACCGGCGTGGGCATCCAGGTGGCCGTCAGCGAGGTGCCGGGCATGTTCGGCGTGGAGCACGGCACGGGCGACGCGATCGCGAGGCTCGCCTACACCCTGGGCGAGATCGCCGCCGGCCGGTCAAGCCTGCCCACGCTCGCGGTGGCCCTGGCCGTGCTCGCGGTCGTGGTCGGCCTCGGGCGGCTGAGCAGGCGGATCCCGGGCGCCCTGCTCGCAGTCGCGGGCGCGATCGTCGCCAGCGCGGCCCTCGGCCTGAGCGCGCGCGGGGTCACCGTCCTCGGCGCGGTGCCCGGCGGCCTGCCGCCCGTCGGCCTGCCCACGGGCGTGATGTCCGCCGCCAACGTCACGGCCCTGCTGCCGACCGCGATCTCGATGTTCGCGGTGATCCTGGCCCAGAGCGCCGCCACCTCGCGCGCCTACGCCGCCCGCTACGACGACAGCTTCGACGAGAACGCCGACCTCGTCGGCCTCGGCCTCGCCAACCTCGGGGCCGCGCTGACCGGCACCTTCGTGGTGAACGGCAGCCCCACCAAGACCGAGATGGTGGACAGCGCAGGCGGACGGAGCCAGATCGCGCAGATCACGACCGGCGTGCTGACGCTGGCCGTCCTGCTGTTCCTGACCGGCCCGCTGGCCTACCTGCCCAACGCCGTCCTGGCCGCCATCGTGTTCCTGATCGGGCTGCGCCTGGTGGACTGGCGGCACCTCGTCGCGATCGCCCGCCTGCGGCCGGGCGAGCTGGCCGTGGCGCTGGTGACGGCGGTCACGGTCGTGGTCGTCGGCGTCGAGCAGGGGATCGTGCTCGCCATGGCGCTCTCGGTCGTCGAGCACCTCTACCACGCCTACCACCCGTACGACGCGGTGGTCACGGTGACCCCCGACGCCCACCTGCGCTACGCGCCGCCGAGCCAGTCGCCGCAGGCGGTCCCGGGCCTGGTCGTCTACCGCTTCGGCGCGACGCTGTTCTACGCCAACGCCTCGCGCTTCACCGAGGAGTCGTTCGACCTGTTCGAGACCGCCCGGCCGCCGCTGCGCTGGCTGTGCCTGGCGATGGGCGCCGTGGGCGACGTGGACTACACGGGCGCCGACGCCATCCGCCAGCTCCACGGCGAGCTCGGCAGGTCCGGCGTGCAGCTGATCGCGTGCGACCTCTCGCCGCGCGTCCGCCGCCTGTTCGACGCCTACGGGCTGACCGGCCTGGTCGGGGGCGAGGCGATCTTCGACGACGTCCAGTCCGCGGTCGCCCACTGCGCCGCTGCCGACGGCTGAGGCCGGCGGGCCGCCGCGGCGGTCGTGCCCGGCCGGCGCCGATGGGCGATCATGCCCGTGGGCGCCGACGGCGAGCCGGCGCGACACACGGGAGGCGAGGGGATGCCGGACCTGCGGCCCAAGCAGATCGCGAAGCTGATCGAACCGTACCGGGTGGCCCCCGGCCGCCGTGTCCGCCTGCCGCGGGACTTCGCCACCGACGCGCCGGGCCGCTTCGGCAAGGCCGACGCGCGGCAGGCCAAGGAGATGCTCGATGCGGGCGTGGGCCTGCTGGCCGAGTACCAGGAGCGCCTGGCGGCCCAGGACACCTACGGCGTGCTGGTCATCGTCCAGGCCATCGACGCGGCCGGCAAGGACGGCACCATCCGCCACGTGATGAGCGGCGTGAACCCGCAGGGCGTCGAGGTCAGCAGCTTCAAGGTGCCCTCGGCAGAGGAGCAGGACCACGACTACCTGTGGCGCTACGCGCGGCGCCTGCCGAGCCGCGGCTCGATCGGCATCTTCAACCGCTCCTACTACGAGGAGGTGCTCGTCGTCCGCGTCCACCCGGAGCTGCTGACGTTCGAGAAGCTGCCCGGCGCGTCGAAGGGCGGGGACATCTGGCGGCGCCGCTTCCGCGAGATCAACGACTGGGAGCGCTACCTCTCCGACCAGGGCTTCCGGATCGTGAAGCTGTTCCTCCACGTCTCCCGCG
>JAKOWJ010000361.1 GCA_029781595.1 Pseudomonadota bacterium | reverse complement strand
CAGGCGCACGCGGGCGCCTTGTCGTTCAGGCGCAGCAGGGCCACGTCCGTGACCTCGTTCACGAAGAGCAGCGTCGCACCGCGCGAGAGCTGCACGGGCGCGGGCGCCGCGCCGCCGCAGGTGGCGGCCTCGTAGAACCAGAAGGTGTTGAGCGTGGCGGCCGCGGCCTGCGAGCCCACGCAGTGCGCGGCCGTGTGCAGGTACGGGATCTGCGAGGTGGCGTCCAGGTCGTTCACCAGCGTGCCGGTGCAGACGTACGTGGCGCCGTTCTCCGTGAAGGCGAGCTTGGCCACCGCGCGGCGCGCCGTCTCCAGCGCGGGGCTGGTGGCGGTGAAGCAGGCCACGTCCTCCTGGCAGCTGCCGGACGTGGACTTGAGGGCGAAGCCCGTCTTGGGGCCGGCCACCAGGTGCGAGACCTGGGCGATGGCCACGCGCACGGGCGAGGGGTCGGCGCCGGCGGGCAGCTCCACCTCCACCACGACCGTGTCTCCTTCGACGACGGGTCCCCAGTAGAGCCCCTGCGCGCGCGCCGCCTCGACCGCGAGGGCGCCGTCGGCCTCCCCGGTCACGGACTGGGAACCCGCCGTCGCGAACCGCAGGCGCGAGGCGGCGGGAAGGTTGCGGACGGAAAGGCCGGCGCGGACGGCGGCCGCCCCGGCGGATCGCACGCGGAGGTGGGCCACCCTGCGGCCATCGGAGAGGCTCGCCCAGCCGAGCGCTCCCGAGGGCGCGAGGGTGCGCGCCACCCCCACGGCGATCCGTTTGTCGGTCTCCCCCAGCGCGGCGAGTTCCGCGGCGGTCGGCGGCGCCAGCTCCGCGGAAGCGGTGCGCGAGGCCGCGAGGTCGGGGGCCGCCAGGCGCGCGGGCACGGCGGCGGCCTTGGCGGCGGACCACGAGGCCTCGCCGCGCACCTTCGGCAGCTGCGCGAACGCGCCCGTGGCGCACGCGAGGCCCAGCAGGGCGATCGCGGCGGCACGCGGAAGCGGGTTCGCGGACACGGGAGGGGGCCTCAGGCGCAGTTGCTGAAGCGCAGGGCCACGGGCCAGGGGCGCTCGCCGGCGCGGGCGCCGGGCTTGAGCTCCACGCGCCAGTGCACGCGGATGTCGCGGGGCTGCATGCCCCAGAACGGGATGGCGGTGGTG
>JAKOWJ010000355.1 GCA_029781595.1 Pseudomonadota bacterium | reverse complement strand
GTGGCCGCGGGCGACCCGGTCCTGCTCGCCTCGCCGCAGGCCGCGAACGCCGCCGGCGTCGCCGCGCGGTTGCGCGCCGCCGGGTGGGCCGCGCAGGCGGTGGCCGCCCCCATCGCGGCGGCCTGCGCGCTGCCGCGGCTCGCGGCGGTGATCGCCGGCGGCGCCCCTGCGGTGGAGGCGCTCGCCGCCCTCGCCGCCCGGCCGGGCGCGCGCGTGCCGCTGGTGGGCCCGGAGGACCTCCCGTGGCAGGTCCCCTCGTGGCACCTCGTCGCGGAGCGCAGCGTCTCCGTCAACAACGTGGCCGCCGGAGGCAACGCGCACCTGCTCGCGCAGATGGACTAGTCGCCGCCTTCGCTTCGCCCTCGCGCCAACAGCGCCTGATACCCCCGCGGCGGGCAGGAAGGCCCCGGGCCTGCTAAGGTTACGGGGATGCCACACCACCAGCCCGACTTCTGGCGCAACCTGCGCCGCGAGCTGGCCATCGGGCCCCACTGGATCGACCGCGCCGTCGTCCTGACCTACGCCATCGGCACGGGCCTGGTGGTCGTGTTCTTCACGCACTTCGCGGACTACGCGAGCATCGCCCTCGAACGCATCCGCGGCGTGCCCTCGTTCGGCCCTTGGATCGCGCTGGCGATCGCGCCGGCGATGACGGCCGCGATCGTCTGGTGGACGCGACGCTTCGCGCCGGGCTCGGCCGGCTCCGGCATACCCCAGGTGCTGGCGGCGACCGACGACACGCTGACGGAGACGCAGCGCTCGAAGCTCGTCTCCGTGCCCCTGTCGCTGCACAAGATCGGCCTCGTGGTGGCCGGGATCTTCGCGGGCCTTTCCATCGGCCGCGAGGGGCCGACGGTGCAGGTGGGCGCGGGCCTCATGCGCCACGCGAAGCGCTGGCTCTCGCCGCACGCCGAGATCGACGCCCACGACCTCATGGTCGCCGGGGCCGCGGCGGGCATCGCCGCCGCCTTCAACACGCCGCTGGGGGGCGTGGTCTTCGCGCTCGAGCAGCTGTCCAAGCGGCGCAGCATCTCGCAGAGCGGGCTGGTGATCCTGGCGATCGTGCTCTCGGGCCTGGTGTCCGTGTCGTTCTTCGGCAACCTCACGTATTTCGGCGAGCTCACGGTGACGCGCCTGGAGTGGTCGTACCTCGCGCCCGGCATCGTGGTCGCCTTCGCGGCGGGCCTGTCGGGCGGGCTCTTCTCGCGCCTGGTGGTGATCTGCGCGCGCGGCATGCCGGACCGCTTCTCGCGCTGGAAGGCCGAGCACCCGGTCCGCTTCGCTGCCGGCTGCGGCCTGGCGGTGGGCCTCATCGGCCTGGCCTCGGGCGGGGCCACGCTCGGCGCCGGCTACGCGCCCACGCGCGCGCTCCTCGAGGGCCACGGCGACGTGCCGGCCATCTACACGCTGCTCAAGTTCGTGGCCACCTGGCTGTCGCAGTGGGCGGGCGTGCCCGCGGGCGTCTTCGCGCCGTCGCTGTCGATCGGCGCCGGCATCGGCCACGACGTGGCGATGCTCTGGAACCTGCCGCAGGAGGCCGCGATCCCGCTCATCGCCATCGGCATGGTGGGGTTCCTGGCCGCCGCCACGCAGGAGCCCCTCACCGCGTTCATCATCGTGATGGAGATGGTCTCGGGCCACTCGATGGTGCTCTCGCTCATGGCGACCTCGCTCCTGGCGAGCGGCGTCTCGCGCTGGGTGACGCGGCCGCTCTATCCCGAGCTCGCGACGCTGCTCGTTCCGCCGCGCGTGACGGTCACGGCGACGGTGAACGCCGAGCGGGCGTAGATCCCGCTCCCCGCGCCCCCGGGGCCGAAAGGACGACACCATGGACACCTCGCAGAAGCGCATCGCCGGCCCGGTGATCCGCCTGCACCCGGCCGACAACGTGGTGGTGGCGCGCGTGGCGGTGACGATCGGCACGCCCGTCCCCTCCGAGGGCATCACGGCGCGCAGCCAGGTGCCCGCCGGCCACAAGATCGCCGCGCGCGACCTCGCCGCCGGCGAGCCCATCCTCAAGTACGACACCTGCATCGGCTTCGCGGCGGAGGACATCGCCGCGGGCACCTGGGTGCACTCGCACAACGTCTCGTTCCGCGAGTATGACCGCGACTACGCGCACGGCCGCGACTACGTGGCCACGGCGCTGCTGCCCGAGGCCGAGCGCGCCACGTTCCTGGGCTACCGGCGAAGCGACGGCCAGGTGGGCACGCGCAACTACGTGGGCATCCTCTCCACCGTGAACTGCTCGGCGACCGTGGTGCACAAGGTGGCGCAGGCCTTCACGCCCGAGGTGCTGGCGGCCTTCCCGAACATTGACGGCGTCGTCGGCCTGTCGCACGGGCTGGGCTGCGGCATGGAGATGAGCGGCGAGCCCATGCAGCTGCTGCGCCGCACGCTCGGGGGCTACGCGCGCCATCCCAACTTCGCCGCGGTGCTGGTGATCGGCCTGGGCTGCGAGCGCAACCAGCTCGCGGGGCTGCTGGAGCAGGAGGGCCTGTCGCCCGGCGAGCGGCTGCACACGTTCGTGATGCAGGAGAGCGGCGGCACGCGCCGCACCATCGAGGCGGCCGTGGCAGCGGTGAAGGCGCTTCTGCCGGCGGCGAACGCGGTGCGCCGCGAGCCGGCGCCCGCGAGCCACCTCAAGGCGGGCCTGCAGTGCGGCGGCTCGGACGGCTTCTCCTCCATCACCGCCAACCCCGCGCTGGGCGCGGCCATGGACATCCTCGTGCGCCACGGCGGCACGGCGATCCTGTCGGAGACGCCCGAGATCTACGGCGTGGAGCACACCCTCACGCGCCGGGCGCGCTCGCGCGAGGTGGGCGAGAAGCTCGTCGAGCGCATCCGCTGGTGGAAGGACGAGTACTCCCCGGGGCGCGACGTGCAGATCAACGGCCTGGTGAGCCCGGGCAACCAGGCCGGGGGCCTCGCCAACATCTTCGAGAAGTCCCTGGGCTCGTCCATGAAGGGCGGCACCACGGGCCTCATGCAGGTCTACCGCTACGCCGAGCCCGTGCGCGAGGCCGGGTTCGTGTTCATGGACACCCCCGGGTTCGACCCCTGCTCGGCCACGGGCCAGATCGCGGGCGGGGCCAACGTGATCCTCTTCACCACCGGGCGCGGCTCGATGTTCGGCGCCAAGCCCGTGCCGAGCGTGAAGCTCGCCACCAACACGCCGATGTTCTCGCGCCTCGAGGAGGACATGGACTACAACTGCGGCGCGATCCTCGACGGCACGCTCACGATGCCCGAGGCGGCGCAGGCGATCTTGGACCTCATGCTGCGGGTGGCCTCCGGCGAGCGCTCGAAGAGCGAGCTGCTGGGCCTGGGCGACCACGAGTTCGTGCCCTGGAACATCGGGGTGGTGAGCTAGGCCGGCAGGTCGATGGCGGCAGGCAGCGGGATCGACCCGCCGCCGGTGGCGATCGCCCCGTGGCGCGCCGTCCCGCAGCGTGGATAATGGCCCGGCATCCCCCACGGGGCCCGTTGTCCGATTTCGTCGAAGGTCGATTCCCATGAGGCACACGGCATCCTCGTTCGGCGCAGCATTGCTGGCGGCGGCGCTCGCACCGGCCGCCTTCGGGCAGTCGGCGCCGCCCGCGCCGGGCGACGGCACGCCGGCCGGCCCCGCCGATGTCGAGCACCTCACCGTCACCGCCACGCGCATCCCGCAGCGCGACTTCGACGTCCCCGCGTCGGTCGACACGCTGGCCCTCCACCCGCTCGGCGACCAGGCACCGGGCGTGAACCTCTCGGAGGCGACGGGGCGCGTGCCGGGCCTCGTGGTCCGCAACCGCCAGAACTATGCGCAGGACCTCCAGGTCTCCTCGCGGGGATTCGGTGCGCGCGCCGCCTTCGGCGTGCGGGGCGTGCGCCTCGTGCAGGACGGCATTCCGTTCACGATGCCCGACGGCCAGGGGCAGACGGCGCTGTTCGACCTGGACTCGGCAGCCCGCATCGAAGTGCTTCGCGGGCCGTTCGCCGCGCTGTACGGCAATTCGGCCGGCGGCGTGCTCTCGCTCTTCACGGCCCCGCCCCCCGACGGCCCGACGCTCGGGCTGGCCGCAGGCGCGGGCAGCTTCGGCGCCCGGAAGGCGAGCGTGGGCTTCGGCACCACGACGGGCGACGTCGGCCTGGCGGGCCAGTTCTCGCGTTTCGAAACGGACGGCTTTCGCGAGCACAGCGCCGCGCGCCGCGATCTCGCCGGCGTGAAGGCCACCTGGGGAGGCGAGGGCGCGTCGCGGCTCTCGCTGACGGCCACGACGCTGGACCAGCCCGGCACGCAGGATCCGCTCGGCCTCACGCGCGCGCAGCTGGAAGAGGACCCGCACCAGGCGGGCGCGGGAGCGCTCGCGTTCGACACGCGCAAGGACATCGCGCACCGCCAGGTCGGCCTCGCGTGGAATTACGGGCCCGGCACCGGGGACACGCTGCAGCTGCATGCCTACGGCGGCAAGCGGCGGGTGACGCAGTTCCTCGCCTTCAGCGGCGCCGCCGCGAGTTCCTCGGGCGGCGTGGTCGATCTCGATCGCGGGTTCGGCGGAATCGGCGCGCAGTGGACGCGCCAGGGCCACCTCGCCGGGGGCCGGTTCTCGGTCTCGCTGGGCGTCGACTACGACCGGATGAACGAGCGCCGCAAGGGATTCGTGAACGAAGCCGGCCAGGCCGGCGCCTTGCGTCGCGACGAGCTCGACGCCGTCTGGAACCTCGACCAGTACGCGATCGCCGAGTGGTGGTTCGCCGAGCACTGGCGGGTGGCAGGCGGCGTGCGCCACTCCCGCGTCACTTTCGACGTGCGCGACGATTTCATCAACGCCTTCAACCCCGACGACTCCGGCCGGCGCGCATACGCGGCGACCCGCCCGGTGATCGGGCTGCTGTACCGGCTCACGGACGCGGTCAACCTGTACGCCTCGGCCGGGCGAGGGTTCGAGACGCCGACCGCCACCGAGCTCGCCTACCGGCCCGACGGGCAGTCGGGCATGAACTTCGCGCTCGAGGCCAGCACGAGCGAGAACCTGGAGGTCGGCGCGAAGGCGCAGTGGGGAACCGGCAATCGCCTCAATCTTTCGGTCTTCCGCACGACGACGCGCAACGACATCGTGCCCGACGCCAACGTGGGCGGGCGCGCCACCTTCCGCAACGCGGCCCGCACCGTGCGGCAGGGCCTGGAGCTGGGGCTCGAATCGCGGTTCGACAACGGCCTGAGCGCGCAACTGGCCTACACCGCGCTCACCGCCGAATTCCGCGACTACGCGGGCGTGTCGGGCGAGGACCTTTCGGGCAACGCACTGCCGGGCGTGCCCAGGTCCGTGCTGTACGGCGAGCTCGCGTGGCGCCACGCGCCCTCCGGCTTCGTGACGGCACTGGAGGCCCAGCGCGCCGCGAAAGTCTGGGTCGACGACGCGAACACCGACAGCGCGGACGCCCACTCCGTCGTCAACTGGCGATTCGGCTTCGACTGGCGGCCGTCCGGGTGGCGGATCAGCCCGTACGTGCGGATCGACAACCTTCTCGACCGTCGCTACGTCGGCTCCATCATCGTCAACGCGGCGAACGGGCGCTACTACGAGCCGGCGCCGGGACGCGCCTGGTTCGCCGGCGTCAAGGCCGCCTACGCCTTCTGAGGGGGAACGGTCTCGCCCGGGCCGGGCACGCGCCCGGCTACTTGGGCATCTGCACGATGATCGGGATGCTGGAGTACCACTCGGCCAGGTTCTCTATTTCGGCCGGGGTGAGCGTCTGGGCGACGATGCTCATCTGGTCGTTGCGGCGCGCTCCCGACTGGAAGGCACGAAGCTGCTGCACGAGGTATTCCTTCTGCTGGCCGCTCAGGTTCGCCGCGCCCGGGATGAGCGCCTTGCCGTCCTCGCCGTGGCAGGCCTGGCAGACCGCCCTGGCCTTCTCGCGTCCCGCGGCGGCGTCGCCCGCGCGCGCCGGACCGGCCGCCACCAGCACGAGGGCCGCGGCCCCGACGACCGCGACGTTCGACCGCGTCAGGGGAATCGGCATCGTCAGTCTCCCGAAAAAAGAAATGGGCCAGGCGCCCGGCCCGGCCCAGTCCTGCCCGCGGATCGCTACTTGCCCTGGTACGAGATGCGGTAGATCGCGCCGGCCTTGTCGTCGGACACGAGGATGGAGCCGTCGACGTACTGCCGCACGTCCACCGGCCGGCCGAGGTAGTAGCCCTGCTCGTTCATCCAGCCCTCGGCGAAGGGCTCCGTCTTCATCGCGTGGCCCTTGTCGTCGAGGAACGTCACCATCACCCGCGCGCCCCGCGGCTTCACCGCGTTCCAGGAGCCGTGCTGGGCGCTGAAGATGGCGTTGCGGTACTTGGCCGGGAACATGCTGCCCGTGTAGAACATCATCCCGAGGTCGGCCGCGTGCGCGATCATCTCCACCTCGGGCTTCACGTACTTGTCGGAGAGCTCCTTCGGGATCGGCGTGTTCTTGAATTCGTTGGTCCGCGTCGACCCGCCGCCGTACCAGGGGAACCCGTACCACATGCCGAGCTTGAGCTTGCCGTTCTCGACGGGCACGCGGTCCAGTTCGCCCGGCGGGATCTCGTCGCCCATGCCGTCGACCTGGTTGTCGGTGAACCACAGGCTGTGGTCCCTGGGATTGAAGTCGAGCCCCGAGGAATTGCGCATGCCCGTCAGGACGACCTCGCGCCCGGTCCCGTCGCGCTCGAAGCGCACGATGCCGCCGATGCCGACCTTGCGGTACAGGTCGACCTTGTCCGCCGGCGTGACGTTGAAGGGCTGGCCGAGCGTGATGTAGATCTTGTTGTCGGGCCCGATCACGCACGCGCGCGCGGTGTGGTTGTACGACTCCTCCTCCGGCGGGATCAGCTCACCCTGCTTGACGACGGGGACCGCCACCGTGTCCGGGCTCTCCATGAAGTACTCGGCGGCCGGGAACACCAGCACGCGATTGCGCTCGGCCACGAACAGGAATCCGTCCGGCGAATAGCAGACGCCGGCGGGGATGTCGAACTTGACGCTCGGGCTGAACTCGTCGACGGTGTCGGCGACGTTGTCCATGTCGCGGTCGGTGACGGACCAGACCGTGCTCTTGCGCGTGCCGACCCACACGGTGGCCTTGTTGCGGCTCACCGCCATCTGGCGCGCGTCGGGCACGATCGCGAACAGCTCGATCTTGAACCCGTCCGGCAGCTTGATCCGCTGCAGCACCTTCTTCAGGTTCTCGGCGTACTGCCCACCCTGCGCGACGCTCTTGCCGGGCTTCGCGTCCGTACGCTTGAAGTTGCCGAGCTTGTTCAGGTTCGCATCGTCATCCTTCGCGAACACCCCATGCGAGGCCAGCGAGAAAGCCAGGCCGATCGCGATCGCCAACGCAGTCTTCTTCATGAGTCTCCCCCAGGTTGATCCGACGGTTACGCACGGCCCGTCCCGGTTGAGCCCGAGATCGCGTCGCTCCAAGATTGTGCGCGAGGGGGCATCATCGGCGCGTTGCCGGAACCCTGTCAATGCGGCACCGGCCGAGGAATTCATCGCGAGGCGCTGCTTCCATGCTGTCGCGCACGGCCTCCCGTCTGCGGGCGCCATCGCGCTCCCGCGGGAAGCCGCCGGTCCCGCCTGGAGATGCCGGTTGACCAGGGTAGCGAGCCTGCGCAAGAAGCGGTCGACCGAAAGTCGCTCCTCGCGAGGTCTCGAGGGCGCTCCCGTGAAAGGAATGCTTGGAGGCAGGGAGCGGAAGCACACCCCATAGGGAGTAGTGCGTTCCGGACCCATCATGTACCCCCGCAGCTACCCCCGCGATAGGATCCGTCGATCTGCTAGGCTCCTCGCGTCCTGTCCTTTCCACTCAGCATGCCATCGAGGGCAACCGCAGTCGCCAGGCTACATGCGCTCTACGAGAAGGCGGGGGCGTGCAGGAAGTGCGGGGCTCAGGCATGGGACCCCGCGCAGTACGTGAACGACGGCGGGCACGTCACGTTTCCGCTCGTGTGCGCCGAATGCGGCAATCGAGCTCGGGTCATGGTCCCCCGCTCGGTGATCGAGCAGGTAGAAGTTGAAGCGCCAGAACTACCGCGCAAATGGGACCTGCCGAGGTGTGCTGTTTGCGGCGCGCTCGGCGCCGAGGAACACCATTGGGCTCCCTGGTCCATATTCGGCGAGGAGAGCGCCAAGTGGCCCACCTCTCTCCTGTGCCAGGGCTGCCACGCTCGCTGGCACCGAATGGTGACGCCCTCGGGGTGATGGGGGCTCCTCTCCGCCGGCTACACCCGAAGCGAGCCAGGCAGCAACGCCTCGTAGGCCGCGCGGATCCTCCGGAAGCTGTCCGCATCGCCCCCTCGGTCGGGGTGATGAACCATCGCCAGGCGCCGGTACGCCGCGGTGATCTCCGCGGGCGTGGCCTCGATCGCCACGCCAAGCACCTCGTGGTGCAGCACCACCACCTGGGCGGGCGCGGGGACGTGGGGGACCACGACGCAGTCTGGCCACTGAAACGGCAGCGCCGCCTCGCCGAAGACGGCCGCGGCCTGCACGCTGGGAAAGCACGTTGCGTCGGCTGCCGAGCCCACCCACCCACCACCAGGAACGCCGAGGTCGCGCCCGACCCGGTCCGAGTAGAACACGGTCGTGGGGCCGGTGCCGCGCTGGATCACGTACTGCATGCGATCTCCGACGAGACGACCTCGGCCGTGATGATCGTCGGCAGCAGCTCGAGCTCGCCGGCGGCCGTGAGCCGCGGCACGGCGCGCAGGAGCCCGCCGAACTCGTAGCGCGGGCCCGGCAGGAAGTGCCCTGCCGCGTCTCTGCCTCGGTGCTCGGCCTGGTGCTGGCCACTGTGACGCTGCTTGCCCATGGTGCCTCCCCTACTCGAAATCGAAGATCGCGCGAAGCCCGGCCTGGCCAGCGGCTTCCGAGTCGGCGGGTGGCGGCGCTGGCAAGGCAGGCACCTCGTGCTCGATCATCAGCGGTTCCCGCGGCACGGGCCCGGGAACCGGCGCCGGACGCGGCCCGGCGTCGGCTTTCGCCTTGATGGCCGCCGCAACCAGTTCGCCGTACGTCGGCCCGCGCAGCTCGATCTCCTGGGCAACGCGGTCGCGGTAGAGGTGCGGCTTCGCGCGCTTGGCCAGCAGCTCGAGCATCCGGTCGCTCCACACCAGCTTTGCGTCCTTCGGCACGCCGTGGATCGCCCGGCGCACGATCTCGTCCTCGACCACGTCGGCGGCGATCTCCAGCGCGAGCGCCCAGGCCGCCGCGAAGTCGCGATCGTCGCGGCGCCACTCGTACAGCACCGCTCGTGGGATCCTGGCCGCCGTATAGCTCTTCTTGACGTGGAACGTCTGCGACAGCACCTCGAGGAATCGAGCGCGCCGCCTCGCCATCTCCTTCGCCCCCATGCGGGGCGGGCCGCGTTTGCGGCCGCCGGTGGCCGTCCCGCGGATTGCCTTCTTCCCGGCCACCGTCACTCCTCGGCGGCGTTCGGGTTCTCCCGGTGCCAGGTGCGCCGGCACTCGGCCTTGCAGAAGACGGCCCAGGCGCGCGAGGGTGTGAAGGTGGTACCGCACTGCCGGCAACGCGGCTGCGCGTCGCTGGATGCGTCCTGATGCATCTGCGGGGGCGATTCGGCGGGCTCCTCGACCGGCTCGGAGCCGCTCTCCACCGCCAGCGAGGCCTCGCCCGCGATCGGCAGGGCCTCGACCGGGTCCGAGAAGACCGGCGTGTACCGCTCCCAGGCCTCGGTCGCCGCCTTGTTGAGCGGCACCATGTGCACGCCCGGGATGCCGTCGAAGAGCAGCTCGTCGCCCTCGCCCAGCATGAGGCCCGGCGCCTTGGTCGCGTCGCCCAGCCGGCCGCCGGGGCCCATGCGCCAGGCGATCACCTCGCGGTCGAAGTAGGCAGGCCGCGTGATCCGGTAGCGCGGCACGTCGGCAGGGATGGTTTCGGGGGCGCTGTCGAAGTTCATGAGGGTTCTCCTGTGGTGGGGGTCAGCGGCGCGTCGCGAGCCGTGTCTCGGCGAGCTGCACGAGGAAGCGGATGAACTGCGGGTCGGACCCGAGGCGGCTTGCCTCGAGCCAGTCCTTCAGCCCGGGCCAGGACTTCGCCGCGCGCTGGTAGAGCGCGCGGGCGAGTTCGACCTTCGCCGGCGCCTGGTCGCCCCAGAGCTCGAAGAGCTCGACGCTCGCCTGCTCGTCGGTGCCGCGGTAGTGGCCGCCGCGTGCGGCCTTGAGCGACATGGACCAGGCCGCGGCCGCCTGCGTAACGCCCATGCCCAGGGCGAGCATCGCGCGCTTGGCCTGCTCGAACTCGATCGCGCCCGCCGCGTCGTGATCCGCTGGCAGCGTCATTACGCTGGCGTAGTCCGTGAGGGAGGCCGCGGGCGGCTCGTTCCAGCGCACGGCCGCGAGGGCCGCCGGGAGCGATGCGGACGTGAACAGCCTGGCCACCGCCGGCCGGTCTCCGGCGGGCGCGGGCTTCGGCTGCGTCTTGGCGCCCTTCTCGAGGGCACGCGCCGCGGCAACGCCGGTCAGTGGCTGTGGTGTCGAGGCGCCGGCCGTGGCGGGCGTGGTCGCCGATGGGTATAGCGCGGGAAGGGCAGAATCGGGGACGTCGGCCACGTCAGGCCTCCCGAATCGAAGCCAGACGCGGTGCTACTTCCCGGCGGGTCCAGGCGACGTGGGCGGCAGGTCCTCGGGCGCGCGGTCCCTTCCGGCGTGCGCGTTGAGGCTCGCCACGATCACCTGTGCGACTTGCTCCGCGATCACCGGAAGAGGTACTTGCTCGGGAGGTGGCGCCGGAGGCGGCACGCTCTTGCCCATGAGGCGTCGCAAGCCGCGCGCGATCGCGAAGCCGAAGCGCCAGGAACGAGGTTGGGGCATCGTGAGGCTCCCGAATGGCCCTTGCGAAGCGAATTTTACCACCCGAGGCATGCGTCATCGGCTACCGCTCCTCCTGGTCATCGCACACCTGCGCGAGGGTGCGGGTATCCTGCGACGCGAGCGTCTCCATCGACGGCACGTTGTAGACCTCGCCGAGGGCCTCCCCAGGCACCGGCACGACTTGCTGCAGGCCCATCGCGCCGATGATCCGCGCCACCAGAAGCGGACCGGCATGCTGCGGCGCGATGACCATGCGGCGGTTCTCGTCCACGTGGTGCACGGCCAACGCGAAAGCGCGCTGCCCTTCGGCATCGAAGCGCCGGTAAAGTTCGGCCAGCCTCGCCACCGCCCCGTCGATCTGCTTGGCGAGCACCTCGCGTTCGCGCATGGTGGCTTTCGCCTTCTCGAATGCCGCGCGGCGGCGCTCCACGCCTGCCGCGCTCGCGTGCGCCCTGGCGCGCTTGTCCGCCTCCACGAGCGCTGCGCCCACGCGCTCGAGATCGTGGATGGTCTTGTCCATGGCTAGGCGAAGGTCCCGCGATTTCGCCGCGGCCTCCTCGTCGCCCGTCTCGGCGGCGTACGCGATCGACTCGTACTCGGCGCGCATCGACACGAGCAGCACGGTGAGGTCGGTTTGCTGGGCGCGCAGCTTCTGCGCGATGGCTTCGGGCTGGTCCTTCGGTTCGGTCACGGTCAGTGCTCCTGGTTGGTCAACGAGAAGTGGCGTGCAAATCAGGCGCCCGCCCTGGCACGGATTCCCCGGGCTCCCACCACCAGCGCTGTCCGTACTCCTGCGCGGACTTGGCGCGCATCATGGCGAGGTACCCGGGTGAGAGTGCCTCCTGCAGCCGCTGGAAGATCAGGTGGTCGGTCGCGGCCTTCGTGTACCAGAGGTTGTTGCCCGGAATGAACCCCTTGGCGATCGTGAGGGCCTTGGCGGCGAGGTGCGATTCCCGCCCCTCGGTCGCGGCCTTGCCGGCGTTCATCGCCGAGGTGAGGAGGTCGAGCGCTGGGCCGATCGTCGGGCCCGCCGCGAGCTCGAGGGGGCCGGTCCCGTATCGCGTCTGGTTCAGGCCGTAGAGGAAA